>JAEDES010000008.1 GCA_016293205.1 Bacilli bacterium
ATAGTAGAAGGATATGTAAATAACTATAAAACAATCTTAGAATCAGACTATGGAGTAGATGTAGTAGAAGCAAGACTTATTACAGAGGAAGAACTTGTAACATTAGGATGTAGTGGTTCAAGTTGTAAAACTGCACCAAGTTGGGTTTATGAAACTTCATATTGGTCTGGGTCGGCCAATCATTCTGGCAGTGTATGGATCGTAAATAGTTATGGTATTTTCGGCTCCAACGACTATGGCGATGATATCCGCTTCGGCGTTCGTCCAGTTATAATCATCTCTAAATCTAATTTCTAGAAATCTTTGATTTCTCATGACAGTTTATGGAATAAACTAGTACCCGGCTGCACTAGGTGAAAGCTTGCTTGTAGCCGATGAGGTATATCTATGTTAATAATAGACAAGATATAGTAAATAGTGAATTGAATAGCCCTCGCACTAGCGAGGGTGATTTAATCAAAAGCAAATTTGATATTATTTTATTTATATAAATAATATTGGGTAATATCTGCTAAGTTTGAGACTGTTGTTATTTAGTCTTTGTTTGAAGTTGATCTGGGTAATTCGGCATTAATAATACTAACAATGTTTGGAACGTAAATAGTAATGGTAATTTCAACAACGACAACTATAACAATGGTAACAACTTTGGTGTTCGTCCAGATTCCATTAATGCTCCGCTGCATAATACTTATTTAGACTATGTAATACATACTTAGGAAACAAGATTTTTTCCACGTGTAGACGAAATATATATAGTAGATGGAAAGATGGCATAATAGAGATATCGAAACTTCGTCTTTTCTAGACCTACTATGAATAATAAGTAATTATTATTTAAACTCTTTTAAAATGTATTTTAAGACATTCTAAGAGAGCTTTTTAATTTGTAGTATAAAGTATCAAATAATAGTTCTATCATTATAAGATTAAAATACAAAGTATCAGGGATATCAAAAAAAGTTTTTCTTAGTCGTGGGAGAACGATGCAAGGGGGACTTTGTAGAAAAAAATCCCAAAATGAAATTTCAAAATTTAATAAAAACGTAGTTTTATAAGATGTAGAAATACACCTTATTTTTATGTATAAAAAAAGAAGCCTAAGCTTCTAAAGAATAGATATAAGTACTAATACTGTATTATGAATCATATGAAACATAATAGGTGTAAGAATACTTTTAGTTTTAACATAACTAAAAGCAAAACAACTTCCTAATGCACCATAAGGTATTATAAATAAATAATCTACCCAAGAATTAATATTACCAGTTACATGTGCAAGTCCAAATATAAATCCTGAAATTAAAACATAAATAATTTTATTTTTAATTAAATGTTCATAACTTTTTCTAAATATAATTTCTTCAACAATAGGAGCAAGAATACCTGCATTAATAACCATTATCCAAGGAAGAGAAGCAATCATACTTTGGACACTTTGCTCATTTCCTGCAACACCCGCATCAAATAAAGTACTAATTAAAATGTTTGATGCAACCATTATTACTAAACCAACAGTCCAACTAACAATTCCTACATCAAAACAATCCCAAAAGTTTTTAAAGAAATGTTTAGCTTCTTCTCTAATACTTTTTCTATATATAAAGAATAATATAAATACCATAATACAACTACTAAATGCACTAAGTAAAACATTAGTAGAACCACTTATATTATCTAATCCTATATTAAATATATAAACCGGTATTAATTGAAATAACCAACTATAATTAAATAATAAAAATATTAATAAAACTTTTCCCCAACTAATTAATTTTTTCTCTATATCCTTCATATCATCACCATCTTAAATATACTATAAATATATGAAAAATAAAAGAAAAACTTGTCAAAACAACAAATCCATAGTATAATACAATTACTTGCCAATACCAGGTTTAAAGATATTCCGACTTTTTACTTAGTTTTGGTGGACATATAGATGAAAGGAAGTGTTAATATGGCATTAACAAAAGAAGAAAAAGCAGTAATCGTAAAAGAATTTGCTAAGAGTGAAAAAGATACAGGAAGTGCAGAAGTACAAATCGCTATTCTTACTAAAGAAATCAATGATTTAACTAATCACTTAAAAGAACACACTCATGATTATCATTCACGTAGAGGATTATTAAAGAAAGTAGGACAACGTAAAAATATGTTAGCTTACTTAGCTAAAAAAGATATCCAAAGTTACCGTGAAGTAATCAAAAAATTAGGATTAAGAAAATAATCAAAGTAGACACTTATTTTTAGTGTCTTTTTTTATTAAAAAAGACAGTTTGCAAAGCAAAGAGTATAACGATATAATTGTATTATAAGAAAGAGGTAGTTTATGAAGAAAGTATTTGAATTAGATTTTCATGGTCGTAAACTTATAGTTGAACATGGAGAACTAGCAAAACAAGCTGATGGTTCTGTATTAGTAAGATATAATGATACAGTAATCTTAACAGCTGCAGTAGTAAGTAAGAATGTTAACTTACTATCAGACTTTTTCCCACTAACAGTAAATTATCAAGAAAAACTTTACTCAGTAGGAAAAATTCCAGGTGGATTTATTAAAAGAGAAGGACGTGCTAGTGAAGCAGCAACTTTAGCAGCTAGAATGATTGACCGTCCAATGCGTCCATTATTCCCAGAAGGATTCAAAAATGAAGTACAAATTATTTCAACAGTATTATCAGTAGATCAAGAATGTTCTCCTGAATTAACAGCAATGTTTGCTTCATCTCTAGCAGTATCAATTTCAAAGATTCCATTTAATGGACCAATTGCTGGAGTTAAAGTAGGTAGAGTTAATGGTGAATTAATAATTAACCCAACTCCTGAACAATTAGAAGTTTCTGAATTAGAATTAACAGTTGCTGGAACAAAAGAAGCTATCAACATGGTTGAGTCTTCAGCAAAACAAGTAACAGAAGATGTTATGCTAGAAGCATTAATGTTCGGACATGAAGCTATTAAAGAATTAATCGCATTTCAAGAAGAAATCATCGCCGAAATTGGTGAAGAAAAAATGGAATATGAAACTTTAGTACCAGAACAAGAAATCATCGATAGAGTTAAAGAATTAGCAACAGATAAAATGGATAAAGCTTTACGCATCAAAGATAAACTTGAAAAATATGCTGCAATCGATGCTGTAAAAGAAGAAATGATTGAATTATATAAATCAGAAAATGAAGATAAATTAAAAGAAGACGAATTAAAAGAATTACTAGTTAAAGTTAATATGGTAGTTTCAGATATTGAATATGATTTATTCAGAAGTATCGTTGTTAAAGAAAAACAAAGAGCAGATGGAAGAAAAATGGATGAAATCAGACCATTATCAACAGATATCGATTTACTTCCAAGAACTCATGGTTCAGCATTATTCACTCGTGGAGAAACTCAAGCATTATCAGTAACAACTCTAGGAGCTTTAAATGAACATCAAATTATTGATGGTTTAGGAATGGAAGATCAAAAGAGATTTATGTTACATTATAACTTCCCTCAATTCTCAGTAGGAGAAACAGGAAGATATGGAGCACCAGGTCGTCGTGAAATCGGACATGGAGCTTTAGGTGAAAAAGCTTTAGCTCAAGTTATTCCATCAGAAGATGAATTCCCATATACAATTCGTGTAGTATCAGAAATCCTAGAATCAAATGGTTCATCATCACAAGCATCAATCTGTGCTGGATGTATGTCATTAATGGCAGCAGGAGTTCCAATCAAAGCTCCAGTTGCAGGAATCGCTATGGGATTAATTACACATGGTGATGATTATATTATTTTAACTGATATTCAAGGTATGGAAGACCACTTAGGAGATATGGACTTCAAAGTAGCAGGAACAAAAGACGGAATTACTGCACTACAAATGGATATCAAAATTTCAGGAATTACTGAAGAAATATTAAGAGAAGCTTTAGCTCAAGCTAAAAAAGCTCGTTTAGAAATCTTAGATACAATTAAAAATCAAATTGCAGAACCTCGTAAAGAAGTTTCTAAATATGCACCAAAGATGGTTACATTCATGATTAATCCTAATAAGATTAAAGAAGTAATCGGACGTGGTGGGGAAATGATTACTAAAATTATTTGTGAAGCATCAAACGTTACAGAAGTTACAAATGTAAATGCTGTTAAAGTAGATTTAGAAGATGATGGAAGAGTTATCATTTATCATAATGATCAAGAAATTATTGACAGAACAAGACAAATGATTGAAGAAGTTGTAAGAGAAGTAGAAGTAGGAAAAATCTATGAAGCAAAAGTAGTTAAAATTGAAGACTTCGGATGTTTCGTACAATTATGGCCAGGATGCGAAGGACTAGTTCACATTTCACAATTATCACATGATAGAGTAGATAAAGTAGAAGATGTAGTTCAATTAGGTGATGAAATCATCGTTAAAGCACAAGGACCAGATAAAAAAGGAAGACAAAACTTCTCAAGAAAAGAAGCACTTCCAAAACCAAAGAAAAAAGAAGAAAAAACTGAAGAACCAGTTGAAGTAACTGAATAATAAAAAGTATCCAAATTGGATACTTTTTTTGTGAATTAAACATATACTTATCTAGGTGATAAAATGAAAAAACTTTTAATAATACTTTTATTATTATTTTCATTTTTCTATACAAATAAATCTATAAGTATTATTAGAAATCAAGATCCTCTAATGAAAGAAATAATAAATAATAAGTCTAAATTTGAAATAAAATCAGTAAATGCGATTATAAAAAATAATACAATTATTCCTGGTAAAAAAGGAAAAGAAGTAGACCTTGAAAAAACTTATACTAAGATGAAACAATATGGTACTTATAATGAATCTTTAACAGTTTTTAAAGAAACAAAACCAACTATTTCTATAGAAGATAATTATGATAAATTAATAACATCAGGTAACAAAGATAATAAAAACATATCTTTTATATTTAAAGTAGAAAAAGATACAAATATAAATAAATTACTAAGTATTTTAAATTATCATGATATCCAAGCAACATTCTTTATAGATGGATTATATATAGAAAATAATGATTTGAATAATCTATCTAATCATCAAATAGAATTACTAAGTTATAACAATGCTATAGATGAAATAACTTTTACATCAGCATTATCTTATTTATCTTATAAAACTAATAAAACTCCTAAGTATTGCTTAGAAGATGATAATAATATAATTAATCTATGTAAAAAAATAAATCTTCATACAGTAAAACCTACACTTATAATAAAAAAAGATCCATATAAAGAAATAAAAGATAATTTAAATAATTCATCTATTATATTAATACCAATAAATAATTATATTTATAATAATCTTTCTACCAGTATTTTATATATAAAATCTAAAGGATATAATTTTCTAACATTAAGTGATCTATTAAGTGAAAACCTTGAAAAATAATAATTAATTAAAATATTAATTTAAACGAATTAAAATCGTCATTATAAAAATAAAAAATCAATCAATAATTACAAGAAAATAAAATAATCATTAATTTGAACACAAATAATTTATATGATAACATCTCATCTCGAGGTGATCTATGAACTACTATAATGAAATAAAAAGTAAAATTATAGATAATGAAAATTACGCAAGAATAAAAGATTATTCCAAAGAAAAACATAAAGTAATAACTTACTATGAAATAGGTAAATTATTAACTGAAGCAGGTTCAAAATATGGTGAAAATATACTTGGAAAGTATTCTGAAAGATTAATGTTAGAAGTAGGGAAAAAATACAATAGAAGAACACTATATAGAATGAAACAATTTTATATAGTATTTCAAAAATGGTCGCCAGTGGCGACCGATTCTATAGAAAAAAATGAAAAAGTGTCGCCACTGGCGACACAATTAACCTGGAGTCATTATTGTGAATTATTAACACTAAAAGATATGCAAGAAATTAACTATTATATTGATATGTGTAAGAAATATAATTTAAGTAAAAGAGAGTTACGTGAAAGAATTAAAAATAATGAATATAAAAGATTAGATAACTTCACAAAAGAACAAACTTTATATAAAGAACAATATGAAGTAACAAACTTTATAAAAAATCCTATAATTATAAATACTAGTCATCCATACGATAAAGTAACTGAAAAAATACTTAAATATTTAATCTTAGAAGACTTAGATAATTTCTTAAAAGAGCTTGGAAAAGATTTTGTATATGTAGGGAATGAATATAAAATTAAAATAGGAGATAGATATAATTATATTGATATCCTCTTATATAATTTAGAATATCACTGTTATGTTGTTGTAGAATTGAAAATAACTGAATTAAAGTCAGAACATATTGGGCAAATCGAAAAATATATGAATTATATTGATAAAAATGTAAGAAGAGTAACTGATGATGAAACAGTTGGACTAATAATCTGTAAAAAAGAGAATAAATTAATCTTAGAGTATTGCAGTGAACCTAGAATATTTGAAACAACATATTTACTAAAAACCTTATAAAATAAAGAAATCATTTGTCTTAACCATACTTTTATAGTATAATTACAAGTAGGGTGAAAGATATGTACTTAAAGGAAATAATTGCAACAGGATTCAAATCCTTTGCAGATAAAATTGATATAAAATTAGATGATAAAACTACATGTATTGTCGGACCTAATGGCTCAGGAAAAAGCAATGTAGTAGATGCTGTACGTTGGGTTTTAGGAGAACAATCAGTTAAATCATTACGTGGAGAAGGTTCAATGTCAGATGTAATCTTCTCAGGTAGTAAAAGTAGAAATCCCCTAAATGTTGCAAGTGTTGAATTAATATTTGATAATTCTGATCATTTCCTAACAGTACCATATACTGAAATATCAATCAAAAGAAGAGTATATCGTAGTGGAGAAAATGAATATTATTTAAATAATGAAAAATGTCGTTTAAAAGATATATCTAATCTATTAATGGATTCAGGTATGGGTAAAGAATCATTCAATATTATTTCACAAGGTGAAGTAGATAGAATTTTATCAAACTCCGCAACAGATAGAAGAGTTATCATTGAAGAAGCAGCAGGAATCTTAAAATATAAAAAGAGAAAAGAAGAAGCACTACGTAAATTAGATAGAACACATAATAATATAGATAGAGTAAATGATATAATTTCAGAACTTGAAGTACAAGTAGAACCTTTAAAAAATCAAAGCGAAAAAGCAAAAGAATATTTAGAAAATAAAAAAGGATTAGATAAATATGAAGTAGCTTTACTAGCATATGATATAGAAAATTTTAATTCTATTTTAGAACAAGAAAAAGAAAAGAAAGAAAAGATTGATAAAGAAATAGTAACAATCTCTAATGAAACATCAAAAAACGATGTAGCTTTCTTGGAAGATAATAATAAATTAGAAAAACTAGAATTAGAAAGAACAAATCTAAATAGAGAATTACTACAAGTAACACAAGAAGTAGAAAAAATAAATGGAGAGAAAAATCTTCTAAAAGAACGTAGTAAAACTACAAAAGAAGAAAATGAATTAAAAGAAGAAATAAGAACTCTTTTAGAGAAGAAATCTAAATTAGAAGGAAATATTTCCTTATTAGAAGAAGATATTAATCAAATAGTAGCATCATCTAAACAAAAAGAAGATGAACAAGTAGAATTAGATAAAAAAGTACAAACAGAAAAACAAAGAAAAATCATGTTAACAAATGATTATTCTAAACATGATCAAGATATAATTACTATTAAACATAAAATAGATAATCTAAAAAGAGAAATTGAACAAGGTGCTGATATGCCTAATAGTGTAAGAAGTATTTTAAAAGCAACTACACTTACAGGTATTCATAATACAATTGGTAATATTATTTCTATTGATGATAAATATACTAAAGCTCTAAATATAGCAATCTCATCTAATAAGAATTTTATTATTACATCAGATGAAGATTCTGCTAAAAAAGCTATTAACTATTTAAAAGATAATCACTTAGGTAGAGCAACATTCTTTCCATTATCAATTATTAAAGAAAGATATGTTGACTATGATGTTTTAAATACATTAAAAAGTTCTAATGACTTTATTGGCGTATTAAGTGATTTATTAACATATGATAAGAAGTATAAATCAATAATTGAAAATCAATTAGGACAAGTACTTTTAGCACCAGATATTGATGCTGCAACAAGACTATCTCGTTTAATTAACAATAGATATAAGATTGTTACATTAGATGGAGATGTTGTAAATGTAGGTGGTTCAATGTCCGGTGGATCAATGAATCAAACTAAGAGTGTTATTGTTATAAAACAAGAATTAAAACACACAGAAGAAAAACAAAAATTATTAGAACAAGAATTAGAAGAGATAAAATTAGAGTTATCTGAATTAAATAAAGTAATTGCAAAATTAGAAGAAACAGCATTTGATTTATCAAAAGAAAAAGTAACTTTAAAAGAACATTTTGATTCGAAAAATAATGAACTAAGAGATTTAAAAGAAACTCTAGGACAAACAACAAAAGAGTGGGAACAATTAGAATTAATGTCTAATAATACTTTAAGTGATAAAGAACAAGAATTAATTAAATTGTTCCATGAAAAATCATCTGAAAAAGAAAAAATTCAAATTAGAATTAATAATTTATCAAAAGATATTGATATCTTAAAGATGAAATTAGAAGAACAACAAGCACAAGATAAATTAAAGAATTCTAATCTAAGAAATCTAGAAAAAACATCTCGTGATTTAGAAATAAATATAAATCGTTTAGATGTAAAATTAGATAGTATGCTAGAAACTTTAAATTCAGAATATGAAATGACTTTTGAACGTGCTAAAAACGAATATGTTTTAGATATTGAACCAGAAGAAGCAAGAATAAAAGTAAATACTTATAGAGCAAATATCAAACGCATTGGTATGGTAAATCTAGATGCTATTGAAGAGTATGAAAGAGTAAATACACGTTATGAATTCTTATCAAGTCAAAAAGAAGATCTTCTAAAAGCTGAAGATACATTACTTGAAATAATGAATGAAATGGACGATGTAATGAAAGAAGAATTCGCTCATACATTTGAACAAGTAAGAACAGAATTCCAACAAGTGTTTAAAGAATTATTCTCTGGTGGACATGCTGACCTAAAATTAACTGATCCTTCCGATTTACTAACAACAGGAGTAGATATAATTGCATCTCCTCCAGGAAAGAAATTAACAACAATTTCTCTATTATCAGGAGGAGAAAAAACACTTACAGCAATTTCACTTCTATTTGCAATCCTAAATGTAAGAACAGTACCATTCTGTTTATTCGATGAAGTAGAAGCCGCTCTAGATGAAGCCAATGTATCACAATTTGGTAAATATCTAGATCACTATAAAAATAAAACTCAATTCTTAATCATTACTCATAAAAAGAAAACAATGGAATATGCCAATACTTTATATGGAATTACAATGCAAGAATCAGGAGTTTCTAAATTAGTAAGTGTTAAATTAACAGATCATGAAGAGGTTTTATAAACCTCTTTTTTGTTGACAATTAATAAGTTTAAAATCATAATATATATCACATGAGGTAGTATTATGAAAAAACTAAAAACAAAGAGTTTTATAATTGAATATACAAAAGAAAATGAAAAAGATGCTAAAAGATTAAAGAAATTATTAGATACAAATGAAATGTTCTTTACTGAGTTTTTAAAACCATACCCAGTAATTAGATTAGGAGATTCAACTGAACCTTTAATCGATGAAGAAACATTAGAAGTAGAAAATATTGATGAGTTTAAAGAAATACTAAGCTTATTAATCCCACACTATATAAATCAATTAGAAATAAAAGGTGATGATGAAACATTAACAGTATTTTTAAGAACTATTCTTACTAATAAATATGCAAATCTTGATGATTATAAAATGAGTATAAATAAAAAAGATTTACCAATCTATATAGAGTCAATCTATTCATTAATTGCAATGGATTATTATGAAACTCCAAAAGAGGTAGTAAATGCTTTATTTAATTTAGATGATAAAGAAAAAAAGAAATTAACTAATTATTTAAATTCTAAATATAGAACAAATTTATTAAATCAACTATTAGAAGGACAAATATCTTTTCTAACAGAAGCATCAACAGAAAAACAACAAGATGATTTTGTAATAGAAAATATAGATGAATTATTAAATCATACATCTCAAGAAATATTATCAATAGACTTATCAAATCACCATTTAGTAAGGATGCCAAGTCTAACTGATCAAGAATTAGATAAATTAATAATAGAATTCTTAATACAAATAGATCCATCATTAAAATGGTTAAGAGAATATGACGAATTAAAAGAAAATGATCAAATTAAATCATCAGATGTTTGGAATTGTAATCATGAAAAAGGTAAGTGGGTAATTAATACAAGTAAAGTACATAATATTGAAGATTTTAGATGTTTTATTCATGAATTTATTCATTATATAACTATAAAAGAACAAAAGAAAGAAAATCTTCCAATCGCTATAAAAGAATTCCCATCTATCTATTTTGAAACACTTGCTATTAATTTTCTAAGACAAAAAGGATATCCTAAAGAAGCAACTGATTATATGTTAAGTGAAAGAAATGAATGGACTGAAGAAAATACCTATGACTTATATTTAATTTTAGGCATACTTTCTAACTATATTAAAAATGGCGAAGTAACAATAGAAAATGAAGTAGATAGAAGACTACAAATACCAGAAGATATAAAAAGAAAAATACCAGAAGAATTATCTTTCTTTTATGAAACACAAGAAGAAAAAATAAATTATTCTTTTGATATTGCTAATGGATATATCCTAGCATATCCCGAATCTATTTATGAAGAATATCCATACATAACAGGTACATATCTTGCAGATAGAGCAGTAGAAGTAACTAATCAAGATCCAATGTTTATCTACGATATGTTATCAATAACAGATAATTTAGAATCAACAAGTCCAAAAGATGTAATAGATTTAATTAATCAAAAACATAAACAACTAACAAAAAAACATGAGACTATATAGCTCTCATGTTTTCTTTATCTTTAAAAGGATTTTTCTTATCAATTCTATCCACAAATATGATTCCATTTAAGTGATCAATTTCATGTTGAAATGCTATTGCAACTTCTTCTCTTGCACGTACATTTATCTTATTACCATCTACATCATATCCAGAAACTGTTACACGAGCATATCTAGGAATAATTCCTTCAACCTCTCTATTAACACTTAAACATCCTTCTCCCATTTCAACATAAATTCTTTCTTCAGAATTGCTAATGATTTTAGGATTTATAATTACATATGTTTCAAATTGTCCTTCATCATATTCATTAACTACTACAAAGAATCTTTCTGGTATACCAATTTGTATAGCAGCAAGTCCCATACCAGGTCTTAAATCATATTTCTCTGCAAGTTCTGGGATTTGACTATTAGTAAGAAACTCTACCATATCATTTATAATTTTTTTCTTTTCATCAGAAAGTGGAAATTGAACTTCTTTACTAACTTCTCTTAATCTTTTATCCTTTTCATCTAAAATGTCTTTCATTAATAACATACTACTAACCACCTCGTACTGCCAATATTTTATCAAAATTCTCTTTAAAATAAAAGTTATTTCTTAAAATTTAATAATCCTTTAGACCTTAAATTATAAACACGACCAGTCATTAATATCCAGTCTGTTAATCCTTTAATTTCTTCTTCACTATCTGCATAATATAATAAGTTAAAGTATCTTGATAGAGTAGTGAAGTAATTCTTTCCAACAACTTCATTAAAATCATCTCTAATAATATCAAGTCTACCAGTTATTATATTATCTTCAACAACACTTCTAAATCTTTCATTATTCCAGAAAGGTCTAAAAGCTCTAATACATTGATTATAACCAATTAATAAATCAGTCTCAGCTAAATCAATTTTATCAAATTCTTTTTGAACAACAGGATCTAATTTAGTACCTTGTAATTTGCCAATTTCATTCATCGCTCCTGTAGTTTGGAATACATTTATAAGTTCATCTAAAACTAAATTTTCATCTATGTCTTGGATATTACCATCACTAAGTAACTTACCCCCAAACACATATAAACCTGATCTTATACTAAAAAAATTATGATCATCAATTTTTATATAATTCATTAATCCTTTTAATATATGACTGGCTTCATGAATTAAAGCATTTAATACTTCATTATAATTTCTATCATAAGTTGAACAATAAACAATTGGATTGGCTTTCTCATATAAAACTTTACCATCATCATCAAACCATAAATAATCACCTGGATAAGATACTGCAGGAGTTTCCTCATCTTCAGTATCTAATTCTTCTCCATTATAAAGACCATCCAGAGTTCCTTCAGCTTCTAATAACATGTCTCTTAAAGGTTTATCATCAATAATAAAAGTTGTCAAAGTAAAAACTTTATGAATTAGAGGCGAATAAGTGTCTCCATACTTACTAACCATTCCATAACATGTTAAAAATAAAGTACCATATAACTCATCATCATGGTCATAATTATCATCGATGATTCGTTTAGTAATCTCCAAATTCTTTTCCATTCCAAACCAATCCCCCAAATGTGGCTATATTATACCATAAAAGACTTTATTAGTCAAAAAAAGAGTATAAGTAAAACTTATACATCTTTCTTAATTAGCAAAACGAGTTCCAATAACAATAACTAATAAAATAAATAATACTAATATAATTGCATAAGTAGAATTATTATTACCACAAGAGTATCCTACAGGATAGTATGGCATTTGATAATTTTGACTACATCCGCCACCACAACTATTTCCATAATAATACATAAAATTCCTCCTTTACATAATCTAATATAAAATATGTAAATTTACAAAAATTGTTAATAAAACAATAAAACAAATAAAATTAAAAAAAATAAATTAAAAAAATATGATATATTATAAGTTAGAAGGGACTGTTAAAATGAGAAAAGTATTAAGAAATATCGACAAACCATTATTATTAGTAACAGTATTATTATTTGCCATAGGTTTAATAATGATCTTTTCAGCATCAAATGTAACGGCATTCATGAAACAAGCAGAAAGCCCATATTATTATTTTTTAAAACAAGGAGTCTTCCTAATTACAGGAATCTTTTTTATAGCAATACCTATATTAAGGTGTCCAACTAAAGCATATTCCAAATTATCTAAATTATTAATGATTATATTTATAGGATTATTAGTATATGTACTTGCTTTTTCAGAATCAGTAAACCAAGCAAAATCATGGATTGATTTAGGATTCTTTAGTATTCAACCAAGTGAATTTATTAAAGTAATTACTATTGTATGGCTAGCAACATTATATGATAAAATTTCTAAAATAAAAAAACCTAAAAATGAAAAAAATAATGCAATGGATATCTTATTATGGTTACCAATAGGAATTATAATATTAGTTGCTGGATTAATATTTTTTCAACCAGACTTAGGGACAACAATTATTTATTTAATGTTATTTACAATAATGTTTTATGCCGCCCCACAAGATGAAACTTTTAAAAAGAAAATGACTCTCATTGGAATAGGAGCCTTATTACTAGGTGGATTGTTGTTTTCATCAGGAGTAGAATTCATCAATGAACGTCAATTAGAAAGATTAGATTTCTTTAGACCATGTGATAAATTACTTGATACAGGAAGTCAAGTCTGTAACGGATATATTGCCATCAACAATGGTGGATTAACAGGAGTAGGATTAGGTAATTCAACTCAAAAATATTTATATTTACCAGAACCATATACAGACTTTATCTTTGCAATTATTGTCGAAGAATTAGGTCTAATCGCTGGTATTGGAATTTTACTATTATATATGTTTGTATTATATAGAATTCTTCTTATTGGAAGAAAATCATATACAGCAACAGGAGCTTTAATTTGTTATGGTATTGCTGCATATATTTTTATCCATATAGCCGTAAACTTAACCGGTATGTTTGGTCTATTTATCCTAACAGGAGTACCACTACCATTTATGAGTTATGGAGGAAGTTATACTTGGAGTCTAATTGCTGCTTTAGCAATTGTACAAAGAATAAATGTTGAAACAAAGTTAGAGGAAAGAGGAGAATTATAAAATGCCAATAATTAGTATTCATGAAGAAGTAGCATTACTAATTACAGAAAAATATAAGGAGCTAGATACAAGTGATTTCTACTTAGGTGCAATGGCACCAGATTCGGTTAACTTAGAGTTCTTCGCTCCAAAAGAAGATCGTTGGACAACTCATTTAAGAAAAAAAGATTTAACTGATTGGAGAATAAATTTAAGAAAGTATTATGATAGAAATAAAAAATATTATCCAAAAGAATTTATTCTAGGATATATAACCCATGTCTTAACAGATATCATTTATGATGATTTATATTATGATAGTATAAAAGAATTAGAAGATGCCGATAACATTCCAAGTGAATTATCTCATCAAGTACAAGGTACAGACATGGAACATTATTCGTCTATATCAAAATATAAAGATAAAATAAAACAAAAATTAAAAGAAATAGATAAGTTTTATGAAATCTTAATAATCACTCCAAAAACAATGGAATTATTTAGAGATAAAGAATTAAATAGAAATTATGAAGTAATTGAACCAACATATATTAATGAACAATTATTAATCGATATAGCAAACTCAGTAATAGAAGAACTAAAAGACTATATGTAATAGTCTTTTTTTAGTTATATTTGTTTTTTATATTTATATATGATATTATAAATTCATTCACAAAAAAAGTGTCTAATAAAGGAGAGAGTCAAAGTGAGTGAAAATGTAAGAGGTTTAAAACAACTCTTAGAGAAATTATTAAAAAAATCATCTAAAGTTTTCATAGTAGGTCATAAAGAAGCAGATTATGATTCAATTGGCTCTTCAATAGGATTACAAGCCTTATGTCAAGCTTTAGGTAAAGAGGTATATATTGTTTTAGATGACCCGGAAATTGACATGGAACCAGGTGTAAAAAAGATTGTTGATGAATATAGTGATATGTTTAATATGATAAGTATTGATGAATATAAAAAATTAAAAGATGAAGAATCATTACTTATAATGACAGATGTAAATAAACGACATATGATTCCATTTCCAGAAGATATAGATTCGTTTAAAGAAATATTAATTTTAGATCATCATGAAGAAGATCAAAATACAGTAAATACTCCTTATCATTTAATAGATCCAAAAATATCATCTGCATCAGAAATAGTAGGTCAATTACTTCATGAATTTAAAATTAAATATACAAAAGATGTTGCTAATTTCTTACTTGCAGGTATTTTTCTAGATACTAAAAGATTTAAGAAAAACACAACACAAAATACTCATGATGTTGCAAGAATATTAATTGAAAATGGTGGAGATAATGAATTTGTAAATGAATTATTCTTAGAAGAATTTGATGCTGATAGAAAGATAAATGATTTAGTATTTAATGGAACTTTCTTTCAACATTATCAAAATATGTTATTTCAAAATCATAATATTTCATTTACTTTAAATAGAGAAGCTCCTGAGACAATTTATCGTAAAGAAGAAATAGCCAAAGCCTCAGATAAAATGTTAAAGTATCGAATAGATGCAGCCTTTGTAATGGGCTTTGTTAAAGAAGGATTAATCTCTATAAGTGCTAGAGGAAAAAACCAAATAGATGTAGGTGCTATCATGTCTAAAATGAATGGTGGAGGAAATGCCCATAGTGCAGGTGGTAGAATTACATCTGATAATATTCTAGAAGTAGAAGAACAACTTATGCAAATTGTAGCAGAGTCAATTGAACAAATTGATAAAAATGCTCAAGAACAACCACTTCAAAAAATAAAATTACCAATCTAAAAAGAAAGTCTCTAAACTTTCTTTTTTTTGTTAATAATATAAATAGGAGGTGTTATAAATAAGTTTTCATTATCGTTATAAAAAACAAATAATTATTATATCAATCATATTAATATTATTATCAGTATCCGGATATTTTATTTATATAAACATTCCTAAAAAAGAAGAAATAAAAATATCCAAAGAAGAACCAATAAAAAAAGAAAAAGAAGTAAAAGAAGAAACTAAATATAAAGTAGATATTAAAGGTCAAATAAATAATCCAGGAATCTACGAAGTAGTAATATCATCAAGAGTAATAGATGTAATAAATCTTGCAGGAGGATTAACAGTAAATGCAGATACATCAGTTATAAATCTTTCAAAAAAAGTAATAGATGAAATGGTTATAATAATCTACTCAAAAGATGAAGTAACAAACTTTAAAAAGACAAAAGAAATAGAACAACAAGTACAAGATCAATGTATTCAAAAAGATGAAAACTCTCTAAAAAATGATGCATGTATTTCATCAAATAAAAATACTAATACGACTAAAGTATCAATTAATAATGCATCAATTGAAGAATTAATGACTCTACCAGGAATAGGTGAAAGTAAAGCTAAAGATATAATTGATTATCGTACTAAAAATGGACCATTTAAAAAACTAGAAGATTTAAAAAATATCCCAGGTATAGGTGAAAATGTCTACAATAAGCTTAAGGAAAATATTACTTTGTAATTACATATACATACTAATATTATTTATAGTAATAGTATTCTCAATACCAAGATTATTTATTAATAAAACTTTCTACAAAGAAGGATTAATAAAAGAAGAATTTATTATAAAGAAAATAACTATATCTGATTTAAAAATAAATTTAATTTTAAAAAACAAAGAAACAGTTATTGGAACATATTATTTTAAAACAAAAAAAGAACAAAAGTATTTTGAAAATAATTATAAATTAGGAGATAAAATACTAATAAGTGGAGAACTCTATTTACCAAAAGAAAACACTTCTAAATATTTATTTAATTATAAGAAATATCTATCTACTAAAAATATCTACCATCAATTAAAAATAAATAGTTATAAAAAGATATCTAATAATAAAAATATATTTTATTTTATAAAGCAAAAAATACTAAGGCATTTTAACAATAATCCATATTTAAATATTTTATTAATAGGAGATAATTCATATGTACCCAAAGAAATAACAAAGTCATATCAAAATAATGGATTATCACACTTATTCTCAATAAGTGGAATGCATGTTGCTTTAATTGCAAATATCATATCTAAATTATTAACTAAGTTAAATGAAAATAAAAAGGCACTAATTATAAGTATCTTTTTATTATTATATTTAAAAATAGTAGGTTTTCAAGCTGCTGTAATAAGAGGAGTAGTATTTTACATATTAATTCAAATAAATAAAGTGTTTAATTTAAATATAAAACTAATAAATCTTTTTATATTAACTTTATCAATAACCATACTTATAAATCCCAAATTTATATATGATTTAGGATTTCAATATTCATTCTCTATAAGCTTTGTATTAATTTATTTATCTAATATTCTAAATGGCAAATATTCTCTTTTAAAAGTATCAATAATTTCATTTTTAGTAAGTCTTCCAATCTCTTTATATAATTTTCATGAATTAAATTTCTTTAGTATATTTTTAAATCTCTTCTTTGTACCATTAATAGTAAATATAATATTCCCAGTAACAGTATTAACATCAGTATTTACATTTTTAATTCCTATTTACAATATATTAACAAGTATTATGGAAAAACTATCTTTATTAACTTCAAAAATCTCTATATTAAAATTTACATTTACGCATCTACCAATATATTTTTATATAATCTATATCATTATAATAATTTTAATAATTATAAACTTAAAAAGAAAAAAGTATTATCCAATCTACTTATTAATCTTAATATTATTTATTCATTACAATATCCCATCCTTCACAAATATCTCATATATCACAATGATAGATGTAGGGCAAGGAGATTCTATTCTAATTCATTCCAACAAAGAAAGTATATTAATTGATACAGGTGGCAAAGTATCTTCAAATACTTCTATCACAGAAAATACAATTATTCCAATATTAAAAAGTCTAGGTATAAAAAGAATAAAATATTTAATTCTTACACATGGGGATTATGATCATATGGGAGAGTCACTTAATTTAATAGAAAACTTCAAAGTAAAAACAGTTATCTTTAATGTTGGAAATTATAATTACTTAGAACAAGAATTAATAAAAAAATTAAATAAAAAGAAAATACCATATTATCAAAATGTTGAAGAATTATCTCTTAATAAAAATAAATTATACTTTTTAAATACGAAATTATACGACAATGAAAATGATAATAGTAGTGTGATTTATACAAATATAAATAACCATAAAATACTATTAATGGGAGATGCTGGAGTGGGAGTTGAAGAAGAATTAATAAAAAAATATAATCTAAAAAACATAGATATTTTAAAAGTAGGTCATCATGGTTCAAAAACATCTTCAAGCATAGACTTTATTAATTATATAAATCCTAAAATATCACTTATATCAGTAGGAGAAGATAATAAATTTAATCATCCAAATCAAGAAGTACTAGAAATATTAAGAAACACTAAAATATATCGTACAGATAAAGAAGGTACAATTACAATTAAATTAAAGGAGTAAAATGAATTAATTAATAATGAAATAAACAAAAAAATAAAAGAACTATAACCAAATAGGTCTTTTCATTTTATACTATGATATAATTTTAATAGGATCTGATTACATGAAAATACCTTTAAGATATCAAAATACAGAATATGAGTGTGGAACAACATCTTTTGTAAATGCATTAGCATATTTATATGATAGAGAAGTAATTTTAATAATTAGATAATAGAAGGAAATGATTATATGAAATTTTTAGGTAGTAAAACTATAGAGACAGATAGACTAATATTAAAAGCTCAAACAATGGATGAACAACATTACTTATGGAGTGTTTTAATGCTACCAGAAGTTAATAAATATTATCCTACTGTACCAAAAAAGTTTACAAAATAAAGAAGTTATATCCTTCTTTTTTTATAAAATTAAATTGTAAAATAGGCTAAATTACCTAGACTTTTATTATAATATTTTGTAAAATGAATTTAACGGTGGTGGTAGTATGCAAAAAGTTAGTGAATTATTTAGTGACTCAGACAAAACTGCATTATACCAATCTTTTGCTGCAGCATGCAGCGACAAAGACTTTAAAGATTTTGTATACGGATTAGATATTGAAGAAGAAATACTAATGAAATATACTTCTAGTTTAGAAGATGCTTTTATTGAGTGTAAAAATTGTAAAAACTGCAAGAATTTAGCAGATTGTAAAAATAATGAACCAGGTTATAAATATACACCAATTAAAGATAGAAATATCATTAATTTTTCGTATGTAGCTTGCGATAAAAAACAAAAAGAATTAAATGATAATGAATATAAAAAATATATTGAATTATTTGATATGCCAAAAGATATTGCAAGAGCATCATTAAAAGATATTTATAAAGAAGATAAAAGATTACCAGTATTTAAATATATTACTGAATTTATTAATAATTATGATAATGAAGATAAACCAAAAGGTTTATATTTACATGGTTCGTTTGGATCAGGCAAGACTTATTTAGTAGCAGCACTATTTAATGAATTAGCAAAAAAGAAAAATATCAGGAGTGTATTAATTTATTATCCTGAGTTTTTAAGGAGCCTAAAAGCCTCTTTTCAAACAACTTATACAGAACAATTTAATTATATTAAAAAAGTACCTTTATTGTTACTAGATGACATCGGTGCAGAAAATTGTAGTGCATGGGCAAGAGATGAAGTACTTGGACCAATTCTCCAATATAGAATGGATTCTCATTTACCTACATTCTTTACTTCAAACTTAACACTTGAAGAATTAGAAATATCACTTGCAATGACCTCATCCGGAGTCGATAAAGTAAAAGCAAGAAGAATAGTTGAAAGAATTAAACAACTTACAACTGACTTAGAACTAATTAGTAAAAATAGAAGGGATTGATAATATGAAGAGTATTGATAGAGCATTAATTAAATATTTAACAGGAACAGGTTCAAAAGTATCAGTTCAGGAGATAAGTATTTATGCAACCAAACATGGTGATGATCTAATCGATACTCTTTTTATGATCTTAAATAAAGAACTTGATAGTTATACAGGAGATCATTCTTTAGAAAAATTAACTGAAGCATTTAATTATATGAATGTTATTCTTGCAAATGCTGAAGAATTAAATAGAAAATATTTATTAAAAAGATTAAATAAACTTTCAACAAAACTAGATAGAATTGAAGAAGAGAGAAAAGATGTATTTAAAAATCCTGAAAAAGTTCATGATGAATTCTTTAAACTACATGAAAGAATTGATGAGCTTAGAGAAGCTGCTGATAAAGAAGATAGCAAACAATTTGACTTTATGAGTTACTTAATTAAAGAAAGTCAAAATATTGCTTATGTAGAATTTACTTTAAAGAAACTTCCACATTTAGTAAACATTAAAGATAAAAATGGAAAAAGTTTATATGCAACAGCTATAACAGAATGTCTAGATACATTAGGAGAAGATGAAGAAAAGACTCTTTATTTAATTAATTTAATTTCTTTGTTACAATCTCAACAATCATTTAAAATATCCGAAAATGAAAAAAGAAAAATCTTAAATGAAATATATCAAACTTTAGAACATTTATCTTATAACAAAAAAGTAGCTAAACAAAATAGAGAAAAAATTAGATATATTGAAATAATCAAAGAAATGGTAAAACAAGAAAATGAAGATAATAAAGATATTGAAAGTATCGCTACTAAATATAATATTCCAATCTTCTTTGATGATTATATAACAGGAGCAGTAACACTAGTACAAAAGCCAAGTGATAAAACACTATATCCTGATAGAGAATTAATAACAGATTATACAGTTACAATCGATGGAGAAAATGCTGTTGAAATAGATGATGCCTTATCATGTAAAAAATTACCAAATGGTAATTATATGTTAGGAGTACATATAGCATCAGTATTAGGATATTTCCCATATGGTAGTGAAATAATAGAAGAAGCATTTAGAAGAAATCAATCAATTTATTTGAAACATCCATATCAAGATAATGATGATGATTATTCTAAAGTAGTTCCAATCTTCCCATATGAATTTAGCGCAGATAAAGCCTCACTAAAAGAAGGAGAACCAAGGCTTGCAAGAACATATTTCTTTGAAATTGATCCAAAAGGAAATGTTGTTACTCAAATGTTTGTAAAAAGTATTGTTACAAGTGATAAAAAAATATCATATCAAGAAGCTAATCATATCTTAAGAAAACAAGATTCAGATAATCCTAAATTACAACAAACACTATTAAATCTACAAGAAGTTGCAACAATTCTTGATAGAAAATATAAAGCATCTGATATTTATGAAATAATGAAAACTTCTACTTATAATTATTCTGATTTAAAAGTTAAAAAGAAAGGCGCTGAAAATATAATATATCAATGTATGCTATTAACAGGTACTAGAGTAGGAGAATTCTTTAGGAAGAATAATTATCCATGTTTATTTAGAGTACTTTCACTAGATAAAGAAACAGATCAAAGAACAAGTGAAATGATCGACTTATTATTAGAAGGAAATGAAGGCAGTAATTTAGAAAGAATATCTCACTTAGTTGATAGTATTTATCCAAAAGGAAGATATGATACTGAAGGAAGACATGATGGATTAGATCTAGATTATTATTGTCACTGTACTTCTAGCTTAAGAAGAGCACAAGATATTCTAATAGAACATGCATTAGAAGTATGTTATGATCAAGAACCTACCGAAGAAGAGTTAGTTGAATTAAGAGAGGAAATTGAAAAGAGAAAAACTCAAATTAATTCAAGAAATAAACCTATTGATTGGTTTACACAAGAATATAATAGAACATATCAAAAGAGAAGACATTAGTCTTCTTTTTATGTGTAAAATTGACAAATTAAAAAAAATGTGTATAATATGTTCTACTTCCTTGGAGGTGGAATGTGTGAAGTCAGAAACGTCTTATGTTTTAAGAGGAAAATGTATTATTACAATTTCAATCGTATTATTAGTTGCATCAATTGGATTAATGACATTCAATATGGCCGCTGACCAAGGTGAATATTCATTTCTATATGAACAAGTAGATGTTAATAATATAGCAACAGCAGCAGTCCCAATAAAAAAGGATACAACAAATAAAATAATTACAGAATTATTATTAACAGAAACACCATATAAAGTAGAACAGAATCAAGAAAGTAAGAAGGAAATCTTTAATATATTTCAAGAAGTTCCAAAAGTAGAGGATGCTAAACCAGTAGTTGCTCCAAAAAGACATTGGTATTTACCAACAGAACAAGGGACAATTACTCAATATCCTGGATATAATCATGTTGCTTTAGATATAACAAGCCCTAGAGGTGTATATGAAGCAATTTATCCAGTAGCAGAGGGAGTTATTTCTGGAATATATAGAGATTACGCTGGCGCATTAATCGTAACAGTAAGACATAACATTGAAGGGAAAATTTATACTTCACAATATGTTCACTTATCATCATATGCTCCAGGATTATATGTAGGTAAACCAGTATCAGTAAATGATAGATTAGGACAAATGGGATCAACTGGAATCTCAACAGGAGTACACTTACATTTAGCAGTAATAGATTGCTCTTTATATGGAGACAATACTTGTCCAGAATTAGGAAGCTTTTACAGTTATGCTAACTATCGTTTAGGCCAAGGATTTTATGGATTACAAAATTTAATGTATGTTCCATATACTTGGTATGGTAGATAAAAATATTGCAAAACAAAGAAATATGTGTTATATTTGACACATGCAAGTTAATTACAAAGACAAAGGATACGATAAATTATCTAAGTTTTAAAGAGAGTTCGTGGTAGGTGTAAACGAATAAACATTTAATTTATTACTCCCTTTCGAGTAGAACTATCAAATGTAGTTCCGGTTCAAAGCCGTTATTAAATTAAGATAAACCAAGGATGGTACCGTGTATTTTCACTCCTATATAGCAATATATAGGAGTTTTTATTTTATAGGAGGGATAATATGACAGAACAAGAATTTAGACAACAAATGCAAGAATTGTATTTTTTAGAGTTAGCTGTAAAAAGAAATCCTGAAGAACTTGCTAAGATAGCCACGAAAAAGCAAGAATTAAGGCGAACCTATCGCCGTTCATTATTTGAAGAAACGCCAAAAAGAAAAGAAGGAAATAAATTAAGATAGAGGAGAATAATTATGATAAATATTAAAGAAAATGAAAAATTAAGTATTATGAATCACTCTTGTGCTCACTTATTAGCACAAGCAGTTAAACATTTATATCCAAATGCATTATTTTGGGTAGGACCAGTAATAGAAGAAGGATTCTATTATGATATCGATTTAGGAGATGTTACTTTAACAGAAGAAGATCTTGAAAAAATCGAAAAAGAAATGAAGAAAATCGCTAAAGATGGAAAAAAAATTGTTAGAGAAGAAATTTCTAAGGAAGTAGCTTTAGAAAAATTTAAAAATGATCCATATAAAATTGATTTAATTTCACGTATGGACGAAAATGAACAAGTAATTAGTTGTTATACTCAAGGAGATTTCACTGATCTTTGCCGCGGACCACACCTAGAATCAGTAAAAGAATTAAAGCACTTTAAGTTAATTAAATTCAGTGGTGCATACTGGAAAGGTGATGCTAAAAATAAAATGCTTCAAAGAATATATGGAGTATGTTATGAAACTGAAGAAGATTTAAAGGCTCACTTACAAGAATTAGAAGAAGCAAAAGAAAGAGATCACCGTCGTATTGGTAAAGAACAAGATATCTTTATGACTCATGAATTAGTAGGAGCAGGAATGCCTTTATGGTTACCAAATGGAGCAATCATCAGAAAACAATTAGAAAATTATATATATGAAAAAGAACAAAAATTAGGATATGACCATGTATATACTCCATGCGTTGGAACTGTAGATTTATATAAAACTTCAGGACACTGGGATCACTATAAAGAAAATATGTTCCCAATGATGAAGGTTGATGAAGAAGAGTTCGTACTTCGTCCAATGAACTGTCCACATCACATGTTAATCTTTAAAAATAAAATGCATTCATATAGAGATTTACCAATTCGTATTGGAGAATTTGCTACTGACTTTCGTTATGAAGCAAGTGGTGCAGTAAAAGGATTAGAAAGAGTTAGATGTATGTGTCAAAATGATGCGCATTTATTTGTAACTCCAGAACAAATCGGAGAAGAATTCAAAAGAGTTGTTAACTTAATCTTAGATGTTTATAACGACTTTGGAATACAAAATTATAAATTCCGCTTATCATTAAGAGATCCAGAAGACAAAGAAAAATATTTTGATGATGATGACATGTGGAATCAAGCAGAAAATAAGTTAAGAGAAGTATTAAATGAATTAGGAGTTGAATACTTTGAAGCTATCGGAGAAGCAGCATTCTATGGACCAAAATTAGACGTAGAAGTTAAACCTGCTGTAGGACCAGAAGTAACTTTATCAACTTGTCAATTAGACTTCTTATTACCAAGAAGATTTGATTTAAGTTATATTAACAGTAATGGAGAAAAAGAAGTTCCTGTAGTAATTCATAGAGCAATATTTGGAACTTTTGATAGATTTACAGCATTCATTATTGAAGAAACTAAAGGTCGTTTCCCAACTTGGTTATCACCAGTTCAAGTAAAAGTAATTCCAGTTAATCCAGAATTCCAAGGAGATTATGGAAAAGAAATTAAAGATTACTTAGCAGAAAATGGTGTCAGAGTTGAATTAGATGATCGTAATGAAAAATTAGGATATCGTCTACGTGAAGCACAAACACAAAAAGTACCATATACATTAATTTTAGGAGACAATGAAAAGAATAATAATGAAATAAGTTATCGTCTACATGGAGAAAAAGATACAACAACTCTTCCAAAAGAAGAATTCCTAAAATTATTATTAGAAGAAATCAATTCTAAAGCAAATAGAAAGTAGAAATACTTTCTTTTTTTTGACTTTTATGATATAATATACCCACATTTGGAGGCAATAGTATGAGAAACCAAAAAGGGTATAATAAACAACATAAAGTAACCGAAACAAATACACGTATAAAAGAATTAAATAGTATTAAAACACTTATAGCCAAAAATAGTTATGGAAAAGCTAATGCTGAATTAATTAGATATATGGAAAGATATCCAAATGATATGTTTGGTTTATTCTTATACGGAAAACTTCAATATAAATATAAAGAATTAAAAGGTGCTAAAGAAGCTTTTTCTAGAGTAGCACAATCAGATTCCAATAATAAATATAGTGCCATGTGTGTACTAGGAAATATTGCAGTAGATGAAAATGATTATGATACAGCAAGAATGTATTATAAAAAAGCAATAACAGAAAGTCCTGTCTTAGAAGTTTTTGCAATTCTTGGATGGTCAAGAATGGAAAGAAGAATTAAAAATGTTGATGCTGCTTTAGAAGTATTATCATTAAGACCATCAAATGAACCAAGAATAAAATTAGAAAAGGTAAAATGTTTATATTTGCAAGATCGACTTGATGAAGCAAGAAAACTTCTAGATACAATTAGTCATGATACACAAGATGATTTCTTTAATAGAAGTGTTATATTAGAATATGCAAGACTTGAAAAAATAGAAGGTACTTATGAATCTGCAATTAAATATGTAGAACAAGCAAAACAAGGGCCAAAAGACTTTGTCTATATTCAAGCATTATATGAAGAAACTAAATTAAATATAAAATATGGTAATTTTAAAAAAGCCTTAGAATTATGTCAAGAATTAATGACTATGGAACATCCATATGGTGATGAAGTGTTCCTAATGCGTGGAATAATTTATCAAGGATTAAGACAAATAGAAAAAGCGACTTCAGATTATCAAATTGCAACATCTTCTGAAGATTTAAACATTAAAGGAACAGCATCTTTCCATCTTGGAAATATAATGTTTGCTAAAGGAGAATTTCAAACTGCTGAAAAACTATTAGTAGATAGTTTAGAAGTATATGGAGAACACTTCGTATCAGGATATTTCAAATTAGTATCTTTATATATTAAACAAGAAAGATATGATGAAGCAGAAATATTAATAAATGAATTAGTTGAACAATTCAAAGAAATTAAAGATGATATTAGTTACGTACTAGCAAAAAGAGTACTTGATAATAAACGAGGAAGAAAATCAACGGATGTACCATATTCCTATGTTGAAAGACAAATAATCTCATATGATAAAGAATTTGCTATTACTCATATCAATTCAAGACATAAAGATGGATATGATGGAAAAACAATATTTACAACTAATAAATCAGCAAGACAATTATATGAATATGCTTTGTCACAAATGACAGAAGATAATATGATATATGAAGACATAATGGATGTTTATTCTATTGAATATCCAAATGTCGGTAAAACACCAGCTGGACAACCTCTAAATCATTTTAGAGTTGTTGCAATTCCTGGTACAAAGGATATTATTACAATGTATCCTTGTGAAGATTACTTCTTACCAAGAAAAAAGATTATAAACAACAAGAGAAACCAAAACAAATGAGTAGAGTAGACAAATTTAATCAAAGATTTGCTACATCTAAAAAATAAGTCAATATATTTGATTTATTTTTTTTAAAAATCTGTGTAAATTTACATACAAAAAATTATTAAATTATTTACAAAAATAGAATATTTGGTTAATATTAGGTTAAGCAGTGGTTGAAAGTGGTGAAAAGTGGGGGATAAAACATGTTTATTGGAGAACATCGTCACACAATTGATGAAAAAGGTAGACTTATCATTCCATCTAAATTTAGAGATGGTCTAGGAGAAAAGTTTATCATCACAAGAGGAATAGAAAATTGTTTATATGTCTATTCCTTAGAAACATGGGGACAAATTACCAATAAATTAGAAACACTACCATTCACCAAAAAAGATGCAAGACAATTTGTTAGATTCTTTCTTTCAGGCGCTACTACCGCAGATTTTGATAAACAAGGACGTGTAAACATAACAATTCCATTAATCGAACATGCTCATCTTCAAAAAGATTGTGTAATCGTTGGAGTGGGTAGTCGTCTTGAAATATGGGCGAAAGAAGAATGGGATCAATTCTTTGAATCTGCATCGCTAAATATGTCTGATATAGCCGAAAATCTATTTGATGAAAGCGTGAACATATGAAAGAAAAACATATAAGTGTATTATTAGAGGAATCTATTTCTTCCCTTAATTTAAAAGAAAATAGTATAATCGTTGATTGCACTTTAGGCTACGGCGGACATAGTAGTAATATTTTGGCAAGAATAAAGAAGGGGTTTTTATTCGCCTTTGACCAAGATAGTGAAGCAATTCGGCATAGTACTGACCGATTAAATGCGGTTGGTACTAACTTCACTATCATCAAGTCTAACTTTGTTCATTTAAAAGAAAAGTTAAAAGAGCAAGGAGTAGACAAAGTTGATGGAGTCTTATTTGACTTAGGAGTATCATCACCTCAATTAGATGAAAAAGAAAGAGGTTTCTCATATCATGAAGATGCAAGATTAGATATGAGAATGGATAAAGATAATCCGTTATCAGCTTATGAGGTAGTAAATAACTATTCTAAAGAACAATTAGCCAATATATTTTATAAATATGGAGAGGATAAGTTCTCAAATAATATTGCAAAGAAAATAGTAGAATATAGACAAAATAAAAAGATAGAAACAACTTTAGAATTAGTTGAAATAATAAAAACAGCTGTTCCAATGAAGTTTAGAATTGATAAACATCCAGCTCGTCAAATATTTCAAGCTATTAGAATTGAAGTAAATAACGAACTAGGAGTAATTGAACCAGCTATAAATCAAGCATTAGATTTATTAAATGTAGGTGGAAGAGTTGCTGTAATTACATTTCATTCATTAGAAGATCGATTAGTAAAAAATATCTTTAAAGAAAAATGTGCAATTGATCCAAAACTAAAAGGAATGCCTAATATACCAGCGGAATATTTACCTGATTTTGAATTAGTTGTAAATAAAGCAATTAATCCATCAGAAGAAGAAATAAAAAATAACCCAAGAGCAAGAAGTGCCAAACTTCGCGTAATTGAAAGAATAAAATAGGAAAGAGGTGATAAAGTGAAAAAGAAAGTTAAAGTTGAAAAGAGACTTAAAATGTCAAAATTTGAACGTCTACTATATACCTTAGCACTATTTTTACTTGTAATATCACCAATATCTGTTGTGTTTTCTAAAGCAACACTCTCAAAAATTAATTTTGAGGTAGAAAAACAAAAGAAAGAGATAGAAGCACAAAGAAAAAAGAACGAAAGTATCGCAATGACAATTGACGAATTAGCTTCTCTAACAAAGATACAAGAAGTTGCAGAACAACAAGGATTAAGTTATAATAATAATAATATTAAAACTGTTCAAGATGAAGAATAATAGGAAGTGATTCGATTGAAAAAAAAGAAGAGAAACAATATAAGATATTCAAAGAGAATAATTATAGCGTCTCTTCTTTTATTTGTGGCTTTAATTTTAAGATTAACTCAAATCGCACTTTCTACTGAAATAGATGGAACAAACTTAAAAGAACTTGCTAGTAAAAGAACCACAAGAACAGATACAATTCTAGCAAAAAGAGGAACAATCTTTTCATCAGATGGAGAAACTCTCGCTCAAAATGTTTCTTCATATAAAATAATTGCTTATTTAGATGAAAAAAGAACAACAAATCCTAATAAACCACAACACGTAGTTGATAAAGAAAAAACAGCAAAAGAACTTTCACCAATCTTAGGAATAGAAAAAGAAAAAATATTAGAATACTTATCAAAAGAAAATGTTTATCAAACAGAGTTTGGTTCAAAAGGAAAAGGACTAACTGAATTAACAAAACAAAAAATAGATGATTTAAATTTACCAGGAATTGATTTTATAGAAAGCTACAAAAGATATTATCCAAAAGGACAATTTGCATCATATACTTTAGGATATGCTAAAACAACATCAGAAGAAGAAAATATTATTGTTGGAGAAATGGGAATTGAAAAAGAATATGATAATATCTTAAAAGGTGAAGATGGATATATTACATATCAAAAAGACTTAAGAGGATATAAGATTGCAGATACAATTCCAATCCAAAAAGATGCTACTCAAGGAAAAGATATTTATTTAACACTAGATAGTAGCATTCAATTCTTCGTAGAACAAGCAATCAACAATGCTGACAGAGACTATGATTATGAATGGTTTCATATAACAATAGCCGATGCTAAAACAGGAGCAATTCTTGCAACCGCAAATTCTCCTTCGTTCGATCCAAATACAAGAAATATTACAAACTACTTAGACACTCTTATTTCAATACCATTTGAACCAGGTTCAACAATGAAAACATTTACCTATATGGCTGCAATGGAAAATGGAGTCTATGATGGAACAGAAACATATAAATCAGGAGTATATGTAACAAAAGATGGAACTCACATTGGAGACTGGGACCGTAATGGTTGGGGAATGATTTCTTATGATAGAGGTTATGCTCTAAGTAGTAACGTAGCTGTTATTAATATTATTAATCGTCATATGAACAGTATGATGTTAAGACAATATTTTAAAAAACTAGGTTTTGGTAAAACAACAAAAGTTGAATTGCCAAATGAGCAACCAGGAAAAATAGATTTTAAATATGAAACAGAAATCTTAAATGCTGGATTTGGTCAAGGTATAACAACAACACCAATTCAACATATTCAAGCAATGACTTCACTAACAAATGATGGGATTTTATTAAAACCATATGTTGTTGAAAAAATAGTAGACCCAATAACAAAAGAAGTAATCTTACAAAATGGAAAAGATGAAAAAGAACGTGTAGCATCAACTAAAACAGTTGCAAAAATGATTCAATTAATGGATGACTGTGTTAATGGAGCAGGAAACACCGGTATTGGATTTAAAATAGATGGTGGACAATTAATTGGTAAAACAGGAACTGCCCAAATTGCTAAAGAAAATGGAAGTGGATACATTAGTGGTAAAGCAGAAGTTATTACATCATTCTCAGGAATCTATCCAAAAAATGATCCGCAAATTATTATTTATGCCGCAGTAAAAAGACCAACTAATGGTAGTCAAAAACCACTATCAAATGCTGTAAAAGAAATTGTTCATAATGTATCAAAATATTATGGAAATGATGATTCTAAGCAAAATGAAATTGAAATAAATAATTATAAAGTACCAAGCTTTATTAATAAAAAGTTAGATTCAGTAAAAACAACTCTAACATCTGATAAAATAAATTACGTTGTAATAGGAGAAGGAGACAAAGTAGTAAAGCAATCTCCATCACCTGATAAAACTATGACAAATCAAGATACTATTTATTTAATAACAAATGATAGAAATCAAAAAGTACCAAATGTTGTAGGTCTTTCATCCAAAGTAGCAAAAGACTTATTACAAAAACTAAGTATTAAAGTAAACTTAGATGGAGTAGGATATGTTACCGAACAATCTATCACACCAGGTACTGAAATAACACCAAACTTAGAAATTAAACTTACACTACAACCTAAATTTACAAGTTAATGAACGAAAAAGTCCAATCAAGATTAACTATAATAGTACTTATAGTTATCATAATAGTAGGAATATTCCTAAAAGGAATTCCTGAATTAAAAAAATCTTTAGGTAGTAGTGATAAGTTTATAACAAAAAAGAATTATGAAGATATGGTAGAATTTGATATTAATAATAATCTAAATTTTGCTGTAGTAATAAAAGATAATAAAATTAATCATATCCTAATGTATGATGAAAAATCAGTAATTCTTTATAATCAAGATATAGAAAATAATTCTATAAATAAATCAATAAGTATGATTACAAACTTATTAATAAATAGTAATAACATAACTCAAACATCTCAAGTAGTTTTAACATCATATGAAAATAAATATTATAATGCTGTAAAACAATCTTTTCTAAGAAAACTTCAAAGTAATAATTATAACAACATAACAATAATAGAAAGAAAAACAACTATAGAAAAGAAACTTAATCGTTTAGAAATAGAATATTCGACAAATGATGACTTAATATCTAAATTAGATATATATTCTAAAAATATTATTAGTAGGTATAAAACTTCTTCAAACGATTATAATTCAACAGAATCAAAGAGTATTACAAAAGAACAATCTAAAGAATATGCAAATAATGTTTACCAAAAATTAGAAAATTATGTTATAACTAATAATATAGAGGAACAAGATAGATATGATACATCATTACCAATTAACTTAATTCCAGCATCTTCTGATAACACAATATATCCTAATTTAGATAGTTGGTATTATATAAAAAATAAGCAAGTATTTGCCTATATTTCCATAGATACAAAAGACCAAACATACGGATGGTGCTATAGTGGAGGTATAGACAATTATAAAGAAGGGGAATGCTAATGAAGTCATTAATTAATTTTAAAAAATTAATTAATATTAGAAATCTAATTATAGTAGCTTTATGCATAACTATAATCTTTTTAGGCATCGGTTTTTCCATTCTTTCAGTTGAATTAAAAGAAAAAAGTGAAGATAATTTAATATTTGATGTTGCAATCACAAAAGTTGTACAAAATACATCCATAAAAGGAGACATCTATTCACCAACTGCAACTCATGAATTATCTAATCATGATAAAACAATTACAACTAAATTAAGTTTATATGCTCCATTTGATGAAGTATCATATACTTTAACAGTTGAAAATAGAGGAACAATTACTGCTGAAATACTAGATATAATTGAATCTCCAAACTATACAACAGATACAACTAATATGTTAAATATTTCTCCAGTAGAAATAACATATTATGATGTAGTTGGAACAATTCTAGAACCAAATGAAACTACTGAAATTAAAGTAGTCGCATCATATAAACCAGCAATTACAATTGTCCCAAGACATTTTACTTATAGTCTAACAATATTAACAGAAAGTAAAGCAAAAGAAGAGTAATCTTCTTTTTTTCGTTTTATTGACATACAAACAAAATTTTTTTATAATTAAAATAATAGGAGAATAGTAGTATGGCAAGTAGTAAAAAGAATAAACCTAATCGAATACTTTTTTATATAGCTGTAGTTATTTCCTTTGCTTTGATTGGTAGCGGTATACTCTTGTCATTTATCGCCACCCCTCAAGAAAGTATGTTATATATCTTTGATACGGCTATTGAAAAGTTAAAAGTAGCACCAACAAAAAATACTTATACTGGTATTGGTGAAAATATATCAATAAAATCAAATATAAATTTAGAAATAGAAAGTCAAAAATATCAAGAATCATTAATTCCTGAAGATCAAACAATAAAAAATCTAATAACTAATCTAAATCAAACAACTACTGATTTACAATTTATTCATGATAAAGATAATAAAAAGATGCTTGTAACAGTAGAATCAAAAAAAGCAGAAAGTAAAATATTAGATTTAAAACTATTAATAGAAAATTCAACAGAATATTTCTTTATAGATGGTCAAATAGGTAATTATGTAAACAATGGTAATAGTACTTATTTTGAAAATATTACATCTGAAACAACTTCAAAAGATAATATAGTTTATGTTTTAGAACAAATATCAAAATCATTAAAAAAGAATATTTCAAATGAAGAATTTAGAACAATAAAAGAACAAATTGATATTGATGGAAAACCTAGAAAACTAAATAAAACGACAATAGAATTTGATAATACTAGGTTAATACAATTATTTAATAAAGTATTAGAAGATTTAAAAAATGATGAACGCTCTAAAAATATCTTAATTGGATATGATAATGATTTTATGAAAACTAAAATAAGTAAAAATAAAATCTATCTCCAAAAGGATGAAAAATTAGCAGTATATATGCATAAGAACTTCTTTGGTAGAGTTGAAAAATATGAACTAATAAAAAAAGAAGGAGAAAATGAATTTAGATATACATATGAACCATCAACTAATTTAATTTATATAGTAGAAAATAATATTGTAAAAAAGAAATTACAATTATTATTAGAAACTAATAAAACAGAAATAATTATTTATGATTCCGCTGATACTGAATTAGGTAAATTAACCTATACATCAACAGATGATAAAAAAACTCTAACTTATTTAATGAAGGAAAATGATGAAATTACAGATTTATCATTTGAATCTAAAATAGAAAATTTAAAGAAAAAGAAATCTTATACAGAAGTAATTGATTTAAAATTAAAATATTATAAAGCAACAGAAAATATCTTAAACTTAAAAGTTAATTTTAATAACCAAGTATCAAGTGATACAAAAATAGAAGAAGATACTTCAAATGCAATTTTTGCTAGTACATTAGAAGAAAAAAAAGAAGTATTGATAGATAAAAGAATAAATGAAACATACAAGATATTAAAAGGAGAATAATTATGAAAGAAACAAAAACAACTAAAAAAACAACAAAAAAAGTAGTAGCAAAAAAAGAAACAACTAAAAAGGAAAATCAAGTAGAAAAGGAACCAGTATTAAACCAAGAAAAAGCCCTAGCAGTAACTCTAGTAGTTTTAGCAATATTAGTAGTAATCTTACTAGTAATAGCTTTAGTTCAAAAGAATAGAAGTAAAGATTTAGAAAAGAGTAGTATTACAATTCCAGTATTAGAAGAAAATGTAGAAAGTCGCATTGCTATTAATTTAAGTGAATTACCAGAAACAAAAGAATATGTATTTGTAGTTTCAAACTATAAAGCCAAAGAAGTTAATAAGAAATCACTTGAATATGATGTAGAAATTACAAATAATGATAATGTAAGAATCGAAATTTATAAAAATGGTAAAAAGAAAAATGCTTTAGATGATGATTACGAAGTAGAAGATAATAAACTAACAAAAAATAAGAAACAAGAAGATGTATATAAACTAGTAATTAAGGATACAAAAAATATTAAAAAAGATTCACAATTAGTAATTGAAATCGATAGTTAAAAGGGTCAATGCAAATTGACTTTTTTTTCTTTAAATGATATGCTATAAGGTATGAGAATAGGTGGAGGTTAAGGACATGGAAAATGAAAAAATTATAATTGAAAAACATGGTAAACAAGTAGAATGTGATATTCTATTTACTTTTGATTCTGAAGATACTGGCAAAGTTTATGTAGGATATTCAGATCATAGTATTGCATCAAATGGTCGAAAAAATATTTATGTATCAAGTTATGATCCAATAATTGGAATTAATTCATTAGAAGATATTACTGATGAAAGAGAACTTGCAATGGTAAGACAAGTTCTAGCTCAAATAGATAAAGAAAGTCGTATGTAGAGTAAGAGGTGAAGTAAATGGCAAGTTTATATAGTCAAATTGAAGAAAGAATTAGAAATGCACAAGAAGAATTACAACACCTAAATAATGAACGTAACGAATTAAGACGTGCTGAAAGAGATATGCCTAGAGCAAGTTATATAGCAGAGGATGCATCTCTTAGAGACCATATTGCAAGGCAACAACAAATTATTGATGAAAATGAAAAGGTTTTAGATGCTTATAATAAAGCACGAGAATTAATTTTAAATAGAGCATATTTAGAAGATGAATATGCTAAAGCTCGTGATGACCAAGATAGAAGAGAAATAAGAACAGAAATGGAAGCTAAAGAAAGAGAATTAGCTGCTCATAGAGCTTTAATGTCCGAAGAATTACAAGAAGAATTAAGAAAATCAATTCTAAACCAAAACCAAAATACTAATGAACAACAAAATGAACAAGTAGTAGAAGATACTATCGAAAATACAAATGATCAACAAAGAGAACAACCTGTGAAAGAAGAAAATCCGGCTGTAGAAGAACAACAAGTTATTGATAATTCAGAAGAAATTGAAAGATTACAAAGTGAATTAGAAGAAGCAAGAAGACAAGTTCAAACTTCAATTGATAAAATGAGACAAATATATGAACAAAATCAAGTTGAATTTGAAGAAGGAGAATGGACAAATACTCCAGATGGGTTTGATAGATTTGTAGAACAATATATTGATAAGATGCGTGCAGAAGATGTAGTTTTAATTGATGCACAAAAAAGAGTACAAGCTTTAGAAAAACAAATTGCATCTAAACGAAAAGAAGAAAAGCAATCAGTTGAAAGAGCAAGATTAGAACAAGAAGCAAGAAAATTTAATATTACATTTGAACAATATCAACAAATTGTAAGAGCAGCAAATAATAGAAATATATTTAGACCAGTATTTGAACAAATGGGATTAGGAGAAATCCTAGCAAAACGTGGAAGAACTAAAGAAGAACGTAACAGAGTAAATGCTGCAAGACAAGAACTAATTGAAAGATTAGTAGAAGTTCAACAACGTTCTGAAGAAACAATTAATATTAGAGAAACAATAAATGTATTATATGGAACAGACCTAAGTGTAAGAAGAAGTGGTAAAGCAAGAGAAATAAAAGTAACTGATGCAGAAATGCAAAACATAGTTACAAATGCTGAAAAAGAACCAAAACGTTTAGTAAAAGATCCAAACTATACACCTAACTATACACCTGGACAAAGACCTGTTGATATGCCAAGAGTTTGGACACCTGCAGATTATCAAATGACGCAAGAAGCATGGGATAATTATATAGCCCAAGGATTTGTACCAGGAACACCTGATTTCGATGGAGCAGTTATTTTAGATGGAACAGGAAAAATTCCTAATAAAGGAAATCAACCACAACCAAGAACACCAGAAATTCCAAGAATTCCAGGGCCAACAATTGTACCAAGAATTCCAGGATCAACAAAAACACCAACAGTTCCAACTAAGACACCTACGGTTCCAACAAAAACTCCAACTGCACCAGTTGTAATACCAACAGTGCCAAGAGTTACACCGACAGTACCAAAGGTAACACCAACAGTAATCATTAACCCAACAATTCCA
>JAEDES010000059.1 GCA_016293205.1 Bacilli bacterium
AAGAAGATACTATGGAATTTGAAACTGGAATAGAAGATGGGAATACATTTTTTATTTGCCCAGTATGTGAAGAGCATCTTTAAAAAGGAGAAAAAATTATGGAATTTAGAAAATATCAGCATATAGAAAGATTTGGAACAGATGAAGTAGAAAATATAAATATTGGTAAGTGCTATATTTTTCCAAAAATAGATGGTACTAATTCTTCATGCTGGCTTAACGCTGATGGAGAACTACGTTGCGGCTCAAGAAATAGAGAACTTACTCTTGAGAAAGATAATGCTGGATTTTACGCAGCTATGATTAAGAATGAAAATATCATAAATTATCTTAAAGCTCACCCTAATCATAGAATTTTTGGCGAATGGCTTGTTCCACATACTCTTAAAACTTATCGTGCCGATGCATGGAGAAAATTTTATGTATTTGATGTAGCAATAGATAATGATGAACTTGAGAGAGGTTTAGAATATATTCCTTATGATATATATGCTCCTATGCTTGAAGAATTTGGAATAGAATATATCGCGCCGCTTCGTATAGTAAAGAATGGAGATTATGAGTATTTTGTCCATTGTCTTGAAGTAAATGATTATCTTATTGAAGATGGTAAAGGTGTAGGGGAAGGTATAGTTATAAAGAATTATAATTTTTATAATCGGTATGGTCGCCAGACCTGGGCTAAAATCGTAAGGGCAGAATTTAAGGAAAAGAATAGAAGAGTAATGGGCGCGCCGGAGACGGAAAAAATAATGTTTGAAGAAAAGATAGCAGACCAGTATGTTACTGAGGCTCTGGTGCATAAAGAGTATGATAAGATAAGAGTAGAATGTAATGGATGGTCGTCTAAGTATATCCCAAGATTACTTAATACTGTATTTCATGTTCTTATAGAAGAAGAAATGTGGCATATTCTTAAGGAGTATAAGAATCCGACTATTAATTTTAAAACACTTAATACTTTTGTAATAGGAAAGATTAAAAGAGTTATGCCTGAGTTATTTAATTAGAGGAGTAAATAATGAGTACTATATTAGTATTTTGTGGATTACCAGGATCTGGTAAATCCACAAAAGCAGAAGAATTTAAAAGATTTTATGGTGAATCAGTTGAAGTAGTTTCTACTGATGCTATTAGAGAAGAAGTATTTGGGGATATTCATACTCAAGAGCATAACACAGAAGTATTTAATATAGCTTATAAAAGAATAAAAGAATTTTCTGAAACTAAAGAAGTAGTTATTTTTGATGCAACTAATACTACTATGAAGAGTCGTAAAAGAATTTTTAATTGTGGTATTGATAGAAAAAAGCATGAAATTGTTTGTGTTGTTTTTAATACTCCTTTTAGAGAATGTATTATTCGTGACTCAAAGCGATCTAAATATGTCGGTAAAAAAGTAATAGAAAAGTTTTATAATTCATTTCAAATTCCTTTTAGAGAAGAAGGCTGGGATAGAATTATCTATGGTGGTAATATAATTGTTGATGGTATAAGAGATTTCTTTTTAGAAATGATAGGCTTTGACCAGGAAACTAAATGGCATACTTTATCTTTAGATGAACATTGTAAGAAGGTATGCTCGAATTTGAAAGAGGAAGAAACTTATAATCGTATTGTTAATAAAGAGAAACAAGGTTTTTATATGATAGTGGCGGCTTATCTTCATGACTATGGTAAGCTATTCACTCAGACCTTTTCTGAAGATGGACAAGCTCATTATTATAATCATGCTAATGTTGGTACTTATGAATTATTTTCAAAAGGACTGATTAATTTAGATGTATTGTTTTATATTAACTATCATATGCTGCCTTTTAATTGGAATAGCGAGAAAACTATTAATAAGTATAATAACATTTTTGGTGTTGAAAAAACTTCTAACTTATTATTACTAAATGAATGTGATAGGAAAGGAAAGTAGTTATGAATTTATACCAGTTTAAAATACATTATTATGTAGACTATGAAGATAAAGAATTCGATGAGTGTGGTTTGATTATAGCAGAGGATTATATAGATGCTATAAAGAAAATAGACGAAACTTTTGGCTCATATATTGATGAAATATCTATAAAAGAAAAAGGAATAAATCATTCTGTAGTTGTTATCCCGGATAACTTAATGGAAGACATTTTAGAAGTTAATGATTGGTAATTTCAACAGAAAGAAAGAATAAGAGAAGACTATTTTAAATAGTCTTTTTTTATTAGAGTTAATATAAGTTTTT
>JAEDES010000060.1 GCA_016293205.1 Bacilli bacterium
TAAATCCAATGATTATATAAAAAACTAAAAAAATGAATGTTTAAACATTCTTACTTCCAATTCTAAATTGAAGTAAAAATATTATTTTAAAGATTGAAATAGATACTTTTATCGCATATTTCAATCTTTTTTTGGTTGAAATTAAATAATATGCGACAAGAATTAGGAACTTATTGTAAAAGAATTAAATGATGATGAAGCAGCAATTTATGGTGTATTTAAATATGTATAGAGAAACAATATCGCCATTAGAAAGTTCTTTTGCTTATAAAATGAAAACGGATGCTATAAAACTTTTTGGGGAAACAACTTTGGACCCTTAGGACCTAAGTTGTCTTCTTTTATCTCAAAATAATGACAATCAAAATAAAACAAATTTTATTTAATAAGAAAAGATAGAATCAGTTTTACTGCATGATTTATTAAAAAGAGATAAAGGATATATTAAAGAGTATATTAAAAATAATAACAAGTAAATATTCAAAAATTTATTATATTTAAAATACATGAGAATAATTTTTAATTCCAATTGTTTAAAATATATTTTAGATTTAAAAATAATATGATATAATGTAATAGGAAGGAGGATGATTTGATGAGCAAATCTAAATTAGTCAAAAAATTGACTATGACATTATTTACATTAGTAGCAATCTTCGGTGTGGGATTAACTAATGTAAATGCAGAAACAACAACTGCAGATGTTGATAATAATTCAGACTTAGTTGAAAAGATGAATGATAAAACAACAGATATAGTTAGACTTACTAGTGACATTACATTAAGAGAAGATTTAGATACAACTTTCTCTCTTGAAATGTCTAAAACTTTGGATTTTAATGGCTTTACATTAACTATACCACAACAATATAAGTTAAAATTAATTTATTATAATACTTTGGATTTAAAATTCATTAATTCAAGTAGTAGAAAAACTGCTAAACTTAATCTTTTAACTGATGTTGGCTACACACCAATTTATAACGAAATTAAGAAAGCTGAGTCTATTGTTAATTTTGAAATGGATGGTATAGATGTTGAATATATAAAAGATTTTGACAGTTTTTGGCAAACCGCTGGTGATTATAGATTTAATAATGTAGTTTTTAAAAATCTAAAAGTTACTGGATTTCATGAAATAGTAGATACTAGAGCATATGAAAGCGTAAAATTTTCAAATGTTACTAAAGAAAGCAAAAATGCACCTGATAAAACATTTTTGATAAATAGTTCTACTTTAACTGTTGATGATGTAATTGATGCTGATTCTATTATAGAGTATCATGATAGAGAAGGCACTAAAATAGCAAATAGAACAGCAACACTTGCTACAATTGATGCTTATTGGGGTCCAATTACAGTTAAGAAAAAAGAAGTTCAAACATTAACGGCTACAACAGAAGATGAATTAATAGCTGCAGCTAATCAAATTAATAATAGCAAAGATACTATTATTAAATTAGGCGGAGATATTAAGTTGACAAAGTTTCTTGGATTTTATGTTTTAGGTAATGTTACCTTGGATTTAGCAGGTAATACTCTTGATGTAACAAAAAACAATTTAACATTCTATTATGGTTATAAAGATGAAAATAATTATAATTTTAGAAGTAATTTAACCATTAAAGATAGTGGCAATGGTAATAATGGTAAAATAATTGGAGAAGGACATTATGGCAGAGTAAGACTATCTACTATAGATATGGCTGAAGAATTAAAAAATTTACCTAAGACTTATGGTTTTACAATTGATGGTGGAACTTATGCCGTTACTGGAACAGGTTCATGGGATGATTTTATATTTGATATATTCTCTGATACAGAACCTAAGGAGCAAAACATTACTTTAAATGTTAATGTTAAAAAAGGTATTTTCGAAGTTGGAAAAGTAGATGGTGGAATATTTCATTTCCCTTCATCTGATAAGACTAATATGAAGGTAAACTTCAATTTTGAAACACTTATGGTAAAAGGTCAAGGTGTTAAACTAGGATTTAATATTTTAGGTGAAAAAAGAATTAATGAAGTAATACCAACTGATACAAAAGTATATTATACTGATGCTAATGGAGTAATTGAACTAGAAGATAAAGCAACATTAGTTATGGATGTTAAAACTGGTACAAGTACTAGTCAACCACAATATATTAAACTTGCTAAAGAAACAGGTTTAAGTGTTGATAATGTTACATTACCAAATGTTACATTTGGATATACTG
>JAEDES010000035.1 GCA_016293205.1 Bacilli bacterium
TTGATATAATTGTTAAAAATAAAGTTATAAAGTAAAAATAAAAACTCTGTAATAAACAGAGTTTTTTTTAAAATAATTATTAACAAAATAATAATTATGTTATAATGAATATAAGAATAGAAAAGGTGAGCAAAATGAAAGTAATTGTATACGCAATATGTAAAGATGAAGAAAAAAACGTAGATTTATGGTATGACTCAATGAAAGAAGCAGATGCTATTTATGTATTAGATACTGGATCAACTGATAAAACTATTGAATTATTACAAGCAAAACCTAATGTAATTATAAAACAAGAAATTATAAAACCATGGAGATTTGATACTGCAAGAAATGAATCTTTAGAAATGGTACCTCATGATGTAGATGTATGTGTATGTACAGACTTAGATGAAAGATTTACTCCAGGATGGAGACAAGAAATAGAAAAAGTATGGACTAAAGCAACTACAAGAGGAAAATATGTTTATAATTGGAGTTTTAATGAAGATGGAACTCCAGGAGTATCATTTATCTTAGATAAGATTCATTCAAGACATGGATATAGTTGGATACATCAAGTCCATGAAGTATTAACTAATGAAATAGAAGAAGTATCAGTAGAAATACCAATTGTTTTAAATCACTATCAAGATAGAGAAAAATCTCGTGAAATGTATTTAGAAATTCTAGAAAGATCAGTTAGAGAAAATCCTAATGATTCACGTGATGTATATTGTTTAGCAAGAGAATACAAAGCTCACTACATGTATGATAAAGCTATAGAACAATTTCATAATTATTTACAAATAGAAACATCTACTTGGGATCAAGAAAGATCTACTGCAATGAGACTAATTGCAGATTGTTATAAGAATAAAGCATATTATGAAGAAGCTATTATGTGGTTAAATATGGCTATAATTGAAACTCCAACAGTAAGAGAACCTTACTATGAATTAGGAGCTTTATATCATGATATAGGTGACTATGAAAATGCAAGAAATTACTTACAACAAGCTGTAAAAATAACAAGAAAAAATACAGATTATATAAATGAAGAAACATCATGGAATGGTTCAATCTATGATTTATTAGCAATATCAGAATATTTTACAGGTCATTATGAAGAAGCTTATAAAAACGCAAAAATTGCAGCTCAAATCTTCCCTAATGATGAAAGAATAATTGGTAACTTACAATTAATGGAACAAGCATATAAAGAAAATAAATAGGTGGTTATTAAATGAACGAAACAATAGGAGTAAAAGGTGGTAAACAAGATCGTCGTCGTCAAATGAGAATCAAAAAAAGAAGAAAAAAGATTCAACAAGAACGCGAAGCTCTTGATCAAGAAACTTTAGATTTAGAAAAACAAGTAAGAAAACTCCAAATTCTTACTTTTCTTGGTGCTGTGCCAATTGCTGCTGTTGGATCAACTGTTCAATCATTAGTTGAAGACCCAGAAGAAAAAAGAAGATTAGAATTAGAAGAAGCAAAAAAACACTTATTAGATTCAAATGCATTCTCAGAAGAAGATACAAAACAAATAATAAAATCTTTAGAGATGAATTATTTAATAGGAAGACTACCAGAAAAAACAAGAAAGAAATTAGGTCTAGAATATAAACATATATCAGATGATTTTGATAATCCCAATTATGATAATGTAAATGTCTTTGAACACTTCCTAGAAGCAAATAAAAAAGATACTTATCCAGTAACTGATCCTGAAAAAAATATTGGATTAGTAGGAGAAAAATCTCCAAACTTAGATGATCAATTAGAAAGATTAAAAAGTCATAAGATAATATCTGAATATGAAACTGAATTAAAAGAAGTAAGAAGTGAATTGAGAAAATTAACTTTTGAAATAGGAGTATTATCAGATTACTCAGAAGATGTAAAAGACTCAAAAGAAGCTGAGCAATTAATGAATAGATTAAACTCTATTATTTCTAAAGTAGAAGAGTTAAAGAAAAAAATGACTCCAGAACAATTATCAATGTATGATGATAATTATTTATATGTATTAGTAGAAAATTACTTAAATGATTTTAAAAATGGTAAAACTTCTCCTGATATAAAAGATTCAATGTTATATGTTTTATTAGCTCAAAAACTAGAAGAATTAGATCGAAAGAAAGATAAATTATCCTTATCATTAGAAGATAAAAAAGATAGACTTCAAATGAATGAACAATTACTTGAATCTATGAAAGAAGAGTATTATAACTATGATAAATTTAATACAGAATTATTAAGATTCCAAAATGAACAAGATCAACTATTAAATGATATAAGACAAAAGATGGCTAATGCTACTAGAATAGAAGAAAGAGTAGAAATACAATTAAGAGCATTAAATCATCAAAGTAATAGATTATTAGGTTTAATGGGATTACAAATGATGTTACCTGGAGCTAGAAGTGCTAGAGGTTTAGCAACAACAGCTGCTCTATATATGAATTTTATGAGAAATGTTTTAAATCCACAAACTATAACTCACAGATATAAAGTAATAAGAGTAGAAGACTATAGTAGAGAAATAGAAAATAGTTTAATAGATTTAGAAAATATTTCAGTATTTTTAACTAAAACATCAAGACAACTAAGACAAACTATTAAGAACTTTGAAGAAACTTATAAAGATTATTTAGAAAGTATACCTGAAGCTAAAGAATTATTAAGTAATTTATATCAAGTTCAATCTCAAATAGAAGAAAAAGAATATGAATTAGAACAACTAAAAAAGGAACAACAAAAGAATTTAGAAAAAAATAATCAAAAAGTAAAAACATTAGATAATCGAAGAGTAGCATAATTATGTAAAGTTATGTCTAAAATAGTCTAATTGGGAATAAATAAAAATATATTATGATATAATGTTCCAAGAGAAATGGAGTGAAAGACATGCTATTGTTAACAAAAGCAATATTTGCAATAATGATTGGTTTTTTATCTTCTACAATATTAGGATTATTCTTAATACCAGTACTAAAGAAACTTAAAATTGGTCAAAAGATAAGTATATTTGTAGGAGATTCACATAGAAAAAAAGAAGGAACACCTACTATGGGTGGATTAATATTTATAGTTCCTACTATACTAGCAATATTATTCTTATTAATAACTGATAAAGTTACTTACACATCTAATATAGGAATTGTATTATTAGTATTCTTAGGATATGCATCCATTGGATTCTTAGATGATTTCTTATCAATAAGAAAAGGTAATAATGAAGGATTAACTGCTTATCAAAAATTGTTTATGCAAGTATTAATAGCAATAGGATTCTTCTACATATATATGAAAAATGGAGGTCAAACTTCATTTGTAGTAGGTACACTTGGTATTGATATAGAATTAGGTTGGTTATATGGATTATTAATCTTATTCGTATTAGTCGGTGCATCAAATGCTGTAAATTTAACTGATGGATTAGATGGTTTAGCAGGAGGATTATCTGCTATAGCATTTATTGCCTTTAGTTTAATATCATTAATGGTTGGATTTGAAGATATAGGAATATTTAGTTTAATACTAGTTGGTAGTTTATTAGGATTCCTAATATATAATACACATCCAGCTAAAATATTTATGGGTGATACAGGTTCATTATCATTAGGAGCTGTAATGGGAGCTATTGCCATACTAACTCATAGAGAATTAACTCTATTAGTAGTTGCAGGTATCTTTGTAATAGAAACTCTAACAGTAATTATTCAAACTATATGGGTACAATTATTCCATAGAAAATTATTCTTAATGACACCTCTACATCATCATTTTGAAAAATTAGGTTGGGTTGAAACAGATATTGTAAAATTATTTTGGGTAGCGGGTCTAGTCTTAGCTATGTCAGGAATAATCTTTGGAGTATGGCTATAAAAAAGACGTTAAGTCTTTTTTTCGTAAAAAGGGAAGTGAAGTTATGTCTATAGAAGAAACTTATAAAGTTTTATTTGATCAACCCATGGAAAAATATATAAAAACTAATCCTCAAGAATTAATAGATTATATAAGTAGTCAAAAAGAATCTCTAACTATAACAGAATCTAATATAGAAATAGAAGATTTAAAAAGAAAAATAAAAGAACCTGAATATTTAAATGATAAAAGATTTGTAATAAATTCTTCATCATTAGAACTACAAACTATTACAGAAGAAGTATTTAAATTTATAGTAGAACATGCTAATAAAGGAATAAAACATTTATCTTTACCAAATTCATGTTTTAAAGATATATCATTCTTATCACAATTTCCTAATCTAGAAACTTTAACAATAACAGGATATTGTAAATTAGATGAAGATGAAATTGAGTTTATAAAGAAAAATACAAGTATAAAAGAAATATATACATCAAGTGGGGCTATTGTTAAATATAATTATATTCCTAAAGATGATGAAATATATTTATCAAAACCTAAAGAAGTATTTATATCAGGAAATATAACAAATAAATGTACAAGAGTACCATACTCATATTCTTCTATAGAAACAAAAGTAGCAGGTACAAATATAAATTTTTATTTATTAGAACAAGCTATAAGTCAAATAGATTATCCTGAAGGAAAACACCCTGAAAGATTAGAAATAACAAGTAATAAGTTATTAGAAGAATATGGTCTTTCAAATGATACCTTATTAAGATTAAAATTTAATGAAAATAATGAAGTAGAAGAATTATTTTATAATGGAGTAGAAGATATTTCTAAATTAAGAGAAATAGTTTCTCGTATTGAAAAGAAAACAAAGATTCATAAGATTATATTGAAGTGTGAAAATAAATCTTATGAAAACGCTTATTATTTAAATTCAATCGCTAAGAAATATCCATTAGAAATAAATTATGGAGATCTTCATAATTGTACAGTAGAAGAATTTTTAGCAATGAGAGAAACGCTAGATTTCTTTAATGATTTAGTACAAGCAAACAACCTATCTCCTACAGAAATATTAATGTATGCTTATGATATTATGAAAACATTTAGATATAAAGAAAATAAAGAAGATAAGGATAAATCTAGATACTTACATAATATAGTAATGACAGATTATATAGTATGTGTAGGATATGCTAAATTTATGGAACAAATACTAAAAGAGAATAATATTAAAGCTATTGCAGTAGGAGTAACATGTGATCTAGGTAATGGTGAATATGGAGGTCATGAAAGAAACTTAGTATATTTAGATGATGATAAATATGATATTCATGGTATTTATGCTATAGATGCTACATGGGATTCTGCAAAAGGAAGACCAATACTAATAACTGATGAACATGGTAAAAGATTTATTGTAAAAGAAGCTAGAGTTACTGATACAGTGGAAAAAGATTATGATGCCAATGCTTTATATAGACATTTTATCGTACCAGCAGATGAGTATGAAGATGTATTTATAAAAGATACAATCCCACCAGTATTAAAATTACAAATAGAAGATAAATATGATGATTTTTATCAAGATACTGATAGATATGGACCATTCATAACAACAAGAACTGATCTTAAAAATTTATTCGGAGAAATACCATCTAAAGATGATTTAAAAGATGCATTAAGAGTAAGGAAACCATCTTTAGAAACATTTAGAAATATCTTATTTACAGTAAGAAAAGCACAAGGATATACTAAAGAAGAAGCTCTAGATAGTGTCGAAGAAACAGTAGAATTAAATACAATGATCGATGAACTAAATAGAGATAAAAAAACTTTCTTCCAACAACAAGCATCTAGGAAATAGATGCTTTTAACTTGCATAAAATTATGATATATGGTAAAATTAAACTCGCTGTAAAAAAGGAGAGAATTAATTATGCGAAGAATGGACAACATATATTATAGTGTTGATTCATATTTGTTAAATAATGGATTTGCATACGGAACATTAGATGAGAAGAAAGAATTAACTATAGAAGGATTAAAAGTTTATCTAGCACAAAAAATAACAGATATTAATCCAATGACTATATTATCAAGACAAGATATAGAAAATATAAGTATAAATGATATTATTGATTTATTAACAGAAACACTTCCAGAAGAAGAACATGAAGAAAACTTATCTAATGTAGTAAGATATATTATATTTAATGCATCCAAGTTACAAGGAAAGAAAATAGCTTGGGAAAGAGAAACAAGTGAAGATTTAGATAACGGTGTATCAATTGAATTTACAACTAATGGAAATATAAAAACTGTAAAGACTCATACTTATCCATCGTATAATTATGTATTAAGATTCTTAATAGATATATATCAATGTCCTTTATTTATAAAACAAAAAGAACTGTCAAAAACAAAGAAAGATAATAACTAATTATTTATCTTTCTTTTTTTATATATTATAATTATTTTATAATATAGAGGTGTAATATGGAATATATAGTAGATTTTAAACCATATGAGAATAAAAATATAAATATAGGTCAATGTGCAAGAGTAGAAGAAGCAATAAGTAATAATAGACCAATAAGTTTAAATGATGCTGAAGAATTCTTAAGAAATATAAGCTATTTAGTAAGAAAAAGTATTAATCCAAGTATGGATAATTTTGATTATAAATGTGATACAGCACAAGCTATACTAGGTCATTACTTTAATAGAATTAATTGTAGATGTGCACCTTGTTCAACAGAAACAGCTATAGTATCAGCAATAGATGGTCACAGTTTTATTGTAATTACATTAAATGTAGAAGGAGAAGAAAAACATTTTCTTTTAGATCCTACATATATACAATTTTTTCATAAAGACAAATGTCAAAAAGAAAATTATTTTATATCACCAATGTATCCAGATAAAATCTTATTAACACCAGATGCAGGATTCTTTATAAGAGAAGAAGATAAAGAACCAGTGGAGTTCTTACTTAAATATGGATATATTGAATTAACTGAAGAATATGCAAGAATATACGGGGATAGTTTCTTAAATACTAAAACAGGGACTTCTCCTCATACTTTAAGATATCAAAGTATGCCAGGAGGTATCTATATAAATTCATTTATAAAAGGTAAGGAAAAACTATCTAAATCAGAACAAGAATTAAGAGAAAATAACCAATTATTAGAACCATTTCAAAATCAAAAAGGAGAATTTGGACGATAAAATTGTTAAAAATTACAACTTATATTAAAAGTAAACTAATAATTTACAAAAAAATAACAAAAAATGTACTGAAATATTGCATTTGTAGGAACAAATTTTACCAATTTATGTTATAATGGTGATGCGTATAAAAAACTTTGGTGAGGGGAAATAGATATGGATATGAAGGGTATGGAGCAGTACAAAGATACTTCTCGTATTAAGATATCAAAGACTTACTTATTCTGTAAAAGATTATTTGATATAGTATGTGGTCTTATAGGATTCATAGTACTAATTCCAATAATCTTATTAGTTAAAATATTTACATTATTATCTGGCGACAAAGAATCTATTTTCTTTACACAAAGTAGAATAGGTCAAAATGGTAAAGAATTTAAATTTTATAAATTTAGATCAATGGTACCAAATGCAGACGAAGTGTTATTTGAATTATTAAAGAAAGATAAAAAATTAGCAAGTGAGTATAAATTAAATAAGAAATTAAAGAAAGATCCTAGAATTACTAAAGTAGGAGCAATTCTTAGAAAAACATCATTAGATGAATTGCCACAAGTAATTAATATTTTAAAAGGTGATATGGCAGTAATTGGAAATAGACCATACTTACCAAGAGAAAAAGAAGATATGGGTGAATACTTTGATGATATCGTAAGTACTAAACCAGGTTTAACTGGACTATGGCAAACAGCTGGTACTAAGAAAACAACATTCGCTCATAGATTATTATTTGAATCATGGTATTCAAGAAACATGACAATGTGGCTAGATATTAGAATCTTCTTTGCAACATTTAAAGCAGTTATATTCGGTCATGGAGCAGGAATTTAAAAGAAGAACACTAGTTCTTCTTTTTTGTCAAAATAAAACATAACTATGATATAATTAAGAAGTATATATAAATAATAAAAAATTAATATTTTCATACGTTGGTAGTAAGAGGTGAGTAAATGAAAGTATTATTGGTAAATAAGTTTCATTGGATGAAAGGTGGTTCTGAAACTTATTATTTTGAACTAGGAAAATTATTAGAAGAACACGGACATGAAGTTGCATATTTTTCTATGGAAAATGAAAAAAATATTAAAACCGGTAATAAAGAATATTTTGTAAAAGCATCTGATATGAATAGTAAGGATGTGACAAAAGCATTAAGCGTTATTTATTCAAAAGAAAATAAGAAAGTAATGGAAAAAGCATTAGACGAATTTAAACCGGATATCGTTCATGTAAACAATTTTCAAAGACAATTAACTGCATCAGTTATAGATGCAGCAAAAGAAAGAAATATACCAGTTGTATTTACAGCACATGATGTACAAGCAATTTGCCCAGCAATCTTAATGATGGACCCAAGTAGAAACATTTGTGAAGAATGTATGGGTGGAAAATATATAAATTGTATTAAGAAAAAATGTATCAAAAATTCAATGCTAAAAAGCGTATTAGGAGCAATTGAAGGTAGTTATTATAGAAATACAAAAGTATATACAGAAAAGATTGATTTTGTGTTACCACCAAGTGAATTTTATATGAATAAATTAATAAAAGATGGTATTCCAAAAGATAAAATAACATACATGCATAATTTTATAGATGTAGATGCATTTGATGTGAAAACAGAAGATAATGGATATGCATTATACTTTGGAAGATTATCTAGAGAAAAAGGTATTATCAACTTAATTAATGCTTTTGCAAAATTAGAAAAAGGAACATTATATATTGCCGGAGATGGTCCTGAAAAAGCAGAAGTAGAAGAAGTTATTAAAAAAAACAAACTAGAAAAAAGAGTTAAATTACTAGGCTTCTTAAACAAAGAAGAAATGAAAGAAACAGTTAGAAAATGTAAATTCGTAGTAGTACCAAGTATTTGGTATGAAAATTGTCCTTATTCAGTAATTGAAACATTATGTACAGGTAAACCAGTAATTGGAGCTAATATTGGTGGAATACCTGAATTAGTAAAAGATAATGAAAATGGTTTTATTTACAAGTATGATGATGTAAATGAACTAGCAGAAAAAATGAAAATATTATTTGAAGATAATAAATTAGTTAAGAAGTTTAGCAAACAAGCAAAAGCAATTGCAAAAGAACAATACTCAAAAGAAAACTATTACAAAAAAATTATGAATATATATGACAAAGTATTAAAAGGAGTAAAGTAGTATGGCAGAAAAGAAATTAAACGGAACAGTTATTGTTACATATAGATGTAATGCAAGATGTACAATGTGTAATAGATATAAATGTCCATCAAAACCAGAAGAAGAAATAAGTATAGAAACAATTAAAAAATTACCAAAGATGTATTTTACAAATATAACAGGAGGAGAACCATTTATTAGAGAAGACCTTCCAGAAATAGTAGAAGAATTATATAAGAAAAGTGATCGTATTGTAATTAGCACAAATGGATTCTTTACGGATAGAATAATAGCTTTAGCAAAAAGATTCCCTAACATAGGAATTAGAATTTCAATTGAAGGTTTAGAGCAAACAAACAACGAAATTCGTGGATTAAAAGATGGGTTTAATAAAGGTTATACTACATTGAAAGAATTAACAAAAATGGGAATGAAAGATGTAGGATTTGGAATGACAGTTCAAGATAAGAATGCACCAGACCTAGTACCTTTATATGATTTATCAGATGAAATGGGAATGGAATTTGCAACAGCATCGTTACATAACAGTTTTTACTTTGTTGAAGCAAAAAATATTATTCACGATAGACCAATGGTAGCGAAAAACTTTGAAGATTTAGTAAATAAATTATTAAATTCTAAATCACCAAAGAAATGGTTTAGAGCATACTTCAATCATGGATTAATTAATTACATTTATGGTCAAAAAAGGCTACTACCATGTGATATGTCATTTGATACATTCTTTATTGATCCATATGGTGATGTAATGCCGTGTAATGGAACAAAAGATAAAGAAGTAATGGGTAATTTAAATAAACAAACATGGGATGAATTATGGAATTCTAAAGAAGCAGAAGAAGTAAGAAAGAAAGTTCGTTGCTGTGATAGAGAATGTTGGATGATTGGTTCAGTATCACCAGCAATGCATAAATATATTTGGAAACCTGCTCTATGGGTAATCATGCATAAACTAAAATTCTGGACAAAGAAAAAATATAGTATGTATGAAAATAAAATAGTAAGAGACTATAGAGATGGAAAAGTTACAAAAGAAGATTTAGATAAATGTTCTACATGTGATATGAATTGTGTAGTAAACAATGGATTATCAAAAGAATCATTAGAACAACTAAAAGATAAATCAGGTGAAGAAATAGTAGATGAAGATATAGAAAAACAAATGAAAAAATAGGAGTGTTATAATGAAGAAAAAAGTTCTATATATATCTAA
>JAEDES010000061.1 GCA_016293205.1 Bacilli bacterium
CTGATTTTGTTATTCTAAAACTTTCTTCTATCTTCCATAAGTTCCCATATACTTCTAAAATCTTTTTATAATCATAATCTAATTCGCTAGTAATTATACAAAAATACCCATCATATTTAGCATCTTCTGATACTTTATCATTATCTAATACTCTTTCTACTTTATCTGCGATTTCTCCTGTTTCATCTACTGTATGAAGTTCTTTGATATATTGTTCATATGTGTGCTTAATAGCATATGCATTGTTACCTAATGATTTAAGCGCTCTAGCTAATTTATCATCTCTTTTTTTGGCTTCTAAAATCGCATCTTCTAGTTTCCAATATATTAGTACTTTTCTTTTTCTTGTTTCCTTTTCACCTTCTAAATTTATAATTTCATAATCCTCTTCAAATAATTTATATTTAAAGGTTCCATTTTGATTGTATGTATAATTACTTTCTTCAAATAGTTGTTCATGATATCTGTTTCCTTTTTTACCTTTTAATATTTGACTTACTACATATCCATCATTATTGTTTACTATATAATTAATATTTGAAGTAGAATTTAATCCTTTGTCTGCTACTACTATTAGCCTATTTAAATTATAATTGGCTTTTATTTCTTTCATCACTGGTTGTAATGTTTTTGTATCTGAAGTATTTCCTTTAAATAAACTCATACTTATTGGTAATCCGTTCGAATCGATAAACAATCCTAATTGAATTATCGGATCTACTCTATGTTCTTTACTTACCCCTCGTTGTCTTAAATCATTTTCATCTTTTGGAAAATCAATCTCATTATAATAATTAGTGACATCATAATAGGCATAAGAAGTGTCTCTTCCTATTATTTCTTTTATTTTATCATTAATATATTTTTGTAATTCTATTTTATATTTATCAAATATATCTAAAGATCTATATACATCATCTAAGCTATAATCATCAAAGTATTTATAAAAACTTTGAATGTTTTGAAAAGTAGCTCTCTTAGAATCAGGATTTAATATTCTTTGAAAAGTTAAAAACTTAAATATTTCATTTAAAGAGTATTGACCTTTAAAGTTAATAGAGGTAAAAAATGAGCCTAGATCAAGTTTTTCGTAAATAGCTTCTAAAAATCTATAACCATAATTATATTCAATACTACTGGTATCTTCATGAAATAAGATATTTGTTGGTTTTTCAATTTTAACTCGCTTTGATTTTTTATAGTTATCATTAAATTCTTCAATCATTTTCATAAAAGCTTCTTGATTTTCTTGGTCTTCCAAGTAACCAAAAGTTTTTATAGTTTTTTGTTTTACTTTACCAAATTGATCTCTATATCCCTCAACAACTCTAATTTCAGTTCTAGTACCATATTTAAATTTTCTAATATCTTTTCTAATCATAAAAACACCTACTTTATATATAATATTATAGCATAACAGTGCATTTTTGTCAAGTGATATATTTATATTAATTTTAATTGGTTTTATAATTAAAAACTGCTATTTCTCGAGGAAATAGCATAATAATTTAATTTATAGCATAACAACTGCAAAAGTCGGGTTATAACATATTTTTACATTTTTTTATACAATTTTTGCAATTAAAAAGTTAGTTTATTCAAAACTAACTCTTATCGATTATTTCTTTTGTTTTTCTTTTGAACGTTTATCATTAATTATTTTCATTTCTTTAGCTGTTATCAAAGTGCAGTTGTTTTCTTTTGCCCAAGCTACACATCCCTTTAAAACAATTTTCAAAAATGGTCTAGGAACTTTAACTAATGTTTCTAGTGCATCATCAGAAAACTTTACTACATCATCTGCTCTATTAGCAGCATATTTAACAGATGTTAAATCCACTTCATGAACAGGAACAACTTCAGGATTTGGAGTTTTGTAATCAGAACACCAGAAATTAATTGAATCACGATAACCCCAATTTGTTGGTAGAGGACAGAAGTTTCTCTTATTCACTCCATTAATTAAAGCATCATAATATTTATCTTTCAATAATATTTTATCTATCTTTAAAATGAAATGGGCACCATATTTAGAAGTAATTCCATTGAAGTCATGATACGGTCCATTATACTCTTCTTCTACCTTATCATTTTGGCAATTGTCAAGTTCTCTAACCCAAGTACATTCAAATACTTGTAATGCTTCTTTTATAACCTTAGGATATTTCTCAT
>JAEDES010000009.1 GCA_016293205.1 Bacilli bacterium
TCTGTTCTAACTTCAGTTTTTGGCTCTGTTTTAACTTCAGTTTTTGGCTCTGTTCTAACTTCAGTTTTTGGTTCAGTATTTGGTTCTGTACGAGGCTCAGTTTTTGGTTCAGTCTTTGGTTCTGTACGAGGTTCTGTTCTAGACTCTGTTGCTCCTTCTGTACGAGGCTCAGTTCTAACTTCAGTTTTTGGTTCAGTTCTAGGTTCAGTTGCTGCTTCTGTACCTTCTACTTGAGTAATATCGGTTGGAACTTCTCCTCTATCTGTTCTATCAATAAATCCACTTTCATTAATTATTTGTTCAGCCGCTTTTCCTTCAACTGTAATAGAATCATCAAGTTCACCTCTTACTCCTTGATTCTCTGCCGGATCAAATATCCAAGTATTACCAGCTGTAAATTTAAGTTCTGATCTACTTATCGGTCTATCCATTGCCCAAGGTCCATATGGATCATTAACTAAATACTTACCATCTTCTGTAATACCAGTACACACAACAAAGTGACTACTTCCTTTAACTAATACAATCGCAATCTTACCATCTCTTAAATATTGATCTAATTCATCATGACTAGTATTACTATCATTATGCCATTTTAATCCAACAGAACTTGCTGCCGCTAACATTCTACTAACATTATCACCATATCCTCTAGTCGCACCTACTAATTCAGATGGAGTATATAAATTCCCAGTTAAATAAGATGCAACCATACATACAGATGTAAGTCCACACCCAGATGTTTTAATTGTACCTTGAGAATATGCAATATCATTATAATCAGTTTGACTCATTAATGGCATTTCTGTAAATTCAAAATCACCATTAATAATACCTTCTTCATAATAATTAAATAAATATGCCGCTTCGCGATCAAATTCAGTTAAAATTCTTTTTGTATTATCAAGTCTTACAACTAAATCATCCAAATCATTCTCTAAAACAGTATTAAAAGACGTTCTTGCAGACTCAAAAGAAGCTGCCGAAGGAAGATCACTACTTACAGAAATCTTACTCATTGCTTGTTTTAATAAAAACATCTTATCTTCAAGATCTCTTACATTGTTTAATCCAAAATATAAATTCCCACAATCTATTGTTATATCCATGGCAATACCTTCTTCAATTTAGCTTTTCTTTGTTCAGCTTTATACGCACTAACATATAAATCATTATAATACTTAATTTTTGTGTTACATTCACTAATTAATGAAGTAACACTGCTTGAAACTTGCCCAATAGCAGCTGCCGCATTATCTTCTAATACACCCTTATCAATTGACTCATTACAAATTACAATATCATCTAAATACCCTTTACACTTACGTACAGAAGTATCACAAGCATCAATATAACTATTAAGTCCTGATAATTGCTTTTGTAAAGTTTGAAACTGTTCAACTTTTCCTTTATAATATGATGATGACTCCATAATACACCTCTTTCTATCCTCTTATTTCCTAAATAGAAAACTACTTCTACTTAGGAAATAAGAAGCGTTATACTTCTTATCCACCATAACTATCAATTGCTTTACCAACAATATTAGCTACTTCTTCTAATTTAGCTTGTTTAGCCTTTGATGACTTATCAAATGCATCAAATGCATCGTCAGCTTGATTTCTTCCTGGTCCCATGTACCAGTTATCTAAAATTTTATTCTTATATAATCTTGCAGAATCAACAAATGCTTGAATATCTTTAGCAGCTGTTCCAATTGAATCTTTACCAACTACAGCTTCTGGTCTAATATAAATAGTATCTGCAGTATCAGAATAATCATTTTTATATAACTCTCTTGATACAGTAGAAATTGGAGGAAGATCTCCTAAATTTGCACGATTACCTTCTTGAATTTTTCGATACATAACAGCAATTGCATTTGCATCACGAGCAAGATCTGCTAATCTATTTCTTACTTCAGTTATTTCTCTACAAATTTCAATAACATCTGTAATATTAACTCCAGCATCTGCTCCTTTCCAGTTTTCTCTTAAATTATTGATTGCACTAGTTAAATCACCGATAATTGAATCAGCTTTCGACATAACTGAAGTATTATATAGTTCTCTTGAATCCATATATAAATCTTCAACATTTTTTATTCCATGATCTAATATTCCCATATATCATAACCTCCTCTATTTTAAGAATAGTATAAATTCAAAATATAGTCAATAAATTAGACATCTATAAACACAAAAAAAGTACTAATTTTACTTAGTACTTTTATTCTTTAATTTGCTCAATTTTCATTAAATTAGTTGGTCTACTTTTTCCTGTATTAGGGAAACTTCCAGTAAAGATAACAATATCATCCTTTTCTAATTCAACACTTTCTTTAGCAACTCTTAAACTTTCAGTTAATACTTCATCTGTTGAATGACATAATTGTAATGTTGCAGTATGAACTCCCCAGTTTAAAGCAAGTCTTCTTGCAGTCTTATCATCTGGACATAATGCTAAAATTGGAGCTTTTGGTTTAAAGTTACTAATTGCTTGAGCAGTAGCGCCACTCATAGTAGCTGCACAAATTAATTTAGCATCTAATCTATTAGCACTATCTACAACACTTTCTGCAATTGCCATTGGAATACTCTTAACTTTTTCATGTTCTCTAATAAAATCAAAATTTGCATAATCTTCAGTAACAGCACAAATATTAGCCATTGCTCTAACTGTTTCAATTGGGTGTTTACCAACAGTAGTTTCACCACTTAACATAACAGCATCTGTTCCGTCTAAAACAGCATTTGCAATATCAGATGTTTCTGCTCTTTTTGGTCTATTATTTTCCATCATTGTTTCTAGCATTTCAGTAGCAACAATACAAATTTTACCCATTCTGCGAGCCGTTTTAATCATTTGTTTTTGTACAACTGGTAACATTTCAGAAGGAATTTCAGTTCCTAAGTCTCCTCTAGCTACCATAATACCATCACTAACTCTTAAGATAGATTCTAAATTAGAAATACCTAAGTCACTTTCAATCTTACAAATTATTTGTAAATCTTCACGACCATATTCTTTTAATAATTCTTTTATTTCTAAAACATCTTCTTTACAAGATACAAATGAAATAGCTAAATATTCTCCACCAGCTTCACAAGCATATTTAATATCTTCTCTATCAATATCACTTAAATAAGGAATATTTAAGTTAATACCAGGAGCACTCATACTCTTCTTATTTCCTAATACTCCACCACTAACTATTTTACAAGTAACACCGTCATTTTCTTTACTTATAACTTCTAGTCTCATTTTAGCATTTTCAAGTAAAACGATATTACCAACATTTAAACTTTCAACTGCTTCCGGATGATTAACACTAAATCTTTCTTGATTTCCTAAAACGCAATCCTTAACAATTCTAATTGTTTTTCCTTCTACTAAAGTGATCTTATCATTTTCTAACATACCACTTCTAAATTCAGGACCCTTAGTGTCCCATAAAATAGCTACATTCTTACCAGTTAATCTTCTTACTTCTCTAACTGTTGATATAGCTTGATTTCTTTCTTCAATTGTAGCGTGTGTAAAGTTAATTCGAGCTACATTCATTCCAGCAATAACCATTTGTTCCATTACTTCTACTTTATTTGAAGCAGGACCTATACTACATATAATCTTAGTCTTTTTCATATAATACCTCCTAAGCGCACCATACATTTTACCATAAAACATATTGATAATCAATAGAAAAAATAAGATAAAAGTATCTTATTTTTGACAATCACTACAAAAATATGTTCCACGACCGCCAACTTTATTCTTCTCTATAATTCTACCACAAGTAGGACAATTTTTTCCACCTTTTCCATGCACTAAAAGTTCATTTTGAAATAAACCATGTACACCTTCACTTGAAGTAAAGCTTCTAATAGTCGTTCCACCAAGCTTTACTGCTTTATCTAAAATAATTTTTGTATTATTAATAATTTTTTCACACTCATCCAAACTAACGTCACTTGCTTTTCTAAGAGGATGAATTCCACTCATAAATAATATCTCATCATCATAAATATTACCAATACCAGCAATAATACTTTGATCAAGTAAAACTGTCTTAATAGGTAATCTTTTACCATGAATAGCATCATATAAATACTCTTTAGTAAGATTAGAATCATAATACTCTAAACCAATTTCATTTAAAGGCTTAACATCATTTACTTCATCTTTTGGAATTAAATACATCTTACCAAATTTACGTACATCATGAAATCTAAAACTTATCTTATCATCTAAAATAAATTCAACATGCTCATGTTTACCAATAACTTCTCCTTTGTCTCTAAACATAAACTTACCTTCCATTCTAAGATGTACAAGTAAACTATCTTTATCTAAATCAATAACAATCCACTTACCACGAGTATTAATGGCCTCAATCTTTTGACCAATAATTTTCTTTTTAAACTCATCACTAACAGGATATGCAATAATATTATCCCAATATATATTGCATCCTGTTATTTTTTTATTAAGAATTAATTTTTTTAAACTATTAGCAACTGTAATTACCTCTGGTTTTTCAGGCATAATCAACACCTCTTTCTATTTTGCTTCGAACCAATCATTACCTACTTCCATTTCTACTTTTAAAGGAACAGATAATTTAAATGTATTTTCCATAATATTTCTAACTACATCTTTTACTTCATCAAGTTCATTATCTAATACGTTAAATACAAGTTCATCGTGTACTTGAATAATCATTTTACTCTTTAATCCACGTTTATTAAATTCATCATATATTTCAACCATAGCCTTCTTTAAGATATCAGCAGCAGTACCTTGAATTGGAGTATTTAAAGCCATTCTCTCTCCACTACTTCTAATCATAAAGTTCTTACTATTTAACTCTTCAATTACACGTTTTCTATTCATTAGAGTCTTAACATATCCTAAACTATAAGCATCCGCTTTTTCTTTTTCCATATACTCTCTAATACCTGGATATGTTTCTAAGTAATTATCAATAAACTTTTTAGCAGTACCAATATCAATGCCTAAATCTTCACTAAGACCAAAACTACTAATTCCATATAAAATACCAAAATTTACTGCTTTAGCAGTTCTTCTCATATCTTTAGTAACTTCTTCCATAGGAACTTTATAAATATCACTAGCAGTCTTTGCATGAATATCTTTACCATCTATAAATGCTTGAATTAAATTAGTTGCATTAGACATATGAGCAAATATTCTAAGTTCTACTTGAGAATAATCACTAGATAAAAGTTTAGATCCTTCATCTGGAATAAATGCTTTTCTAATTAATTTTGAATAATCACTTCTAGCAGGAATATTTTGTAAATTAGGACTAATACTAGATAATCTTCCTGTTCTAGTTAATGTTTGTGTAAAAATAGTATGAATTCTACCATCTTCTCTAACTTCTTCTTTTAAACCAACAGCATAATTTGTATATAGTTTAGCAAGTGTTCTATACTCTAAAACTTTCTCAACTATAGGATGAACAAAAGCTATTTTATCTAAAATATCTTTACTAGTAGAATATTTACCATCTTTAACTTTCTTAGGATATGGAATTGCTAAATCTTCAAATAATACTTTAGCAAGTTGTGTTGGAGACATAATATTAAAATTACTTCCCGCATCATTATGAATATCCCTTTCTAATTTATCCATTTGAATCTTTAATTCTTTTTCAATAGATTCTAAATATTCACTATCTACTTTAACCCCAGTAATTTCCATATCTGCAAGAACACAAGATAGTGGCAACTCAATCTTATTAAATAAATCAAGTTGCTCACTTTCTTCTAATTCTTTTAATAATCTTTCTCTTGTTTCATAAATAAATTTAGCTTTTAAACAACAAACATTTGCAAGTTCTTCTAAACTAATATCTTTAGGTCTTTTATCAGTACCATATAAATCCTCATAAAAAGGAATCTTTACATCAAATGCTTGTGCAACAAAGCTAATATCATCTTTAACTACATAATCTAATAAATATGTAGCAAGTATTGTATCAAAACAAACATTCTTTATCTCAACACCAATACTATTTAATACAACAATATTTTTCTTTAAATCAAAAGTATATTTATTAATACTAGAACTAAATAATTCTTTATGATTTAAAATATCTTCTTTAGATATAAAATACCCATTCTCTCCATCATAAATACCTATACCTAAAATATCACTCTTACTATAAATACTTCCTCTAGTTTCTAAATAAAAAGCAAATTCTTTTTCTTTAAATTCCGAAATATTTTTAATAATAAGTTCTTTTGCTTCTTCTTTCTTCTCTTCTTCTTTTGTAACTTCATTAAAGTCTAATTTTTTAAGTAATGAATGAAATTCAAATTCTTCTAATAAACTAATTAGTTCGCTACTATTAATTCCTTCATACTTACAATCTTCTAAGTCAAAATCTAATGGAACTTCTCTATATATAGTTGCCAAATCATAACTCATATAAGCATTATCTTTATCTTCAATTAATTTTTCTTTAGTCTTACCAGTAACACTATCAATACTAGCATATAAATTATCTAAACTACCATATTTAACTAATAAATTAATAGCTGTCTTTTCACCAATACCTTTAACTCCAGGTATATGGTCACTAGCATCCCCCATTAATGCTTTTAAATCAATCATATGAATTGGATCAACTTGATAAGTATTTCTAAACTCTTCTTTAGTCATCATAATATGACCACTTTGTTTTAAAAGCTTAACATCAACCTCATCACTAATAAGTTGTAATAAGTCTTTATCACTACTAACAATAGTTGCAATAAATTCATCTTCTTCATCTACTCTTTTACTTAGAGTACCAATAATATCGTCAGCTTCATAATTATCTGTTTCATAATGTTTAATCCCCATTGCATCAAGTACTTCTTTAGCTTTAGGAAATTGTAACTTTAATTCATCAGGCATCGCTTGACGACCTGCTTTATACTCTTCGTATTTATCATGTCTAAAGGTTTTTCCTTTATCAAATGCTACCATTATATAAGTTGGTTTCTCTTCTTTAATAATTTTATTCATCATATTTATAAAGCCATACAATGCATTTGTAGGAAAACCTTTAGAGTTCTTCATGATAACTCCTTGATATGCAGTTGCATAGAAACTTCTAAATAATAAATTATTACCATCTACTAAAATTATCTTTTTCATATCTATCACCTGCATCTAGTATATCATATATATTACTTATCTCGTAATATTTTCAACTATATTATTATCAATAAAATTAAGTCCTAATCTATCAAATCTTTCTGCCCCAAAAATAAGTGCAACAGAAATTAATACATAGAACATAATTACCATTAAAACCTCCATTCTATTAAATTTTAATTCCATTACTTTTAACATATTAAACACTCCCTTCAAATTACACTTTAATTATATAATCGAACAATTATTCGTGTCAATAATTATTAAAACATTTGTTTGACATTTTACATAACTAGTGTTAAACTAAATTTATAAAGGAGGAATAAAATGGAAAAACTTACAACAAAACAAGAATATATTTTACAAGTAATTAAACAACTATTTGCTCAAAATGGTTATCCACCAACAGTAAGAGAGATTGGTTCCAAAGCAAAATTATCTTCTCCAGCAACTATCCATTTTCATTTAACTAAACTTGAAGAAAAAGGATACATCAAAAAAGACAATAGTAAAAATCGAACACTCGAACTATTAGTCCCAAATGAATATGCTCAAAAAGAAGAAAGTGTTGTTGAAGTACCTTTACTTGGTAAAGTAACTGCAGGTACACCAATTGAAGCAATTGAAACACCAGATGAATACTTCACTCTTCCAGCAAATCTAATCACTACTAGAAATGAAGTATTCACATTAAAAGTAAGTGGTGAATCAATGATCAATGTTGGAATTTATGACGGTGATATTTTAATAGTAGAAAGAAAAAACACTGCAACTAATGGAGAAACAGTTGTAGCAATGAATGAAGACAACGAAGCAACAGTAAAAACTTTTTATAAAGAAAATGGTTACTTCCGTCTACAACCAGAAAACGATACAATGGAACCTATCATCTTAAAAGAAGTAACTATTTTAGGTAAAGTAATTGGTCTATATAGAAAATTTTAAGAATAAAATAACAAACAAAAATAGCATTAACAAATGCTATTTTTTTATTATCTTTCTAACTACATAACTAGCAATCATAATACCCGCACTAGCTGGTACAAACATACTTGATCCCGGAGTTCTCTCCCCTGTCTTAACAGGAACTTCACTAGAACTTAAAACCATTACTTTATTATTAATTTTTTCATCTTTAACAAACTTTCTAATCATTCTAGCTAAAGGATCATTATTAGTCTTCCTAATATCACAAATCTCAAGTTTACTAGGATCTAATTTATTACCAGTTCCCATACATGAAATAAAAGGAACTTTTTTATTAATACATTTTCTAATTATTTCTTTTTTAACACTAGTTGTATCACATGCATCAACAAAGTAATCTATATTATATTTAAATAACTCTTCTAAATTATCAACTGTTATAAATTCATCAATCTTTATAACTTCACATTCTTTATTAATCTCTTTTATTCTCTTTTCAAAAACATCTACTTTTTTTAAACATATAGTTGATTCTAACGCAATAATTTGTCTATTAATATTAGTCTCATCAACATTATCAAAATCAACAATTATAAGTTTACCAATACCACTTCTTGCTAAAGCCTCAACAGCATATCCTCCAACTCCACCAACACCAAGTACTAAAACACATTTGTCATTAAGAGTTTTAAAACTGTCTTCCCCAATAACTTTAACTAATCTAGAAAATCTATGCAACATTTCTTGTATATTCTAATTCTGTATCACTTGTCTTAACTAATTGTTTTTGTCTTTGAGCATTTGATTGAATTAAAGAAAGTGGTCTACCATATAATAATTTATTAATATATGAAAGTTTTCCATATATGTCTCTATTAACCATTGCTGTATTATAATAACTAATAAAATTTCTAGTTTCTCTTGTACATAAAGGTTCAAGAGTTGTAATAATATGTTCAACATCTTCTTCTTTTATAGAAGTATGTTCTACAACTGTACAATCAAAATTATTTAAAAAATCTAATATTTTAGGTAAATCTCCAATACCTGCTTTTTCAAATAAACCTGGCCATTGGCTTGAATCCTTAACATCCCCAACAATTCTTTCTAACATTTGAATCTTTTCATCTGTTAACACTTCATCTAAACCAATCTTTTTAAAAGATAAATATCTGCCTCTTTTAATACCTGGTATTTCTTTTCTAATATCTGTAAGTGCTAAATCATATAATTCATCTAATGAATCATTTATCTTTCTAGGAGGTTGTCCAACTTCATATACATCATATACATCACTATCTGCCACCATTCTAGTTGTAACTAAAAAATTTCTCGGATATAAAATTGAATTATTTCTAATAAAATTAATAGTTGCATTCTTTTCTCTCGAATCGAATGAATGAGATTCACTAAGTTTCTTACCGTTTACAATTACATCACTCTCAGGAGCGCCAGGAAACTTAATTGCACTTCTAATCTTTTCTGTACCTTTTAATTTAACACGTACATTTAACACTCTATTTTTATTAACGATAGGTAAAATTAACATTACTCATACACCTCGTACGGCCTATTATACCACAAAATACCATTTTATTGCAACAAAAAAAGTCAGAACAGATCGCACTAGCAACGATTAAAACCTGTCATATGTACAGGTGGGTGTCCGTACGCTACCATCAGGATTCATATTTAGAAATATGCGTTCAACACCGATAACTTGATCGGGACTCCCTTATCGTTAGTTTAGTCGGTTTTAGATGAACTAGCAATCGCATCTATCTGACAATTATATTGTAGCATAAATCCTCTAACTAAACAACACATTTCACACTTCTTTACACTCATCATATATTATTATAGGTGATTATATGTACTATATTTATAATGATATAAAAGTAAAGTATTATAAGTATGGCAATAAAAACAAAGTACTATTAATTCTACCAGGATGGGGAAATACATCAAAAACATTTTACAATATAATTAATCACTTTAAAGATAACTACACAATCTATACCATAGACTACCCTGGTTTTGGTAAAAGTCCAATTCCAGAAAAAGAATTAACTATTTACAATTATACAGATCTAATAATAAGCTTCTTAAAAGATAAAAAAATATTAAATCCCATTATAATTGCCCATTCATTTGGAGGTAGAATAACTACTCTTTTAACAGGATATTATAAAATAAATATAGATAAATTAATTCTATTTGATATTGCTTCAATAAAACAAAAAAAGTCTATTAAAACTAGACTAAAAGAAAAAACATATAAAATATTAAAGAAAATAATAAAAATATTTCCAAATAAAGAAAAACTTCAAAAGAAATTAATAAACTATTTTGGATCAGCTGATTATAAAGCGCTCCCCCCTACTATGCATAAAACATTTACAAATATTATTAATGAAGATTTAACAAAATATTTAAAATACATTTCTTCTGAAACATTGCTTATTTGGGGAGAAAAAGATCAAGATACCCCTCTAAAAGATGCATACAAAATAAATAATCTTATAAAAGAATCTGCATTAATAATTTATCCAAACGCCTCACACTATTCTTATTTAGATTACCCTATACTCACAAATAACATAATAAATGAATTTATAAAAGAAAAAGACCATTAAGGTCTTTTTTTATCACCAACTGAAAATAATTCTACAGATTCATTAGGCATCTCTTCTTCAACATGCTCTTCTGATGAAGTACCTGCCTGATCATTTTTATCTAAAGGAGCCTCATATACAGGTCCATCTGTATTAGGACTAATTTCACTATCATTATGACTAGTTTCTACTTCATTGATACCAGCTTCTCTTGATGAAACATCAATTCCACCTTCAGGAACAGTATTAACAATAGGTTCTTTATGAACTATATTAAATATTAATACTCCACCTAATACTAAAGTTCCAATAGATAAAAAAGCTACTGCTAAAAGACTATATAACTGTCTTCCAAATCTTTTCTTAATATCATCTAATAAATAAAAAACCATTATTCTACCTCCTCTACATTAATAACGCCATGATAATGTCCATTATTAATGTAACTTCTATCAACCCAAATTCTAAATTCAAAATTCAATGTATCTTCACTACTAATTTCATCTTCATAAACTACATATTCAGATCCATTATATAAATCAGATACTATTCCTATAATATCATTATTTATACTAAAATACATTTTGCTCTTATCAAATTGCATTTGATCACATTCATCTAAAAACATCATTTCTAGATCATCTTCTAAAGTAATTTTATATTTACTCTTCTTCTTAGAATTATTCTTTATACTAAACTTATAAGGAACACTTTTCAATCCATCATCATATTCTAAAATACTATTATTATCAAGTGTAACAATATTATCTAAATTATCACTCTTTTCATTAAAAGTAATAATTAAATTTCCACTTTCTACATTGGCATACTCTCTAAGTTTAACAACTGAAAATCCTACTGTAAAAGCAGAAACTATAAATATTAATAAAAAGATACATGTCCACATCAAAGTAAGTCTTAATTCTTTTTCTTTAATCTTTCTAATTGTATGGTCTACTTCAATGTTACTATTCTTATTAATATCAGCCATACTTAGTTTAATTTCAGATTCTTTTTTCTTTGTCTTCTTTGATGGTAATTTCTTCTCTTTCATATTCATCACCATACTCTAAATTAATTATAACAAAATATCAATAAATATTAAAGACCAAAACAAATAAAAAATAGTTGTAAATAACAACTATTTCTTATCAATAGATATACCTAATTCTTTTAATTGTTTTTCATCAACAACATTAGGACAATCACTCATTAAACATGAAGCACTTGCAGTTTTAGGAAATGCAATTACATCTCTAATATTTTCAGTCCCAGTTAATAACATAACTAATCTATCAAGTCCAAGTGCTAAACCACCATGCGGAGGTGTACCATATTTTAAAGCTTCAACGAAGAATCCAAATTTTTCTTTAATATCTTCTTCAGTTAATTCTAATGCTCTAAACATTTTTTCTTGAACATCTTCTTTATGAATACGAATTGAACCTCCACCAGCTTCATAACCATTAATAACAATGTCATAAGCTTTTGAATAACAATTACCTTTATCAGTTAATAATTTATCAACATCACTATCAAGTGGTGAAGTAAATGGATGGTGACAAGCCATATATCTTCCTTCTTCTTCACTATATTCAAATGAAGGAAATTCAGTAACCCACAATAATTCATATTGTCCTTCTTTAATTAATCCTAAATCACGTCCTAATTTACAACGTAATGCACCTAAAGAAGTTTTAACAACATTCTTCTTAACATCAGCAACTATTAATACTAAGTCACCATTTTCAAGTCCAAGAACTTCTTTTAAATTATTAAGTTCTTCTTCACTAACTACTTTAGCAATACTTCCAGTAACCTCATCAGCAATCTTTAAATATGCAAGTCCACTAGCTCTATAAGTCTTAACATATTCAGTTAATTGATCTAGACCTTTTCTAGAATAATTTTCAGCTTGTCCTTTAACTACCAAACAGTTAATAATACCATTATTATCAACTACATTTTTAAATACACTAAACTCAGTGTTTTTAAATACTTCAGTAATATTCTTAATAGGCATTTCAAATCTTAAGTCTGGTTTATCTGAACCATAATTTTCCATTGCATCATCATATTTCATTCTTCTTAAAGGTAATTTAATATCTAATCCTTTAACTTCTTTAAATACATGTGCAATTAATCTTTCAGTAAGACTCATAACATCATCTTGATCAACGAAACTCATTTCAATATCTACTTGAGTAAATTCAGGTTGTCTATCCGCTCTTAAATCTTCATCTCTAAAGCATTTAGCTATTTGGAAATATTTTTCCATACCACCAACCATAAGAAGTTGCTTAAATATTTGAGGTGATTGTGGTAGGGCATAGAATTTACCATTATTTACACGACTTGGTACTAAATAGTCTCTTGCTCCTTCTGGAGTTGATTTACATAAAATTGGAGTTTCAACTTCTATGAATTGTTCTTTATCTAAGAAATTTCTAATAGCCATAGTAACTTTATGTCTTGTTTGTAATTTAGAAGATAAACTACTTCTTCTTAAATCTAAATATCTATATTTTAATCTAGTATCTTCAAGTGCAGTTGTATCATCACTTATTTCAAATGGAATATCTTTACTTGTATTTAATAATTCCATTTCTTCTACTTCTATTTCAATTTCTCCAGTAGGAATATTCATATTTTTGCTTTCTCTTTCGCATACTTTTCCTACTACTTTTAGAACTGATTCATTCTTTAAAGATGAAGCCATTTCATATACACTACCATCTCTAACAACTAATTGGACAATACCAGTTCTATCTCTTAAATCGATAAATGCTACTCCACCTAAGTCTCTTTTCTTTTGAACCCATCCATATAAAGTAACAACTTCACCAACATTTTTTATATTTAATGTTCCATTATTAATTGTCTTCATAATAACCTCCTTATTTACAATTACATTCATGATGATCATGTTCGCAGTGGCAATCTCCTTCACAACTACAATCATCTCCGCAATGACAATCTTCATCATCACAGTCACAATACTCGTCTTCACAACCAGTATTTAATTTTTCATCTAAATAATAAATTAATACATCTAAACTAATTAATTCTTCTTCTTTAGTTTGATTATTCTTAATTCTAATTTCATTATTATCTAAATCTTCACTATTAAGTACTGCAATATACTTAGCATTTAATCTATCAGCTTGCTTAAATTGTCCTTTTAATCCTCTACCAGTATATTCAGTTTCAACTATAAATCCAGCCATTCTTAATTCTTGTGCTAAATAAATAGCATATTTCTTTTCATCTTCATTAACATACATTAAGAATAAATCTACATCATCAACTATAGGTAATTTAACATTTTCAAGTTCTAATGCTTTAACAATTCTACCTACTCCAGATGCAAATCCAATACAAGCAGTTTCAGGTCCATCTAATTGATCACAAAGACCATTATATCTTCCTCCACCACCTAATACATTATTAGCACCAAATCCTTCAACTTTAGCTTCTACTTCAAATACAGTATGATTGTAATAATCTAATCCTCTAACGATAGATGGATTAACTTCATACTTAATTTGCATAATATCTAAATATTCTTTAACACTTTCAAATCTCTTTAAACTTGCATCATTTAAATAATCAATTGTCTTAGGAGCATTCTTCATAACATCCTTATCACAATCAACTTTACAATCTAAAATTCTTAAAGGATTCTTTTCTAATCTAGTTTTACAATCATCACAAAAGTCATTAATATGTGGTCTAAAATACTCTACTAAAGCTTTTCTATAATTATCACGAGATTCTTTATCTCCTAATGAATTAATATTAACTTTTATTTCTTTTAACCCTAACATCTTATAAATATTAACTGCTAAAGAAATAACTTCTGCATCAGTAATAGGATCATCACTACCTAAAACTTCCATACCAAATTGAGTTAATTCTCTATCTCTTCCAGATTGTGGTCTTTCATAACGATACATTGTCCCATTATAATAAACTTTTACTGGTTGATTAGGATCACCATACATTTTATTTTCAATATAACTTCTTACAACTCCTGCAGTTCCTTCTGGACGAAGTGTAATATTTCTTCCTCCTCTATCTACAAAGTCATAAGTTTCTTTTGAAACTATATCTGTACTTTCTCCAATTCCTCTATGAAATAATTCTGTAGATTCAAATATTGGAGTACGAATATAATTATAATTATATTTTTCCATAGCAGCATCAATAACACTCTCTACATACTTCCAAATTTTCGCTTCTCTTCCGTAAATGTCATTACAACCCTTTTGTTTTTGAATCATTCTTTTCCCTCCTAAAAAACAAAAAAGATGGCACCGATAAGGACAGTTTTACCTGTGGTGCCACCTTAATTTATACTCTTATTTACTAATAACGAAGTAACCCGCTTCTTGTCTTATGGATGTCTTCTATTAAAACTCATGAATATTTTCACCAACCATATTCTCTCTACAAATACATTTTAATATACTCTTTCCAAAGAAGTCACACTTATTATAAAACAAATTTTTGATTAAAACAACTATTTTTTACATAGTTCCACTTCTTTTTTCAATACTTTTGCAAAATTTTCAGGTGTATAATCATGATCTAATAAATATTCTGGATCAAATGGTTGAAATCTAATTTTTTGAAAATCTCTAAATTCATGACAACCTAATCCACAAGCTTTAACTGGTTCTAATAAATGAGTTGCCATAATATCACCATAACAATAAATATGATCACTAAATAAATTTAAATTATCTTCCTTAACTAAAGACTCAATCAACTCTCTATTACTAAAATATCGACACATTTCATTTATAAATTGTTCATCACTTATAATTAATTCTTTCCCACCACGATAATACTTATCATCTAATAAACTAAACATATAACTAGACATTAAAAAATCATGATTAATTATAAATTGATCAATATATTTATCTTTAGCTTGTTCACTCATAATATTATTATCAATCAAATATTGTAAAAATAACTTTTCTAATAATTTACTAAATACTTCTGGATAGTTAGACATATAAGCATAACTATTTAATGCTTGATAAGGATCTCCTTCTATATTTTGTAAATCAACAACATGACCAAACTCATGAATATATATAAATAAAGTATCTAAATCATAATCAGGATCTTTTACTAAAAATGCTGCATCTCTATTAACAGGATTAAATATTGTTAAACCAGAAAAATCATCACTTGGATGTTTTTTTATTTTAGAAAATACTCTTGGTTTACTAACAAACTCCTTAAATTGATCAAGTAATCCATATTCTTCTAAGAAACCACATAATATATCAAAAAACTTTTCTTTACCTAAATACCAAGTTTCTTCATCACTACATGGAACATCTTTTAAATTTTGAACATGCTCTCCATATTCTACTAAAATATCTCCTAAATATTCTCTATGAAAATCTTTATAATCATAAAATCTAGAACAAAATCTTTTTTCATATAAGTCAGCTTGTTTCATAAACTTAACAAAGTTTCTTCTATTTCTAAAACAATCTTTATAATCAATTGGATAATTCTCTTCACTATTAACATTAATAGATCCGTATAAATTACCAATAAAATTATAAAAAGCCATTTTTTGTTCTCTTTTTTTAACTTGACCTACTTGTCCAAGTGCATCATCTAGCATATCAATCAAGTCTTCTCTACTACCTGTAATAATCTCCATATAATCCCCCTGATAAAAAAGAAACTATTCTTTTATAGTCTCTTTTAATGAATTCATACTAGTCTTTAAATCATTTCTATAAAAAAGATATGTTTCTCTAATAAGTAAGAATATTGGTAAAGAAATAACCACTCCTAAAATACCAAATAAACTACCACCAATAGAAACAACCATTATTGTAACTAATGGACTTACATTATTTGTTTTACCATATACTTTTGGTGAAATTAAATAACAATCTATTTGTGAGAATACTATAAATACTATAATAGTTGAAATTAATAATGGTGTCGAAACAACACTTGCTGTTACAATTGCAACTATATTTGTAAATATTCCTCCAAAATAAGGAACAATATTAGTAACTCCTGCAAGTAATCCTAAAATAAACCAGTTAGGATGACCAATAAGTAAAAATAACAAACAATATTCTACACATTGAATTGCCATAAACAATCCCATACCACCAATATAATTAGTAACTTCTTTATCTAATATTTTTAAATAATTATAAAATCTTTCATACTTATTTTTAAATAGTTTTCTAAAGAAAGTTCTAATCTTATTCATGTCAGCTAAAAAATATATAAATGAAACAAATCCAACAATAAATTTACCTATAAAATCAATTGAACTAACAACAATATCAGTAGTAGTTGTAGAAGCTAAATTACCTACTGATGTAGCAATTGAACTTAAGAAGTTCTTAATCTCTGTTTCATAACCAAGTAAATTAATATCATACTTAGTAATAACTGTATTAAATGCTTCTAATAACATTTTTACAAGTAATCCAATTTGTTCATATACCATTGGTAATGTAATTGCCAAAATACCACTAACTAATAGTAATAATCCAACAATAATAATTGTACATGCTAATGTACGTTTAACTTTCTTCTTTATAAGAAAATTAACTATAGGTGTAAATGCATAAGCAAATACAAAAGCAACTATGAAAGGTGAACAAATAGATAGAATTTTACTACCAATGCCAATCCATAATCCTATATTAGATACAGTTAAGTATAGTAATAAAAATAAAGCAGTTAAATTAATAATTTTATAATTTAATTTATTAGATGACATCTTACTTCTCCAATAAAATTGTAGTTGGACCAATATTAGTAAATGATATTTCCATATCTGCTCCAAACACACCAGTTTCTACTTTTACTCCATATCCACGAAGTTCTTCATTAAACGCATCATATAATGGAGTTGCTAAATCATTCTTTAATGCATTGATATAACTAGGTCTATTACCTTTTCTTGCATCACCATATAAAGTAAATTGTGAAACAGATAATATATCTCCACCAAAATCTAAAAGACTTTTGTTCATTACATCATTCTCATCAGGAAAGATTCTTAAATTAACTACTTTTTTAGCTAAATGTTTAACTGTTTCTATTTCATCACCTTCAGTAAATCCAACTAGTAGCATTAAACCACTATCAATACTTCCAACTACCTTTTCATCAACAGTAACTTTAGCCTTTCCACTTCTTTGTACTAAAACTCTCATCGCATTGCCCTTTCTACTTTCTCAACAAAAGTATTTTTCTTAATTGCTAATATCATCTTATCCAATTGTTCAACACCAGTAACATAACAATCAACTTCATAAACTGTTTTGTCAGTCTTACTAATAGTTTTAATATTTTCAACATTAATATTAAACATTGAAATTGTTTGTAATAAATCCATCATATGATTATCTGTTGTATCAGTATAAATTAATATACATGTTTCATATTTCTTATTAACATTTGAATTCCATGCAACATCTAATGTTCTTTCTTCTAACATCGATAAGTTATGACAATGTAATCTATGTACTGTAATACCATTTCCTTTAGTAATATATCCTACTATTTCATCTCCATATACTGGATTACAACAGTTAGCTAAATTAACTTTAACTTTATCTATACCACTAACAATAATATCTGCATCAATACTCTTAGTAGACATTTTAACTACTTTAGGTACTGGTACATCTTGTACTTTATCAATAACATTTATTACAGAGTTTGGAGTAATCTTTTCATTACCAACTCCTAAATAAATTTCTTCTAAATCTTCTACTTTTACACTTTCACAAATTTTCTTTACATTTTCATCAGTAAAGAATTCAGAGAAAACAAGTTTTCTTTTTCTTAATTCTTTTTCTAATGTATATTTACCACGTTCAATATAAATTTCACGATCATTTTTTGTGAAATAACTCTTAATTCTATTCTTTGTCTTCGTAGATTTAACAAAGTTTAACCATTCTTTAGATGGAGATGAACTCTTATTAGTATTAATCTTAACAATATCATTATTTTTAAGTTCATAGTTTAAGGGAACAATATTATTATTAACAATAGCCCCTACTGTAGTTTCTCCAACTCTTGTATGAATTGCATATGCAAAATCAACTGGAGTTGCTCCTTTAGGTAATTCAATAACATCACCTTTAGGAGTAAAACAATAAATATTATTATTTAATACTTCATCCTTAACACTATTAACAAATTCTTCACTACTCATCTTATCATGAGATAAATCTATAATTGATTTAAAGAATTGTAACTTTTGTTCTGTTGTAGATTGTAGATTAGCAGCAGTATTTGACCCACCATTTTCTTTATAAGCCCAATGTGATGCAATACCATTTTCTGCAACTTCATCCATATCATAAGTTCTAATTTGAATTTCAAATAAGTATCCATCTATACCAAATACTGTTGTATGTAATGATTGATACATATTTGCCTTAGGCATCGCAATATAGTCTTTAAATCTCTTAGGTAAAGGCCTAAACTTAGAATGAATAATTCCAAGAGCTAAATAACATTCTTGTTCTGTATTAACCAAAATTCTTAAAGCTAATAAGTCATAAATATCACTAAACTTTTTACCTTTATCAAGTTTATTATAAATACTATAAATACTCTTTGCTCTACCCTTAATTTCATGAGGTATATGATGTTCTATTAATAAATCAGATACCTCTCTTTGCATATCATAAACAGTCTTATCACGTTCTAATTTAGTTTTATTTAACTTCTCTGCTATATCATAAAATACATCAGGTTTTAAATATCTAAGTGATAAATCTTCTAATTCACTTTTAATTTTATGAATACCTAAATGGTGCGCTATAGGAGCTAAAATATCTAAAGCTTCATGTGCCTTAACTTTTTGACGATCCTCAGGTATAGCCCAAAGTGTTCTCATATTATGAAGTCTATCAGCAAGTTTTACAATAATAACTCTAACATCTTCACTCATACCAACAATTATCTTTTTATAATAATCAATTAAGTATTCATTCTCAGTAGAAAAATGGATCTTACTAAGCTTAGTAACACCTTGTACAAGCTTAGTAATACCCTTTCCAAATACTTCTTCCATCTCTTCGCTAGTACAATCACAATCCTCTAAAACATCATGTAAAAAACCAGCTGAAATTGTTTCGTAATCCGCATAAATTGTTGTTAAAATTAAAGCAACATTCATTGGATGGATAATATAAGGTTCCCCACTCTTACGAAATTGACCTTCATGTTTCTCTTTCGCAAATAAATAAGCTTTTTCTATAATCTCAAGTTGCTCTTCTTTTTCAATATAACTTTTTATCTTTTCAAGTATATCTTCATAAGTTATATCATCTTTAACTTTTGACGTAGGAACCATCTCCTCTCACTAACAATTAATTCCCTTTATTTTCTTTTCTTGAAATTCATCTGTATAAATTTTCTTTTCTTTTTTTGGTTTATTTAAGTTTCCTTTTTCTAATAACATAAATATTGCAACTGATATATAGATAGATGAATAACTACCTACAATTAATCCAAATAACATTGCCATATTAAATGTAAGGATTTCTCTTGATCCTAAGAATAATAATGCAATAATTGGAAGTAAAGTTGTAAGTGAAGTATAAATAGTTCTATCAAATGTTTGACGAATACTTAAATTTACTTCTTCTCTTAAATCTTCAACTGTAAGTTTCTTATTCTTTCTCTTATTTAAATTTTCACGAATTCTATCGAAGTTAACAATTGTATCGTTAATAGAATATCCGATAATTGCAAGAATTGCTGCAATAAACATTGAAGAAACTTCATAATTAAACATTGCAAATAATGCAAATACGAATGCAACGTCATGCATTAAAGTAACAACTCCAGCTACTGCATAACTTAATCTGAATCTAATTGCAACATATACAATAATTCCAACTAATGCAACTAATACTGATAGAATAGCATTCTTAACAAGTTCTTTTTGAACTATATTAGAAACAACTCCAATATTAACTTTAGCGTCATATTTATCTTCAAAATAACTATTAACTTCTTTAACTTCTGCCTCACCTAATGCTTTATCTAATCTAATATCAATTTCTTCATCAATAATTTCAATTGAACTAGAATTAAGTTTTAATTCAGTTAAATCTGCTTTAATATCTTTCTTTGTAACTTTATCTTCAGTCATTACAACAATACTTGTTCCTGACTTATAATCAATACCAAGATTTAACCCTTTAGTACCAACTAATACTCCTCCTAAAACAATAACGATCATTGAGAATAAAATTGCAAATTTAGAATATTTTAAGAAATTAACATTCTTAAATGGAACAACTTTAACTTCTTCACCTTTACTAACATTAGGTATATTTTTCTTTTTAACACTAATGAATAAATTTGTCTTATTATCAAACCATCCAGTCTTAACAAACATTCCCATAAGACATCTAGTAATAAATACCATTGTAAACATAGTAACTACTACTGAAATTATACTCATAGTAGCAAATCCTTTAATACTAGATTCACCAAATATAAACATAATAATTCCAACTATTAATGTTGTTAAGTTTCCATCGATAATAGCTCCAAAACTTTCTTTAGAACCATCTCTAAATGCTGTAGATAAACTCTTACCTTTATGTAATTCATCTCTAATTCTAGAGAATGTAATAACATTACTATCTACTGCCATACCAATTCCAAGTACTAAAGCTGCAATACCAGGAAGTGTTAAAACTCCTCCTACAGCCCAGAATACAAAGAATGTAGCTAATGTATATAACATAATTGATACTGCTGAAATAAATCCTGCAAAATGATAAATTCCAATTAAAACTAGAATAATACCAACAATACCAATAACTCCAGCCATAAATGTTTTTTCTAATGTATTATCTCCAAATGAAGCACCTACTGTTTTAGAAGAAACTTCTACTAACTTACTTGGAAGTGAACCACTATTGATTAAATCAACTAAGTTTTCTACTTCTTCTACAGTAAAGTTACCTTGAATAATAACATCACTAGCAAATCCTTGTGATACAGTAGCAGCACTTAAACAATTAGAACCACTAGTCCCACATTGTTTTCCTTCTTTTTCATAACTATCAGTTAAATTATTATAATCTAACCAAATAACAATCATCTTATCTTCAGTTTTTGAAATTGCACTTGTAACTTCATAAAACTTATCTTTATCTTTTACCGATAAAGCAACCGCAGGTCTACCAGCATCATCTTGTCCTACTTTAGCTCCACCTGCTTTTAATACATCACTAGTCATTAATAACTTATCTTCTGTATCTCTAAATGACAATGATGCAACTGTTGATAGATGACTACGAGCTTCTTCTGGATTTTTAACTCCAGCTAATTTAACTCTGATTCTATCTTCACCTTCTAAGATAATCTCAGGTTCACTAACTCCTAAACTATCAATTCTTTTTGTTAATGTTTTATATGTAGCAGTTAGCTTTTCTTTGTTCATCTTAGAACCATCAACACTTTCTGCTTTATATAAAATTTCAAACCCACCTTGTAAATCTAAACCAAATTTTAAGTTATCAAAAATTGGTACTAATAATAAACATACTCCTACAATAACAAGGCATTGGATAGTTATTAATGAAATAACTTTTTTTAATCCTGTTTTCTTTTTCATGATCTCCACCTCATAATACTTCTATATTCTTCTCAAAATATTGTGATCTTTCATCAGTAATCTTACTTTTTAAATAAGCATCAATCTTCTTATTATCAGTATGTAATATATCATTAACAATATCTGATAACATTAAATCTTTACTCTTGATCCATATATTTTCTATTAAATAGTTCCATACATCCATTTGATTAATGTAGGTATAACCAAATCTATGTAATTCCCCTACTTTTGCATTCAAAGCTGGCTTAACTCTTTGAAACAATTCTTCTTTACTAGAAAATTCATAGTCCACTACAGATCACATCCTTTTTTGAATACTTTAATTATAACGAAAATAAATAAAAAATTAAAGCATTATTAAGTATTTTCTTTAATTTCAACAAAAAAAAGAGACCTAAGTCTCTACTTATCATCTTTCTTCGCTCTAGGAAAACTATTATAATAAACTTCTTTTAATCTATCAGTCGTAACATGAGTATAAATTTGAGTTGCCTTTATACTTTCATGTCCTAATAATTTTTGTACTGTAATTAAGTCACACCCCTCATTTAATAAATGAGTTGCAAAGGAATGTCTTAACATATGGGGAGATATATTTTTATTGAGACTTGTTTTCTTAATAATTTGTTCTAAAACATATCTAACTCCTCTTTCAGTAATAACTCCACCATTCTTATTTAAAAATAAATATTCTTCATTTTTAATATTAAGTCTATGATATCCATCATTTAAATAAGTAATTAAAGCATCACTACAATATTCTCCATAAGTAACAATTCTTTCTTTATTACCTTTACCAAGTATTAAAATACTCTTAGTACTTAAATCAATATCTTTAACTTTAATATTTACTAATTCTCCTACACGTACACCAGTACCATATAACATCTCAAGTATTAATAAATCTCTTTGTCCCATAGGAGTATCATCACATACATTAAATAATTCTTCTAATTCATTATATTCAAAATATCTAGGTAATTTCTTTTCTTTTTTAGGTCCATTTATCAATGAAAATACATTCTTAGAAACATACCCTTCATTAGCAAGAAACTTATAAAAACCTCTAAGACCACTAAGTTTTCTATCTATTGATGAATTACTATCATTCTTCTCTTCTTTTAAATACATTAAATAAAATCTAAGATCATCATAATTAATATCTAAAAAAGAAAGAGATTCTCTTTCTAAATATTCAAAAAATTCTTCTATATCATTTTTATAACTCAAAATAGTATAATCAGAATAATTTTTTTGATATTCAAGATATTCTAAATATTTTGTTAATACTATCTCTTTCTTGATATAGCACCATCTCCTAATTGCTCTTCACCTTGTAACATTTCCTCATTCATTCTTGCACAAGAAGAACATAACTTACACCATTCATTAACACGAGATAATCCTGCAGGAGTTCTCTTTTCTAAATTCTTTCTAATATCTTTTTTATCATCAGTCATATCATCCATTAAAATAAATTGACTATGACCATAAGATACTCCATTTAATTCATCATATTTCATTTTATGGAATAAATACATATGAACATGACTTCTTAAATAACTAGTAAGTAATGAATTTAATTTTTTCTTTGTATCATCATCTAATTCATAATCAAATACATCAAAATTAAAAGTTAATTGTTTATTCTCATCATACACAAATGCTTCATATGGTAGTTTAAGTAAAAATTTCATTATATTATCAATATCCACTTTTCCATCATCACAAAACTCAGGAAATTTATATTTTGGTTTCTTAACTTCTGCTATTGGAGCAACTACTTCTTCTTTAATTACTCCACCAGAAACAGCCCAAACATCATCAGTATTATCTCCTAATAAATTTAATTGTCCTGGAGTAAAATCCTTATCTAAAATGATATTTAATTCATTCATTAAGCTTCTTCTACCACGAATATTTTCATTAAAATAACCAACATTGGCATTAATAATATTATTATCTTTTGAAACTAATAAATCATACCTATTTAACGCTTCAATAATATTACGAATAACAGGATAGCTTTCTACTGCCCAACGTTCTTTATATTTTAAAGAATATGGCACATCTTTACATTCTCTAACTCCTGCTAAAGAATCAACTAACTTTTTTGGTAATCCAGTATATCCATTTTGAACCATATGATGAAAATCTGGTCTATAAAATGACTTAGTTAATAACTTATTAAAGATTCTAAGTACTTTATCATTAACTTCTTTCATTCTACCAGCATGACTAGCAGATGCTACCGTTCTAAATTCAGCCATTCTTTCATTTTGTTCCGGTCTATAAATTACTTCTTGGAATTTAACTGGATTAGAAGAACCACTTCTTGTCTTTGAAGCTACAAAGAAATCATATTCTCCCTCAGCAATATATCCTTTTTCTATCAATCTTTTTTGCATATCTTCACGAGATAAAAATCTTGAAGTAACAAGGTCTATAGATGGTAAAGAATTTTTATAACAAACATTCTCATCATCTCCACCACTCTTATACCAGCTTTCTTTAATACCAATTATTTTAAAAGTATTATCTTTTTTATTTCTTGCAACAAGCATATAAGTACTCATAACATCACCACTTTAAATATATCATAAACAACAAAAAAAGAGAAGTAAATTACTTCTCATATGAACATTCACTACACTTAACTTTACCATTCTTTTCAACTAAAACTTTACTGCATTCAGGACAAAACTCTCCAGTAGGTTTATCCCATAAAGCAAATTTACATTTTGGATAATTATTACATCCATAGAATACTTTACCTTTACGTGTAGGTTTTTCAACTATTTTACCACCACATTCTGGACAATCCATTATTTCAGTAACTTCTACTACTTCCCTCTTAATGTACTTACAGCCAGGATAATTAGAACAGGCTACAAATTCTCCATAACGTCCTTTTCTAACAACAAGATCACTTCCACACTCTGGACATTTTTCTCCTGTTGTTTCAGGTGATTTCTTCTCCATATCAGAAAATGCTTCTTTTACACGGGGTTCAAACAATTTATAAAACTCATCTAAAACTAAATTCCATACAGCTTTTCCTTCAGCAATCTTATCAAGATCTTCTTCCATATCACGAGTATATTCAACATTAATTAAATCACTAAAGAACTCTTGTAATTTATCAGTAGTCTCAATTCCAATACTAGTAGGTTTAAACTTCTTATCCTCCATAGTTACATATTCACGTTCTTTAATTGTATCAATAGTTTTAGCATAAGTAGAAGGTCTACCAATACCTAATTCTTCCATTTCTTTAATTAATTTAGCTTCTGTATATCTAGCTGGAGGATTAGTAAAATGTTGTTCACTTTCAACATTATTAGTTACTAAAGAACCATTTTCATTAAATTCAGGAAGAATCTTATCTTCACTACTTTCATAATCTTTATATACTTTTAAGTATCCATCAAAGATTAAAATAGATCCTGTAGTCTTAAATTTATAATCGTTATTATCAAAAACCACAGTAGTTTGATTTACCTTAGCATCTGCCATTAATGATGCCAATGCTCTTTTATAAATCATACTATATAATTTAAATTCATCATTAGATAAATATTGTTTAATCTTATTAGGTTCACGATTAATACTAGTTGGACGAATTGCTTCATGAGCGTCTTGAACATTATCGTTCTTCTTAGCTGCTTTAACATATCCAACATAATTTTCACCATAGTTTTCTTTAATAAATGCCATTGTCGGTCTAATAAAATCATCTGATAAACGAATCGAATCAGTTCTCATATAAGTAATTAATCCGACAGTTTCATCACCTAAATCAATACCTTCATATAACTTTTGTGCTATACTCATTGTTTTTTTAGCAGCAAATCCTAATTTAGTAGATGCTTCTTGTTGTAAAGTTGAAGTAGTAAAAGGAAGTTTACTTTTCTTATTCTTTTCTTTTTTCTCAACACTTTCAACTATATAAGTATCACTAATTTCATTAAGAACCTTATCTGCATCTTCCTTACATTTTAATTCAATATCATCACTTTTATACTTAAATAATTCTGCTTCATATTCAGGAAATATCGCCTTAATTGTCCAATACTCTTCAGGTACAAATGCATCAATTTCTCTTTCTCGATCTACAATAAGTTTTAAAGCTACACTTTGTACACGTCCTGCACTCTTAGCTCCTATTTTACTTTGTAATAATTTAGATAATCTAAATCCAATAATACGATCTAATATTCTTCTAGTTTCTTGACTATGCACTAAATTATCATCAATGACAGTAGGATTATTAATAGCTTCAATTACTTTATCCTTAGTAATTTCATGAAATAAAACTCTCTTATAATTATTATCTTTAATACCTAATGCATCTTTTAAATGCCATGCAATAGCTTCTCCCTCACGATCAGGGTCGCTCGCAAGATATACAAGTTCACTATCTTTAACATCTTTTTTTAATTCTTTAATAACATTAGTTTTACCTTTAATCGCAACATAATTAGGAGTAAAACCATTTTCTATATCAACACCTAATCCATATTGTCCAGTAGTAGATAAATCTCTAATATGTCCCTTAGAAGAAACAACTTTAAAATCACTACCTAAATACTTTTCAATAGTCTTACTTTTACTAGGACTTTCCACGATAACTAATTTTTTTGCCATAACTCACACATCCCTTACAAAATTTACTTTACTTGTATTAACTATTTTTGTCAACACATTATCTATATATATAATACTCATCAAAATTAAAAAAATTTAATTATTTATGATTTTCTATATAATTTTTTACAGGGCCATAACTTCTTCTATGCTCAGGAATTATTCCATATTCTAAAATAGCCTCCAAATGTTTCTTTGTAGGATAACCTTTATTCTTTTTAAAATCATACATTGGAAATTTTTCATCTAATTCATCTAACATTCTATCTCTAGTAACCTTTGCTATAACAGAAGCTGCTGATATAGTAATACTTTTTAAATCTCCTTTAATAATAGATGTAGTTGGAATATCTAAATCCAGTGGCATAGCATCTATTAATATATGTTCAATTTTACAATTCTTTTTGCAATCCTCAATTGCCTCTTTCATAGCAAGTTTAGTTGCTTCATATATATTAACTTCATCAATTACCTTTTCAGATATAATTCCAACCCCTACACCAAGTGCTTGTTTTTTAATCTCATCAAAAAAGAAATTTCTTTTCTTTTCACTTAACTTTTTAGAATCAGTTAATCCATCTAAATTAAATTCACTAGGTAATACAACACAAGCTGCAACTACTGGACCAACTAAAGGACCTCTTCCAACTTCATCTACACCAGCTATAAAAGAAATACCTTTCTCTCTTAATTCTCTTTCATACATATAATTATCCATATTTTAATCACTCCAAATCTATCTTAACACAAAAACTAAAATTAAAAAGAAAAATTTACGTAACACTTTACGTAAATTATCTAAGTATCTTTTCTAATTTCTTATGAGTAATCTCATCAAACTCTCTATATCCATCCATATCTACCCTACTTAAATCAAATTTTCTAGATCTAGCCATTTTTAAAATAACTTTCTCTAAATCAACATCTAAGTAACTTTTAAGTATCCCTTCAAATTGAGGATACTTAATAATAAACTTTTGATAATCATCAATTGTTCTAAATACATGGAAATCAGCAACATAATGTTCGAAAAACATAGCTTCAAAACTTTGTTCATAATCAAACATCTTACCTATGTGAATCTCTCCATTAGGATGAAATTCATAATATAAATTATTAGGTCTATCCATCTGACCACAATAAATATCAAGTCCATATACTTCTAATAATTCATTAAGAAGATCCTCTCTATTTTTATCATTAGAACACATATCTAATAATTCATCAAATGTACCAAAATCATCATAAATAGGAAGATTAGGTCCAGTAAAATATTTAACACCTGGTTCTTTAAAATCAAAAGATCCAACTCTTATAGCCATACACTTATCAAAAAAGTTTCTAATCTTAAAAGTATTCTCTTTACTATCAAATAATATTGGATAATAATGAACACTTCTCACTCCTCTTATACCAGCTAATTCTTCACCAATAAATTCATTTAAATCAAAATCTTTATGATAAATAACAGGCATACCAGGAAACTCTGCAATCCCTTCATTTCTCTTTTTAGCAATTAATACTGGAGTATCCTCTCTAATTACTTCAAAGTCATGCATTATTTTAATCTATCAAATGTAATATCACCAAAATAACCATTCTTTAGATCACGAACAATTATATTTGAAACTTTATCATAATCAGCAACTCCACCTCTAGTTAAAGCTCCTCTTCTTGCAGCAATCATGTCATAACATTCAATATAATCTTCATCTAATTCAGTAATACCATATCTTTCTTCTAACTTTTCAGGGTAAAGTTCATATAATTTTTTAAGTACAAATATAGCAATCTCATCTATATTTAATATTTCTTCTTTTATAGAAGATAAACAAGCAAGTATATGTGCAGCTTCTTGATCTTCCATCTTAGGCCAAAGGATTCCTGGAGAATCAAGTAGTTCTAAATCCTTATTAATTCTAATCCAACTTAAACTCTTAGTAAATCCAGGAGTATTTCCAACTCCAGCAGCTTTCTTACCAACTAATCTATTAATTAAAGTTGATTTACCAGCATTAGGAATTCCTACTATTAATACTCTTCCAGCTCTAGGCATTAATCCTTTTTCTTTACGCTTATTATTAATATCTACCATTATTTCATTAGTAGCATCAATTATCTTTTTAACACCATTTGTATTATTACCAATCAAATCTACAGGTATAACTTTATATCCAGTACTTTCATAATACTTAATAATTTTATCTGTCTCAGTCTTATCACATAAATCATACTTAGTCATAACCATAATTCTAGGTTTATCTTTAATTAAATCATTAATATCTACTATCTTAGAAGATAAAGGCATTCTAGCATCTACTACTTCATAAACAACATCTATTAAATTTAGTTTCTCACTAATTTCTCTCTTAGTCTTAGCCATATGACCAGGATACCAATTGATAACAGTTTTTCCCATACCATTATTTAACGAATTTGAATCATTTTTTTCAGGTTTATTTTTTTTATATTTATCCCATTTACCCATGAGTTTCACTCCTTTTCAAATTTTATAATTTTTTAAGAAATAATTATACTCATACATTATACCACAAAATCATGGGAATTAAGATACCTAATTAATTCATCATATTCATTTTGAAAATTAAATATAATCTTTATATTTCCATCTTCATATATTAATATCTTTTCAATTAAAGAATCTAATATATCTCTTGTTATTGATTCAACCTTTTTATTTTTTTTAAATTTATTAAACCATTCCAAATCTAATTTATCATTATTACATATTTCTTCTTGTTCAATTCTTAATTTATTTAAGTTAAATAAATAATCATCGTTAAAAGTATCAAAATCTTCTTCAGATAATAAACCATTTTTATAAACATTCAATGATTCTTTTAAAAATAATTCATTTTTTTATTTCTTTTGCAATTTTTTATTTTCTAATATTTTCTAAATCTGCTTGATACTCTATTCTAGAATTTAAAATAACTTTTTCAATATCAGCTTCTACATTACAAAACAAATCTATTTCTTTATTTAAAACTTCTAATATTAATCTATCAAGCTCCAATTCATTTATATAATGTTTTGTACATCCTTTTTTATTTCTATAATTACCACAATAGTAATAAGGATAGTTAACTTTTGGGCTTTTTTCTCTGTACATACTACAACCACAATCAGCACATTTTAAATAACCACTATATTTTTTATATTTTCCATTATTACATACTCTAGCATTTTTGCTAAATAACAATTGTTTTACATTATCAAATTTTTTTGTTTAATGATTGGTTTATAATGATTATTATAAAAAATATGATTCTATTTTTGAATATTAAATAATTAATTATAGAAATTTATGATAAAATATTATTATGTAGATTTATTGGTGGTGATGTATGTGAAAGAATTGTATCAAAAATATAAGGAAATTATTAATTATTTAATCTTCGGAATTTTAACTACATTAATTAGTTTAATTGTTTATTATATGTTGAGTTTGACTATATTAAATCCTAATGTTAGTATAGAGTTACAGATAGCAAATCTTTTTTCGTGGATAGCTGGAGTTTTATTTGCGTATTTTACAAATAGAGCATTTGTATTTAATAGCAAAAATGAAAATAAATTTAAAGAATTTATTACTTTTACTGGCGCAAGAGTATCAACACTTTTACTTGATATGGTAATAATGTTTTTGTTTGTAACTATATTAAAAGGTAATGATAAAATATTTAAACTGGTAAGTCAGATATTAGTAATTGTAGCAAACTATTTATTAAGTAAATTAATAGTTTTTAAGAAGGATAGTTATGAAAAATCTAGTAAATAAAATGTTTAATTTTGTTAATAAATTCTTGTTAATTTTTACCATAATATGTTTTTCTATTTCTTTAATAGGAGCGATATTTTTCTATACTAATCGTAGTTATGATTATTTAAATCCATTAGTTTTAATTGTTGGTTCAATCGTATATTTACTTTTATTAATTAAATTGTATAAGGTTATTATCAAACTTGATGATAAGAAAAAGAAAATAATAGTAGGTATTTTATTAGGATTGCAATTTATCTTATTACTTATAAGTGCTTTTGTAATTAGTAGTATTCCTCAAGTTGATTTAATACATATTTTAACCGAAATAAATAGTTTAAATGATACAGGTTCGATATTAAATAGTGTTTACTATTCTGTTTATCCTAATAATAGATTTTTATTAATTATTTTATATGGGTTACAAAAGATTATTCCTATTGGCAATCAAATTTTATTTTCTTTACTAAGTACAATATGTATTTCTGTTATGTCATTATTTACTTATAAAACTGTTAATAAAGTTTGGGATCTCAATAAAGGCTTATTAAGTTTATTTATATGTGTATTATCTCCAATCTTTTATTTATATGTATCATATTACTATACAGATGTATTAATGTTACCATTTGCCAGTATTTTAATTTATTTAATAGTTAAAACAAAAGACGAAAAAAATTTAAAATCTAACGTTCTATATGGCTTATTGATCGGTATCATCGCAATAATTGGTTATAAGATAAGAGCTGTTGCAATATTTATACTAGTAGCATATTTTGTATATTTAATATTTACTAAAAAAATATTAATAGTGTTAAAGAAGTTTGCACCAATAATAATTGGGGCAATATTAACAATAACTTGTATTGGTACTATTGAGAATAAATTTTTCACAAATGTTAATGTTGATAAAGAATTTCCAATGACACATTGGATTATGATGGGAGTTAATGAAAAAAGTTATGGATATTATTCCGAAGATGATTATAATCTAAGTAGTAGTGCTTCAAACGTTTCAGAAAGAACAGATTTAAATATTAAAGAAATAAAAAACAGATTGAGTGATTTAGGTCCATTTGGAACAGTGAAATTATTAGTAGTTAAATTAGTTTCTGTTTGGGGTAAAGGAGATTATAGTTATCAAAAATATTTAGAATTAGTTAATGACTTTAATCCGTCCTATTCTTATTTATTAGAAGATAAAAATATTGTTATAAATTATTTATTACAGTTCTCTAAAATAGTAGTTATGTTTATGGCAATAATATCTCTTATTAATATTTATAAAAGTGGTAAGAAATCAATTATAGCAATTAGCTTGTTTGGAGCAGTATTTTTCTATCTTGTTTGGGAAGTATGTCCACGATATGGTTTATCATTCTTACCGTGGTTAATACTAATAGGTACATGTTCTTATGATACTTTAAATACCAATTATGAGAAATTCAAATTTTATAAATATTTTAAATGTATTATACTAGTCTTAACTTTAGCATTATTTGCTTTTAGTTTTAATAAATATACAGGTATTAGTTATAAAGAAAATATAGTAGCAAAAGACAGTGTAACCAATGTTAAGTATATTTCTTTAAATAAAGAAGCGGTTATCACCCAAACATTAGATTTATATGATAGTTTTAATAAAATAAGATTAAAATTTAAAGTTAATGAAATAGATGATGCAACTTATAAGTTGGAGTTAATAACTAAAAATGAAGTTGTGTATGAAAAAGACTTTAAAAAAAATGATTTGAAAGATAAAAAATATACAGATTTTTATTTAGATAAAACTTATGAAGGTGGCAGTTATACTGTAAGATTAAGTTCGGATAGTACAAGTGATTTAGAAGTTTATATCGCATATAAAGAAAAATTTGATTATTATCCGAATGGTATTTTAGAAGTGAATAAAAAAGAAGAAACTGGCGATTTGATGTTTGAAGTAGTAAATAATGAAGAACGAGGAATTTATACTTATCTAGAATATATGACAATAATGATATTAACATTAGGCATGGAAGTTATAGTGTTATTTAGAAAGAAGGAAGAAGTAAATGAAGAAAAATAATTTAGTATTAAATTTAGTTATACCTTGTTATAATGAAGAAGAAGCACTACCACTAACAAAAAAAGAACTTGATAAAAAAATGAGTAGTTTAATTGAAGAAGGTTTAATTAATGAAAATAGTAAAGTGGTTTTAGTTAATGACGGTTCTAAGGATAAAACGTGGGAAATTATAACTAAGATACATAAAGAAAATCATATGTACGTAGGAATTAATTTAACTAGAAACAGAGGACATCAAAATGCCTTGCTTGCAGGTTTAATGTATGCAAAAAATCATGCAGATATTTGTATTAGTATGGATGCTGATTTACAAGATGATATTAATGTAATGGATGATATGATAAAAAAATATAATGCCGGTGCTGATGTTGTTTATGGTGTTAGAAGTTCAAGAAAAAAAGATACGTTTTTTAAAAAGTTTACTGCAGAAGCTTTTTATAAATTAATGAACATTATGGGCGTTGAAGTTGTATTTAATCATGCAGACTGTCGTTTAATGAGTAAAAGAGCTTTAGAAGGTTTAAGTGAGTTTAAAGAAGTTAATTTATTCTTAAGAGGTATAGTTCCTCAAGTTGGATATAAAACTGATATAGCTTACTACGAGCGAAGCGAAAGAGTAGCAGGTGAATCTAAATATCCGTTAAAGAAAATGTTAGCGTTTGCTATTGATGGAATAACTTCATTTAGTATAAAACCTTTAAGAATGATTACTTCTATCGGTTTTATTATTTTAATACTTAGTTTTGTAGTTTTGATTTATTCTATTATTATGAAATTAATTGGTAATACGGTATCTGGTTGGACGTTTATTGTTTGTTCAATTTGGTTAATAGGTGGTATTCAAACTCTATGTCTTGGTGTGATTGGAGAATATATTGGTAAAATATATAAGGAAACTAAAGCGAGACCTAGATATATTATTGAGTGTGTACTTGATTAATGAGTATATAGGTTTAATTCAAAAAATCCCTAATAATGTCTATTAGGGATTTTTTTTACTCATTATTCAGTAGAGAATAACTATAATCATATACTAATAAATGTTTATTTATTTCTTCGTTAATAATTTTATCTTTAAAAACTGTTTCATAAATATTAAATATCATTTCAATAGAGAAATACTTTTTTTCTTTTTCAGTAAGTTCTAAATACTTGGCTGAAAAGAATAATAGATGTTTATATTTACTAAAATTAGTGACAACTTTAGTATAACTTGGATCTAATGCACTTAAAACTTGTTTTAATAAAATAATCATATCTCTTACATTAAAATTTTTATTTTCTAATAAATATATCGCCAATCTAATTTTATCAATATCATCTAAATTATCAAATTGATGTATTAAATCAATTACTTTTCTAATAGCATAATTTACCTCATTTCCTTTATTTACAACGGTTATAAGCACTAAAGTTAATTATTACCTGTGTCTTCATTAAATACATACTACCCTTTGCTTCATCCCACCGGATAACTCATAAGGAAACTTATCTTTAAACCCAATATAATATTTTCATATATAGTTAAATGATTAAACAAGGCATCTTCCTGTAACATATAACCTATAATAGGATTATCTTTATAAAATATAATCTCTCCATCAGTTTTATTCTCTAAATCACATATTATAGAAAGTAAAGTACTCTTACCACAACCACTACTACCAACAATAGCAATAAAATATCCTTCTTCTCTATCAATATAAAATTATTAATTATTATTATTCATTTTCTCACTTCCTTTATCTATTTTTTTTAAAAATAAATTAGGTATGGGATGCTGTTATCAGTTCAATAATTCCTATAGCATTTTTAAGGTAAAAATCCTTAAAAATTAAAAAAATGCATAAAAAAACGCTTTTTTTGCAAAAAACGTGTAAGATCAAATCCTTTATTTTTCCTTATTTTACGGGGTTTTTATGGAGTATGGGAAAAACTGTTATCAGACAGTTTATATTAGTTTTATTTTCATTCATAAAATCACTTCCTTAAGATTTAAATCTATTAAATTATATCATAAAAATGGTGGACTTTGTATAAATCCACACTATTTTTATATTATTTATTTAGGGTTAGATAAATCAACATCAACCTTTAATATATAGTTACCAAATCATATGGCATTTCTAATATTAAAAAAGAATAGATGTTTCTATCTACTCTATAAATTTAGTGAATATTAACTTAATTTTCTTTTTTATTAAACATATGGCGTACTTTA
>JAEDES010000062.1 GCA_016293205.1 Bacilli bacterium
CCTAACTCTCCATTCCAATGTTGTCTAAATCCGTTATCTATTAATCTTTCTATAAAGTTTACAGAACTTATAGTCCAAGTTTTAGTAGGATAACAACTTTGAGATACTTTTCTTTTACCTATTCTCATTAATGTTAATCCATCAGTAATAGCATCATTACTATAAGTATCTTGGTATATAAATTCTTTTAATTCATTAAGTAATGTTTCATTAAAAATTAATACACCATTATTATCAGTGGCATATTTCTTTTTACATAATTGATTTATGTTATATATAGAATTATCTAAGTCATTTATATTAATATTTAATTCATTTATTTCTGCTTCAAGAAGAACTCTTCTATCGTTTAATTCTACTAATATTTCTTGTTGTTGTGCATTAAATGCTTCATCTGAACTTTGACCAATTGCAAACTCCAAAGATTTCATATTTGAATAAACTACTAATAATTCATTCTTTCTTTCTGTCATAGTCATTTCTTTTTCTAATTTCTCTTGTCTTAAATTATCCCATTGAATAGCTCTTACTTTAACTATTTCATAATATACATTTAAAGCATTTATTAAAGCATCACTCATTTCTCTACTTTCTATAAAGTATGAGAAATCTTCCACAAAAGTTTCTCCACTTGGGTTAACTTCACTTATAGTTAAATCATCATTTCCACTAAGAACCAATTTAGTAACAATATCTTCTGTATCATCTGATAATTCAATTTCTTTTAAATAGTTATCGTATGATAACATTAATTGTGGGTCTTCTCCTAATTCATCATCACTATATAAGTTTACTACTTTATTATAACTATCAAATACTGGATAACATTCAAATTGTTCAGCTATATCAGTATTAATATAGTCATACCAATTTGTAGATACGCTTTCTTGATATCTTAATTTTTCTTCAGTTGTTAATGTAATTTCTACTTCTCCAGTAACGTTATCTAAAACTGTCTCATTTGATTTATATAAAACCGAAGGACTCACATATCCTATATGCCAACCAGTAGCATCATATAATAATTCGTCTAAACTAAAACATCCTTCTATATCAGTATATGGATTTTTTAATGTAAGAGTTATATCTTCAAATTCAGCCATATTTTTAAATAATTTCTTTTCTCTTGAATAAGCAGTAACGCTCTTTAGTCTTTCATTTACTTCCGATATATTTTTTATAACATAACATTCATCTTCATCTAATTCTATAAATCTCTCAGTTTTAAGTTCGTCATATAATGGGTTTCTTAAATTCTCTTCACCATAATATTTATGTACGCTAAATGTTAATTCACTAACACTGTTTATACCTCTTTTAATGCTATCAACAGAAGAATAAGGTATCATACCCATCCTCTGACCATTCATTTTACATAATATTAAGGTATAAGAATCTTTTACTCCTCTTATCCTCATATTAATCACCTACTATATAATTACTGGGAACTCACATATAAATTCTATATCAGCATTCCCACTCAAACTTATGTTATTATTTCCTTTATCTAATTTTAATAGATTATAGTCTTGTAATACTGAAAATCTATTAGTACCACTACTATTAATCACTGTACCCATAGAACAGTCTACTATAACTGTTTCATTGCTACTTAACCCTCTAACTTCAACAAAAGAGTTATTTGTATTGTTAGTTATTTTAATTGTATTACCATCATATGCTCTTATTTTTATTTTAGGTTTATATGGTTTATATAGATTACTATAATTATTTATTGTACCACTTCCACCCCTAGATAATCTAAGATTTGATGTTGGTATAGAATAGCAGTAAGGAGAATATGACATAAATTCAACTTCCAAATATCCATAAAAATTATTATTTAAAAATTTCTTAAAATTTACTGCTTTTAAATAGTAACAAAGATTATATCCACTAGTATAATCTACTGTTTGAAATCTTTTAAAATCTTCTTGAAATAACCAATTATATACTTCTAATATTAACCCTTCATTCCAAGCTTGACCATCAGTTCTACATAGTTGTAACACTATATTTTCAGTATTTGTATTACCTTCTATATAACTTCTATTTCCATTAAAACTCATTTCTTCAGTTAA
>JAEDES010000036.1 GCA_016293205.1 Bacilli bacterium
TAACAAAAAAAGAAGACTTATGTCTTCTTTAATTACATATGGTGGGCTGTTAGGGATTCGAACCCTAGACCCACTGATTAAGAGTCAGTTGCTCTACCAACTGAGCTAACAGCCCATCACCAAATTGCATAATCTATTTTATATCATATTTTAAATATATTCAAGTGTTTTTTAGAAAAATCTTTTTTTATAAAGCAGGGTAAGTATATTTTTCTTAATAAATTTAATTTTTTTACTTGACTTAACTTTGTTTTTTATAGTATTCTATATTTGCGATTGAGAAAGATTCAATAAAAAAATTAAAAAAATTGAATTTTACTCTTGCAAAAACATAATTTATAGTGTAATATTATAAGTGCATTTGTTGATGGACCTGTAGCTCAGTTGGTTAGAGCACACGCTTGATAAGCGTGGGGTCACAGGTTCAAGTCCTGTCAGGTCCACCATTATGCGCCTCAATAGCTCAGCTGGTTAGAGCACTTGACTGTTAATCAAGGGGTCCTAGGTTCAAGTCCTAGTTGGGGCGCCATATTTATGGCCAGTTGGTGAAGTGGCTTAACACACTGCCCTTTCACGGCAGCATTCACGGATTCGAATTCCGTACTGGTCACCATTTTGAAATTGAACTCAGAGAAATTTGAGTTTTTTTGTGTCTTTATTTTGAAAAAACACTTGAAAATATAAATTTATTTTATGTGGTTTTATTTTCTTTTGATTTTTTTGATTATATAATTATTATTAACTAGGGTAGGATGATAAGTTATTTAATCTTATGCTAGTTTGCTATTTTTTTATTATGTTTATAATACATGTATAATGAATTAGGAAACTTTGTTCTCTTTTTTTTATTGACAACCTTTAGTTTATAATGTAATATTATATGTACGGACGCACATGGAGTAGTACTCAAGAGGCTGAAGAGGCGCCCCTGCTAAGGGTGTAGATCGGGCAACTGATGCGAGGGTTCAAATCCCTCCTACTCCGCCATTAAGAAATTACCTTGCTTAGGCAAGGTTTTTTTGTGCTTAAATTACTAGTATTGTCTTGACTTATTATGTTATACTTGATGTGGGAGAGTTGATGATATGACCAAATTTGTTAAAAGATTTTTAAATGATTTTGAAGTTGTCAATAAGTATTATAATTACTTGGTAGAGCAGACTAAGAAAAAAGAATTTGTAGGGATAACTAATGAATGGTTAATTGATAACTTCTATTTATTAGTAGAACATAAAACTAATGTAATTCAAAATAAGAAAGATATTAAAAGAAGAAGTAAAACTTTTAATAATATATATAGATTATTAAGAAATATAGCTGTTACTTATAACTATAATATTGATTTTTCTATTTTAACTAATGAATTAAATAAATATCAAAAAGAAAGTGGAATAAATCTTTCATATAAAGAATTAGAAAGTGTTAGAGATGTATTACTTTTTATATACACAGATAAATTAAAATATTTATGTATTGAAGAACAAAATAATTTAATTGATAAAGAAAAGATTTCTCATATTATTAAGAACTTAGATGGTAAGGATGTTGAACTTTCTAATTTTGTAAAGAGTGATTTTAATTTTAATGATAATAGGTATTATTTATTTGAACTTAATAATCAATTAAGTAGTTTAGGAGCAAAGAGTAATAAGATCTTTAAAGAATTAAATGAATTACTAGATAGTAGAGGATTAAGTTTAAAAGAAATTATTAATGATGAGTATCAAAGAAAACTTGATAATAATTTATTAATTAGTAATATATTTAATGATTTAAAAGAGTTTTTTGATTTTAATTTAGAAGATTTATTTAAGAAAGTTTCTAAGACTGAAAAGTTATTATTAAGTGATGAAATATATTCTAATATGACTATTGAGTCTAAAGCTTTATATAGAAGAAAATTATTAAAGAATGCGAAGAGAAAGAAATTAGATGAAGTTACTTATTTACAAAAAGTAATGGATAATGCTGATAGAGACGAATATCATATAGGATTTCATTTAATTAAGAAGAGTAATCCTTTATTTAAAGTTATTCTTTATATTTTAACAATTATACTTGTTACTGTAGGATTAAGTTATTATTTAAGTCAATTCTTTATTGCGTGGAGATGGTTAGGATTTTTAATTCTTTTAATTCCAGTAAGTCAATTATTTGTACAAATACTTAATTATATATTAGTAAGTACTGTTAGACCTGAAGTGTTACCTAAGATGGATTATTCTAAGGGATTACCAAAAGAGTCTACTACTATGGTTGTTATTCCAACAATTGTTGGAAATAAACAAAAAATTAAAGATATGTTTGATGTATTAGAAACATTTTATTTAATCAATAAATCTAATAATTTATATTTTACTTTATTAGGGGATATTAAAGCGGCTAATCAAGAAGTTATGGATTTTGATGCAGAACTTTCTGAATATGGGGTAGAATATGCAGATAAGTTAAATAAAAAATACGGTAAAGAGATATTCTACTATATATATAGAAAGAGATTATGGAATGAAAAAGAAAATCAATTCCTAGGATATGAAAGAAAAAGAGGAGCATTAATTCAATTTAATAAGATATTACTTGGTAAGATGGATAGTATGTCTGAAAAGAAATATTTTAATGTTAATACTCTTCATAATAAAAAACTTGGTGTTAAGTATGTAATTACTTTAGATACAGATACTAGATTAGTTTTATCTACAGCATTAAATTTAGTAGGATGTATGGCACATCCAATGAACAGACCTGTACTTAATAAAGAAGGTACTAAAGTAATTAAAGGTTATGGATTAATGCAACCAAGAGTTAGTGTTGATATAGAAGCTACTAATAAGAGTTTATATAGTCAAATCTTTGCAGGTATTGGTGGATTTGATACATACAGTGCAGTTGTTCCAAATTTATATCAAGATTCATTTGGAGAGGGTAGTTTCGTTGGAAAAGGTATTTATGATTTAGAAGTATTTGATAAGATTATGAATAATACTTTCCCAGATAACTTAATACTTTCACATGACTTATTAGAAGGTAACTATATGAGATGTGGTTATGTATCTGATATAGAGTTAATTGATGATTTTCCTTCTAAATTTTTAACAGATATTACTAGACATCATAGATGGGCTAGAGGAGATGTTCAAATTATTTCTTGGTTATTAGGAAAGGTTAGAAATAAGAATGGACAAAAAGTTAAGAATCCAATTAATTTACTTGGTAAATGGAAGATACTTGATAATATAATTCGTATGTTCCTACATCCAACATTATTATTAATATTATTATGTGCAGTATTATTAAAAGATGTTAATACTTGGGGATGGATTGGATTTGTTGTATTAGAAATTGCAATTCCTATTATTTTCTTCTTAAGAGGAAATATTAATAGAAGAGAAAAGAAAAATGAAAAGACAACAATTTATTATAGAAGATTATTCTTTGGTGGTAAGAGTTTATTACTTAGACTTTATATAGTTTTATGTACTTTACCATTCTATAGTAAATTATATATGGATGCTTTCTTTAGAACATTATATAGATTATTTATTTCTCATAAGAATCTACTAAATTGGATTACTGCTGAAGAAGTTGAGAAGACAGTTAGAGGGGATTTAAAGAGTTATATTAGAAACTTTATCCCTAACTTAATTGCTTGTGGAATATTATTTGTTTATTTCTTATTTACTGGTAATTTAGGGGCTTTTGCTTTAGTACTTATATTCTTAAGTGCTCCATTTATATTACATAGAGTTAGTTTAGATATTGATCATAATAAGATTGAATTAAAAGATAAAAAAGTAGAAGAGATAAAAGAATTAGGTCATGATACTTGGTTATATTTTGAAGAAAACTTAAAAGAAGAATATTTCTATTTAATACCAGATAATTATCAAGAAAATAGAGAACCAAGAATAGATTATAGAACTTCACCAACTGCAATTGGTTATTCATTAACTAGTATAATTGGAGCATGTGAGTTAGAATTTATTGATAAAGATAAAGCAATTAATTTACTTGGTAATGTATTAAAGAGTATTGATTCTTTAGAAAAATGGCATGGTCATTTATATAACTGGTATGATATTCGTACTAAAAAAGTAATGCAACCAAGATTTGTTTCTACAGTAGATTCTGGTAACTTAGTTGCATGTATTGTTATAGCGAGAGAATTCTTGAATAAGTATGAATGTAGGGATTTAGTTAAGCTATGTGATAAGTTAATTAATAATACAAACTTTAAGAAGTTATATACTAAGAAAAATGTATTTAGTATTGGTTATGATGAAAATGAAGGAAAACTTTCAGTTTATAACTATAATAAATTTGCTAGTGAGTCTCGTTTAACTAGTTATTTAGCAATTTGTTTAGGAGAAGTTCCAAGTAAGCATTGGTTCTCATTAGATAAGTCCCTTACTACATATAAAGGTAGAAAAGGATTAATTTCTTGGAGTGGTACAGCATTTGAGTACTATATGCCTTTATTATTTATGAAGAATTATCCTAATACATTATTAGATGAAAGTTATGATTTTGCATATTTCTGTCAAAAAGATTATATAAACAGTATTTCTCATAAATTACCTTGGGGTATTAGTGAGTCTGCTTATAATGAATTAGATAATGCATTAAATTATAAATATAAAGCGTTTGCAACTCCTTATTTAAAAGCTAAAGAAGATAAAGAAAATAGAATAGTATTATCACCATATGCTTCATTAATGGCATTAGAATTATATCCAGAAGAAGTATATGATAATATGCAAAAGTTTAAAGACTTAGAAATGTATGGTAAATATGGTTATTATGAAGCGTATGATTATGATAACAAAGGAGTAGTTAAATCTTTCTTTGCTCACCATCAAGGTATGACTTTAGCGGGAATTGTTAACTATTTGAAGGAAGATGCTTTAAAAGAATATTTCCATAGTAATGTTAATATAAAAACATTTGATATTTTATTAAAAGAAAAAGTTCAAGTTAAGACTAGTATCGATATGAAGATGGCTAGATATAAGAAATATAATTATGATAAAGAAAGTATTCAAAATGATATTAGAGCATTTAATTATATTTCATATATGCCTGAAGTATCTGTATTATCAAATAAGAAATATTGTTTATTAATGAATGATAGAGGTAATAGTTTCTCTAGATATAGAACTTTACAATTAAATAGATATCGTAAAGTTACTGAACAAGATTATGGTGTATTCTTATTTGCAAGAGATTTAGATACTAACTTTGTATGGAGTAATACATATGCTCCTATTAATAAGAAACCAGATAAATATGAAGTGGTTTTTGCTGCTGATAAGATTAAATATTTAAGAAGTGATGGAGATATTTCAACTAAGACTGAAATAGTTGTTACTAGAAGTCATAATGCTGAAATTAGAAAAATTACTTTTAAGAATAATAGTGATAAAGTTAAAAACTTAGAACTTACAAGTTATACAGAAGTTATTCTTTCTGAAAATATGGATGATGTTAGTCATAAAGTATTTAATAGTATGTTTATTACTACAAGTTTTGATAAAAAGACTAATTCATTAATTGCTAGAAGAAAGAGTAGAGGAGAAACTAATATAAGTAATTATATGGTTTCTAGATTAGTTATTCCTTATGTTGATAAACCTTATAGTTATGAAACAGAAAGAAGTAGTTTTATAGGTAGAAATAATTCTATTAGTAATCCTAATATGATTGATAAAGAACTATCAAATTATTGTGGAGATAACTTAGATCCAGTAATGAGTTTAAGAAATAGAATTAGTATTCAACCTAATAGTAGTGAATCAGTATATGTAGTTATTGGATTTGGTAGAAGTAGAGAACAAATTAATGATATTATTAATTCTTATAATACTCCTAATGAATTTGATAGAGCATTTAAAGTTGCTAGTTTAATGAATATTATTAATACTAAGAACTTAAATATAGATGGACAAGAAATGAGAACATATAATATGATGTTAAATTACTTGTACCAAACTACTAAGATTACTGTTAGTGAAGAAAGAAATAATTATTTAAGAAAGAATGCATTGAATCAAACGGGACTATGGAAGTTTGGTATTAGTGGAGATAGACCAATTATTTCGATTGAAATTAGTGATATTAGTGATATGAGTATAGTATTAGATGCGATGAAGTGTTTTGAATACTATAAGAATAATTCTATATTTGTAGATTTAGTTATTATTAATAGTGAGACTAGTCAATTCTCTAAGATAATTAAAAAAGAGATTGAAGATGAAATGTATAGAATGTATACACTTAATAGTTTCTATCATACACCAGGTAATATTACTGTTATTAATGGTAATGAGTTGACTTCAGAAGAAAGAAGTTTATTAAATATTGTTCCAAGATTAAAGTTTGTTATTCAAGATCATAAACCTTTAAGTGAAATGGTATTAGAACTTCAAGAAGAAAACAAAATTAGTGATTATAGTAAGAGTGAGTTTGAAGATAATATTGAAACTTTAAATACTGAAAAACTTATGTTTGATAATGGATATGGTGGATTTAGAAATAATGGATCTGAATATGTTATTTATAATAGAAATACTCCAATGCCATGGAGCAATGTAATTGCTAATAAGAGATTTGGTACTGTTATTACTAATAATGGTTGTGGATTTACTTATGCATATAATTCAGGTGAATATAAGATAACTTCATGGAATAATGAAATGGTAGTTAATGATAAGTCTGAAGGATTTAAATTCAATGGAAAAGTATTTGATCCTACTAGATGTATTCATGGATTTGGATATAGTATTTTAGAAAGTGAAACAGAGGATGTTAAGAAAGAAATAACTGAATTTGTGGCAGTAAATGATACTGTTAAGATGTATTTAATAAAACTTACTAATAAGACTAATAGTAAAGTTGATTTAGATATTAATTATTGGATTAATCCAACATTTGGTAACTTTGAAGAAAAGACTGCTAGACATATCTTATGTGAATTTATGGGAAGAGATAATTATGTTAAAATGAGAAATGTTTATAGTATTAATTTCTCTGATGTTAATGTATTTATGAGTTCTTCTGAAAAGATTACAAATGCTTGTTGTAATAAGATTTTATCTAAGAGTATTGATTGTCATGTTACTTTAGATAGTAAAGAAGAAAGATATGTAGTATTTACTTTAGGAAGTAGTTATTCTGATAAGGAAAACTTAGATTTAATTAATAAATATAATGATGTTAATAATGTATTAAAAGAATTACAAGCTGTTAAGGATGATTGGAATAAAACTTTAGGTATTATTAAAGTTAAATCTCCTGATAATAGTTTTGATTATGTTGTTAATGGCTGGTATTTATATCAAACATTATCTTCAAGAATTTTAGCAAAAGCTGGATTCTATCAAGTTAGTGGGGCTTTTGGATATCGTGATCAATTACAAGATGCTATGAATATTGTAATGATTAGACCAGATTTTACTAAAGAACAAATCTTAATAAATGCTTCTCATCAATTTGAAGAAGGAGATGTTCTTCACTGGTGGCATGTTAAAAATAGATTTGGATTAAGAAGTAGATTTAAAGATGATTATTTATGGTTAGTTTATGCAACACTTCATTATATTGATGTTACAGGAGATAAATCTATTTTGAATGAGAAAATTCCATATATTACAGGAGATAAGTTAAGTGATTATGAAGCTGAAAAAGGAATTACTTATGCTTATACTGAAAAGACTGGAACATTATTAGAACACTGTATTAAATCTTTACAATTATCAATGAATTCATTAGGCCGTCATAAGATACCACTTATGGGTGGAGGAGACTGGAACGATGGAATGAATAAAGTTGGTATTAAAGGTAAAGGAGAAAGTGTTTGGTTAGGATTCTTCTTATATCAAATTATTGAAGACTTCGTTAAATTAATGAAGAAGATTGATCGTAAAGGTGAAAAAGTTAAAGTTGAAGAGTATGTTACATTCAACGAAAAACTTAAAGATAATCTTAATAAGAAAACTTGGGATGGTGAACATTATTTAAGAGCATTCTTCGATAATGGAGATAAACTTGGAAGTAGTGAAAATAACGAATGTAAGATTGATTTATTATCACAAAGTTTTGCTATATTAAGTGGTGTTGCTCCTAAGGATAGAGTTCAAAGTGTAATTAATGCAGTTGAAGATAACTTAGTTGATAATAAGAGTAAGATTGTTAAATTACTTACTCCTGCATTTGATAAGTCATTAAATAATCCTGGATATATTATGAGTTATCCAAACGGTATTAGAGAAAATGGTGGTCAATATACACACTCTGTTGCTTGGTATATTATGGCTTTAATTAAAGCAGGATATAGTGATAGAGCATATAGATATTATCAAATGATAAATCCAGTTAATAGAGGTATGAACAATACTTTAGCTAATAGTTATAAAGTTGAACCTTATGTTATTGCAGCTGATATTTATTCTGCTAAAGAACATAATGGAAGAGGTGGATGGACTTGGTATACAGGATCAGCAGGATGGTTCTATAGAGTAGGTATTAGAGAAATTGTTGGTCTAAAGAAAAAAGGTGATAAGTTAAAACTTGATCCTAAGATGCCAGTACATTGGGATGGATTCAAAGCATGTTATACATACATGGATACAACTTATAATATTGAAGTAATCAGAAGTGATAAAGATGAAGTTATTTTAGATGGTGTAAGTCAAATTAGTAATAAGATTGACTTAGTAAATGATAAGTCTACTCATAAGATTACAATGTATATAAAATAGTTGCTTTAAAGGCAACTATTTTTTGTTTACATTTATGTGCAATTTTTTTATTGTGCTATTTTTATAATTATTATATAATTTATGTATAAGAATAGGAGAGAAGAAAAATGAAAAGATTAAACTTTAATATTAAAGATAGAAAAGTATTAACATTAGGATTATGCTTAGTAGCAATTTGTGTCTTTACATTAACAATTGCGTATGCTGCACTTAATGCAGTATTAACAATTCAAGGTAGTGCGCAAGTATCATCTGCAAATTGGGATGTTCATTTAGCAAATCCAAAAGTTACAAATGGAAGTGTTACGACAACAGTGCCAACACTTACTTCTGAAAAAAGTTTAACTTTTAGTGCAACATTAAATATGCCGGGTGACTTTTATGAATTTACTGTAGATGTTGTTAATAGTGGATCAATTGATGCAATGATTGAGAAAGTTACTAAGACACCAGAACTTACTGCGGAGCAAGCTAAATATTTAAATTATACAGTAAGTTATCAAAATGGTGAAAGTATTGCTAATAAACAAGCAATTGCAGCTGGTGTAACAATGCCAATTAAAGTTAGAGTTGAATATAGAAATG
>JAEDES010000010.1 GCA_016293205.1 Bacilli bacterium
TTAACTCCTCCATTTGAAGCAAAACCTTGTAAGATATTACTTTCAAATGAATGTGTCTTACTAACACGTTTTTTATAGTCTTTAATACCTATATTAATCATATCATCAAGTACTTGAGTAAAACTAATTCCTTTAGCTTCCCATAAATAGAAAGCAAGAGAACCAGGAATTGAATTAATTTCATTAATATAAACTTTATTAGTATCCTGATCAATTAAGAAATCAATTCTACTATTTCCACTAACACCTAATGCTTTAAATGCTCTAACAGCAATATCTTCTACTTCACTTCTAACTTTATCAGATAGTTCTGCAGGAAGTTTTCTGTTAGTTGAGGCCATACCTTTAGAAGCCTTACCAGGAGCCTTAGCACCTTTTAATTTACCATTCTTTCCTCCACCAATATATTTATCAGTATAAGTTAAGAATTTATTTCCAGAAAGCACTTCTTCAATTTCACTAACTTTTTGATGTTCATAATTACCCATAACAGCAATATTAACTTCTTTTAAGTTCTTAACCACTTCTTCTACTACAATCTTAGAATCATATAAAATAGCATCATCAATAGCTTCAAATAACTTATCTTCACTATCAACTACACTAATACCTACAGATGAACCAGTAGTAGCAGGTTTAACAATAACTGGATATTTTAAAGTTCCAACTTTTTTCATGATAGCATCACTATCTTGTTTATAATCAACATCATAGAACCAAACATATTTAGTCATTGGAATATCTGCACTCTTCCATACATCTTTCATGTAAGCTTTATCTTGACCAACTACTGATCCATATACATTAGACCCAGTAAATGGAATACCAATACTTTGTAAGTATCCTTGTAATACTCCATCTTCTACATTTGTACCATGTACAACTGGTAAACAAATATCAATTTCTTTAACAACACTTTTAAAGAATCCTTTAGTTTGTAATACAAAGTTACCATTCTTACAATATAAAACTACGTTTTTAGCATATTTCTTAATTAAATTTAAATCAGTATACACTTCAATATCTTTTAACATATCTCCTGTATACCATTCTCTATCTTTAGTAATATAAATTGGTACAACTTCATATTTTTCTAAATCTAATTTATTCATAGCCTGCATAGCAGAAATAATACTTACTTCATGTTCAACAGACTCTCCTCCAAAGATAACACCAACTCTAATTTTCATAACTTCATCTCCCTATTCATTAAATGTATCTGGTAAATCATTTTCAAATAAAGCATACACTTCTTCATTACCAGTTAATGTACCTATAAAAGAATATGCTTTTCTAACATCATTAAAAACTATTATTTTCTCTTTGTCAAATCCCTTAGTTAATAATCCCTCTTTAATCGGTTTAGTTTTATTCTCCCCAATTAAAACAACATAATCAGCAACTTCAGCAATTTGTTCTCCAAATTTCTTATTATATTCAGCCTCTTTTTCTCCAAGTTCAATCATACCTGGAGTAACAACAACTCTAATTCCTGGCATCATTCCAAGTACACGACAAGCTGCTTCTGCCCCTACCGGATTAGAATTATAAGCATCATCTATTTGATAAAAATTACCAAGTCTTTTTAACTCTAGCCTATGTTCTACAGGTCTAACCCCTCTAACTGCTTGAATTAGTTCTTCCATAGAAATTCCAAATTCAATTCCAAAAGCTATACCTGCAAGAATATTATAAATATTATGATCTCCTAATAACTTAGTTTCAAATTTATAAACATTCTCATCACCTTTAAGATATACATCAAAACTACTACCTTTAGATGAGCACTTAATATTATCAGCACGAACATCTACATTTTTATTATTAATACCTATCCAAATAATCTTAACTTTATTTTGTAGTTTGTAACTAACTTGTTTAGGATCGTCACCATTTAATACTGCAAATCCATCTTCAGGTAAAGATTCAATAAGTTCAAATTTACCTTTAATAATATTTTCTTCACTACCAAAACTTTCTAAATGAGCAGTTCCAATTCTAGTAAGTATACCATATTTAGGTTCAACTAAATCACAAAGTTCTTTAATTTCTCCCCTAACATAAGCCCCCATCTCTGCAATAAATACATCAGTAAACTTATCTAAGTGATTATTAATAGTAATCATTAATCCATTAGGAGTATTTAAATTCTTAGGACTAGCTAAAGCATTATACTTAATATTTAAAATATCACAAAGAATATTCTTACTACTTGTCTTACCATAACTACCAGTAATACCAATTACTTTAAGTTTATTCATACTTCTTAATTTACTTTTAGCTTTTCTTCTAAAACCTAAGAATATCATCTTCTCTATAGGTTTATTAATAATATTTGCAATATAAACAATTATATAGTTTAAATAAATTAAAATAGTAAAAATAAATACCATTAACCAACAAAATTTATTATTATTAACATTCATAAATAACAAAACTATTGGTACTAAATAAAATAAACTACTAGTAAATATTAATCTCTTAATTCTCTTTGTAATAACTAAAGGTTTCTTATTTTGATCATTTCTAATTCTTCTATTCCAAACTACTCCTAGAATAAAACTAATAACAATAATTGACCAAAGTCCAATAAATGATAAATATTCTATATCATAAAATACAAAACTACCTACTAATGAAATTAATAATATTGATAAATCTAAATCAAAAAATATCTTATTATTTTTAATCATCCATTTAATATATCTATTATTTTCATTATATAAATTTTGCTGTAACATATGTAAACTTCTTTTAGATTTATACACTGTACAAAATATTAACATTAATATTAATAAAATATATATAGTCATAACTTCCTCCTAAATAAAATTATTTAGTATATTAACAACTTGTCCTAAATTTTCTATGTATGCATAATGTGTACCTGGTAAAACTATTAATGCTGCATCTACCATAATACTTTCTAATATCTTAGCATCACTAACAGGAGCTTCTAAATCATTTTCACCCCAAATAAGTAATGTTGGACAATCAATTTCTTTTGCATACTTTGATAAATCTTCATTAACAACATTTACTAATGTTTGTCTCATAATAGGACTTGCTGCCTTATAATCTCTTGAACCTATAAAGTTCTTTGCAAATTCTCCAATTTTATCCATTCCTGGTAATTTCTTAATACCTTTTAAAATTTTAACATTAAGTGGTAACTCAGTATCTTCTCTTACACAAGGGCTTCCAAATAGAACTATTTTTTCAACCACATGATCTGCAGAATATCTAATCGCTACTCTTCCTCCAAAAGAATGTCCCATAATAATAGGTTTCTTTATATCAAGTTTATTAATAAACTCTTCTAACATATCTGCATAATCTTTTATATTCCAAGATTCACTAGGTTCTTCACTAAATCCAAACCCAGGAAAATCTAATATTGTAATTCTAAATCTATCTGAAAAGTTATCTCCTAACATTTTCATCATTTCTATATTTTGTCCCCATCCATGTAACAACAAAATATCTTTACCTTCACCATATTGTATGTAATTAACTAAGACGTTTTTAACTTTTATTTTCATAGGTAACCTCCAACAAAATTATATCATAATTTAAAATCAAAAAGATTTATCAATAATTAAAAGTCAAATAATTATAAATAAAATTAATCATAAAATGTCAATAAATGTAAACATATCACTTTACACATACAAATATTTATTATTGTTGAACATAAAACTCTATGTTATAATTAACATATAAATAATAAAAAGAGGTGTCCTAATGTTTAAATTTAAAAGAAAAAAGAAAGCATACAAACTTGCAAAAGCTGAACAAAAAGAAATAATCAAAAACTCTATTGAAGAAGCTGCAATCCTTACAGTAATCTTCGCAACATTAATTATGTTATTTGATAATCAAATGTTATATTTCTTTAAATCAGTAATTCAATTATCAAACTTAGAAAGATTTGAAATAATACTTTTATTTATTCCAGTATTTTTAATATTTAGTATAGTATATACAGTATTAAAAGTATTAATCACAAGAAAAATATAAAAGAACCAATTAAATTGGTTCTTTTTTATATCTCTACATAACCTTCAAACCATTCTTTAAATGCTTTTAATATTTTATATTTATTAGTGTCTTCATCACTATCAGCATCTAAAAAATCAACTACTTCCCCATCTTTAAAAATTATAAATGACGGATAAAACTTAACTGTATCTTTTAAACTAGTTTTCTTCATATCAGTAAAAGACATTTTATAAATACTAATTTTTTTTATGTCCATATACTCATCTAATAACTTTTCAAACTCAGAAGACATAATACACATAGGTTGATATATAAATACTACAAAATTTTCCTTAGATTTAATTAAATCATCAACACCTAAATAATCTATATCAATAAACTCACTTCTTTTATAATATTTATCCTCTAATTTTATTTTTCCATTACAACCTACTAATAATAGACTTATAAGTATTAAAACAATTATCTTTTTCATATTATTTAACCTTATGTAAATTATTAAAATCTATATCATGATAAGTAACTTTCCAAAAGTCATAAGAAACACTTTTATCTTTATTAGTCTTTTTAACTTCTACATTATTTTCACCATCATAGTACCAATAACCACCAACATTATAGATTTTATCCTCATCCCATCCTAAGGAAACTAACATATTCTTAGTCATTCCAGCGTAACCTCCGCCTCCACACATTAAGAATATATTTTTATCTTTTGGAAAATAATATTCTAAAATTTCTAATGATTCTTCATATCTAGCAGTATATTTACCATCTTTTTCTTTAAATAATGTTTTACCAGTATAAGTATCTCCTACTTCATCAGGTAAACCACTAACATTAACTAATAACGGATAAGGAACAACTTCAAATCCTTTAACAAATCCTGATAAATAAGAATCTCCTCCAATAGCTTCATAATTGCCTGGATCTTTTAACATTCTCATATCACGATAAACACTATCACTTCGACCTAAATATTTATCAATAGTCTCTTCATTTATATTTTTATCAATCCCAAATTGTTCTCCTCTAATACCACTTGTAATTTCTGGCTTAGGTAAATCCTCTAATTGTTTTTCACAAGAACAACCTACAACACATAAACTAATAATTAATAATAAAATTAATAAACTTTTCTTTTTCATATTTTCCTCCTACAATTAAAATTATACATTAAAATATAGAAAAATAAATAAACAGTTAGTTGAATTAACTAAAATATAAGTTGAGTTACTTCTTACAACTACCTTCAACCTCTAAATCAACTCTATATTTCTTTGCTCTATCTTTATCATCTTTCGCAATAATATCTATATATAAAGCATGAATATTTCTATCTTTACAAATACTATCATAATCATCTACTTTGAATTTAACATCTTTTAAAAACTTTTCCAAAGTAATTGGACTTCCTTCATAAACATAAGAATCTATCTTTTTAAATAATTCAATATCTTCTTCATATAAAGTACAACTAATACTAGAATACATCTCTCTATTATCACCACCACAATATTCTATATTAGAAATATATATAGTAGCTTTCTTAGTATTATAAGCTAAAGAACCACTAATATTAAAACGTTCACAACTAGTTGTAATTGTTTTAAATTCATAACTAGAATCAATACATCTAATAATAACTAATCCCCATATAAAGAAAACAATAAGGCCTAAAACAATCATAATAGGAACATAACTTTTCTTTTTAACTTCACCATTAAATAAATCTTCTATTTTTAAATTAAAATCATCACATATCTTTTTAATTAATAAAGAATCAGGCATATTCTTACCATTCTCCCATTTACTTACAGCCTGATATGTAACATTATATTTATCAGCAAATTCTTTTTGAGTAAGATTATTATCCTTTCTAATTTTCTTTATTAAATTACCAAACTTTTCTTGATCCATTCTATTCAACTACTTTCTTTAATTCTTCTTCAGTAAATTCTCTAAATTCACCCAACTCTAAATCCTCTGGTAAATAAAAATTTCCCATAGAAATTCTATTTAATTCAACAACTTCTGCCCCAAAACATCCAAACATTCTTTTAATTTGATGATATCTTCCTTCAGTTAAAGTGACAATACCCGAATACTCCCCCGTAATTTCAAGTTCACTACTCTTACATTCTCCATCTATTAATTTAATACCATCTCTAAAACCTAAAACCATTTCATTAGTAATCTTTTTATCAATAACAACTTCATATGATTTCTTAACATGTTTCTTAGGAGATAAAATATTATGAGCAAAATCTCCATCATCAGTAATAATCATCAATCCTGTAGTATCTTTATCAAGTCTTCCTGCTGGAAATAAATTACGATGTAAATATTTTTCATCTATTAAATCAAGTACTGTAGGTAAACTTCTATCTTCAGTAGCAGAAATATATCCTTTTGGTTTATTAAGCATTAAATAAACATATTTTTTAAATATAAGTTCTTCATCATCAATAAATATTTTATTAATAGAAGTATCTACTTTAATATCACTATTAGTAACAATTACACCATCTACTTTAACACGTTTCTTCTTTACAAGTTCTTTTACTTCTTTTCTAGAATATCCAACTTGATTACTAATAACTTTATCGATTCTTTCCATAATATCCCTCCTATTTAGTATAACACATAAAACAATCTTCTTCATGAGAATATATAATACCAATAGCCTGTAAGTACGAATAAATTATTGTACTACCAACAAACTTCATTCCACGACAAATTAAATCTTTACTAATCTTATCAGATAACCAGTTAGTAGTACAATTATTCTCATAAATAACACCATCATAAAAACTACATAAGTATTTATAAAAAGATCCATATTCTAAACAAATACTTTTAAATATTTTACTATTATTTATACTTGCATTAATCTTTAATTTATTACGAACAATTCCCTTATTATTTAATAAGGATAAAATTTTTTCATCATCATATAAAATAATCTTCTCTATATCAAAATTATCATAAGCATCTTTAAAATTCTCTCTTTTATTTAAAATACACTCCCAAGATAGTCCTGCTTGAAAACTCTCAAGTATTAACATTTCTAATAAATATCTATCACTTGTATCATTAAGTACACACCATTCGTTATCATGATACTTAATATACTTTAAATTACTACTACACCAACTACATCTTTTCATAATATTCCTCAATCATTTTAATAAACTCACTACAAGAAAAACTACATTCACGATCATCTTTAATTCCATAAACAACTCTTCTTGCAGGTATTAAAATATCACTTTTAACTTCATAAAAATTATCATTAATAAATTCCTTTGTAACAAGCCCAATACCAAATCCATTAGATACTAATTTACATACTAAAGAATGACTAACAACTTCCATCTTAGGACAAAAATCAAAGTCAATTGATTTATCAAAATTACGCCTCATAATAGAAGGATTCTTTTGAATAATAATATCAAAATCAGAAATATTATTCTTATCTAAAGTAATATCAAGTTCCCTATTGCTAACAAATATATCATGTAATAAACAAACATCATGTACTTCTATATCTTTATAAGTATTATCAGAACTTATAACAATTATATCTAAATCTCCATTTCTAAGTTTCTTAACTAAATTATCTGTTAAATCATTATAAATATTAATAACAACATTAGGATATTTCTTATGAAATAAACCAAGTACATCGATTAATATATTTTCACTTATAACAGTAGATGCCCCTATATTTAAAACCCCTGAATCTAAATTCTTTAATGATAAAAATTTATTAGATCCATTTATAAAATAATTCATTCCTTCTCTTATATAATTATAAAGAATTTCACCTTCATTAGTTAATACAACCCCTTTAGGAGTTCTAATAAATAACTTCCCACCTAGCTGTTCTTCTAAAGTATGAATAGACTGTGTAACAGCAGGTTGACTAATCATTAACTTCTCCGCACCCTTAGAAATACTCTTCTCATTCGCTACTTCATAAAAAACTTTATAAAGTTCAAAATTAATATTCATATAACCACTCCTTATATCAAATATAAGTAATATATATTTTTATTATAAAAATTTAAAAATTATAATACAAGTATGAAGGAGGAAAAAATATGAAAAAGAAAATATTAATAACAGCAGGACCAACAAACGAATATATTGATGAAGTAATGAAAATTACAAATATGTCTACAGGACGACTAGGAATTGAATTAACAAAAAATTATTTAAATGAAGGATATGAAGTAACTTTAATTGCAACAAGAAGTGTTGTAAGATCAAATCTATATGAAAGATATAATTTAGAAAATAATCCCAATTTAAAAACTATCCCAATCGAAACAACAGAAGATATGTTGCAAGCACTAATTAATGAATCTAAAAATAAATATGACCTAGTAATACACTCTTCTGCCGTAGGAGATTATAAACCAGAATTTTCTTTTAGAATGGAAGATTTAGCAGATGAACTTGCTCAAGCTATAACACAAGGATTAATTACTAAAGAAGAAATTCTAAGTATTTTAACTAATCCAAAATGTAAAGTTAATGATGATACTAAAATAAGTAGTTATGAACCACATCTAACAGTAAAATTAACTCTTACCCCTAAACTTATATCTAAATTAAGAAAACTATTCCCAGAAGCTACTTTAATAGGATTTAAACTATTAGAAAATGTTACAAAAGAACATCTTCTAGAAGTAGCAACAAAATTATGTATAAAAAATGATATGGACTATATTATTGCAAACGATCTACATGATTTAAGACAAGGTACTCATCTATCATTCCTAGTAAATAAAGATGGATATCAAAATGAACAATTCAAATCTCCAGAAGATATATTTGCATCAACAAAAGAAAAAATAAAAAGTCATTAGACTTTTTATTTTGTTGTAGGATTATAAACTGTACCAGTAAACCATACTTCTCCACTAGCTTTATCTCTAATTAAATATAAATATGGTTTATCAAAAGTAATATCAATTGTTTCTACTGGAACTTCATATAAATAATCAAATCCACCTGCTGCAGAACCCATACCACCTACTGCAGTAGCAGCTGCTGCTTTAATTCCATCATTTGAAAAATCAATATTAGCTTTATGAGATGCATGATTAATATAAACACCTTTAGCATCACTTAATTTAGATAAATCCGCTTTTTTAGAATCAAATACATCAGTAATACCAAGTTTATTTAAATCATCCATTAATCTTAATTCATACTTATAACTAAATAATGGAATATCTCCAACTATTTTAGTAACTTTTCCATCAGTAAAGTTTTCTAACTTAATTGCTTTTAATTTTTTAATATCCTTATTTAAACTCTTAGCACTCATATTTTTAACATAAGTTTCTAATTCAACATTTCTTGGCATTAGTGCAATATATTCTAAAGTTAATCCATTATATTCTTTTAAATCTTTAGAGAATACTTTAACTTTATCATCAACATGTAATGAAAAATCAGTTGAAAATTTAACATCTTTATAACTAGATCCTAAATCATTAATAAACTCCTCTACATAACTATCAACATCTAATTCATTATTTTGTTTAGCAAACTCATAATTCATAGGATCTTCTAACCACTTCTTATATTCAGCAGTAATTGTCTTTTTAATATTATCTTTACCTAAAGAATTGATAATATCATATCTATTAATAGCAGCCCCTACTTGAACTGCATTAACTTCTTCTCCATCATTAAATTTCATTTGTTTATAAAGTTCATCACATAATAGTGGAACACTAGAATAAAAATCAATATGTGGATATCTAACATTATATGCATCTTTATAAGTTGCACATGTAGCTTGAATTTTCTTATTCCATTCCATATCAATTGCAAGTGCATTAATTAATACAAAATCACTATTAGTAATTGAATTATCAAACATATCAGGAATTAATTCAAATGTTTTATTGCTAACCCATTTATTTAAAGGATCAGGACTAGTAATAGGATCATAAATAATTTCAGCTCCATACTTACTAGTTAAATTAGAAACATAACTATCTTTAATACCACTTTTAAAACTATTACGAATAAATAATGCATTTGCAAAAGACATATTATTACTATTAGTATACTTTCTAGCATTATAATCCCCAATTAAACCTCTAATTTGAGCATTACTCATACCAGCAGTACCTTCATTTAACATTGCAAGTGCATATTTAATTGATATTGGACTATATACCATATTAGACTTCTTATTTTCAAGTTGCATGAAATGAATATCAAAATCTTCTAATCCATTACCAGACATTCTATATGGAGAATGTACTTCTTCTACATCAGTAACAATAGAATCATCTTTATTTAGATAATTATCTTCATAATAAATATAACCCATTCCACCAATTAAAACTAATGTCATAATTATTAATAAAGCAATAATAAATCCTTGAAAAGAATTCTTCTTCTTTTTCTTAACCTCTTTATTATTAACAACTTGTTGTCCAGGACTAACCACATTCCCCGGATTAATATCTTGTACAGGCTGATTACTAACATTTTGTACAGGAATATTATTATTAAATTCTACACCCTTCATTTCAGGTATAGGTTTATTATTTTGTTCGTTCATCTAATCACTCCTATCATACTAATTATAAAACAATATATTTATTATTCCAATAAAATATATTAAAAAAAACTACTTTACAGTAGATTTATAAAAAAAGAACTACAAACAATACCATATAAAATTAAACTTATGCTAATCTTAATAATATTTAAAAACTTTATTTTTTCTTTTCTAATTACAAGTTTAATAATTCTTACAACTTCCAAAATAATATTAAAAATAATCCAAAATGGAAATAATAAAAAATAAAGTAAAGTGAATAATCCATAACAATATATTACACTTACAAATAGTTTATCAGTCCCAACAGGAAATATAACTTCTAATAATCCAGTAGAATGTAAACAAAAATATAATGCTTGAATACTAACAAAAATAATAATAGATATAAAAGATATATTAGTAATCAACATACATAATTTTTCATAATCAAAAACATTCTTATCTTTCATATAATCACCTATCTAAATTATAACAATTTATCTATATAATTTAAAGAATTACTATTGTTTAATATGTTCATCTGTTCTCTTGCAATCATATTTAGTTTAACAAGTCTATCTCTTTGAGAAATATTCATCTTTATTAATTCTGCATTTATATTTTCTAAATTATTTAATACAACTAAATGTAGCAAATCTGTATAATCTCTAATATTTCCAAACTTAGATAATTCTGGATTTAAAACTCTCCATTCCTTAGCAGTCATACCAAATAAAGCAACATTCAATACATCTGCTTCTTCTGCATAAACAAATCTTTTTTGTTTTTCTGTTAAGTTAGGTATAATTATATTTTTAATTGCATTAGTATGAACTAAATAATTCATCTTAGTTAAAATTCTATTAGCATGCCATTCTAATTTATCTTGATATGCTTCATTCTTCTTTAATCTTTGAAATTCAGTAATTAAATATAATTTAAATTCAGGAGATAACCAACTTGCAAATTCAAATGCAATATCAGAATGAGCATAAGTTCCACCATCATATCTTCCTGATTTAGAAATAATACCAATTGCATTTGTTGAACTTATCCATTTCTGTGGAGAAATTTTAAACTTATTACATCCCGCTTCATTTTTAAACGCGTCGAATTCGACACGTTTAAAATTTGAATTATTAATGCTTTCCCATAATCCTAAATATAATATTACATCTTTATTTCTCATCCAATTTTGTATAGGAATCCTAGGTTCCTCTCTATCAGCATATCTTGCTAAATCAGTTAGTGAAATATATTCACTACCATTAACATTCATAACACCAACTATATGCTCTCCTACTTTCATTTCTGTCTTTGTAATTTCATCTTTCATTTTTTCACCCTCCAAAAGTATTATTATCTTGGAATTTAAAAAAATTTAATAAAATTAAAAAAGACATAAATTATTTTTTATGTCTTTCTAAAACACTCTTAGTTTTAACTTTTGCTTTATCATAGTTAAGTAAATAATATGGAACATTATCCCTTCTAAAACTTTGTAAAGGCATAATCACATCATCTAAATAAATATAATCACCTATATCACCAATAATTTCATAATTATTAGTAGAAAAAACTTTTGAATTAGCAAAAATATCTTCATGTTTTTTATCTCTAAATAAAAGTAATTTTCTTCTATCTGAATAGTCATTACATCTACATAAAGAAACAACATCACGTCTAGTATCATATAAACTTTGATCTAATATATCAAATCCATAAGTCTTTAATAAATATAATAGAAACGGCTTTCTTTGTTTTTCATGAACACCTAAAAAATCATACCCACTATTTAAACAAAGATCAATCCAAGAAGAAACAAGTAATGAACCTATATTTAAATTTCTAAATTGTTCTAAAACTTTCACACCAATAAATGAACTAGTCTTAGTATCATGATCTAAATAAAAATAAATATGCCCTTGTTTAACCTCTCTTCCATCAATCATAGTAGTAGCCCATATATAATATTTATCTTTATGAGAACCATCATCTCTAGATTTTACTAAATATAAAGATTGATTGTATTCCCCAGAGAAATAACTATCAGAATATAAATTCTTTTCACCCGAATTTAATTCTTCTAAATATCCCATATAAACTACTCCTTTCAAATGCATTAGTATTTTAACATAAAATTTAAAATTGTAAAAGAAAATCTAATGCTATATAATAAAAATATAAAAGGAGAATCATATGAAACTATTCAAAAAGAAAAATGAAACTAAAGATAATGACAAAGAATTTGTAAGATTTGTAAAAGAACAAACAAATGATGAAGAATTTACTAAGTTTGTAGAAAAAACATTAGAAGAATCCAATTCTAAAAAAAATAATAAACTAATAAATATAAAAATAGAAAAATAAAAAGTACATCATATGATGTACTTATTTTTATATAGAGCGATTGGTTAGTTATTCTCAACTTTTCCATCACAATTGAGAATTAATGCATACAAGTATCAATTTCTATATGCATCTTGCCATAAATTTATTTAATTATAAATACTTTTTATTTAAATTATTTGTAATTACGCTAAATTGAACTAAACATATGATAAAATGGTATTGTAGGTGATAATAGATGGATTATAAATATCAAAGAAAACAAATATTTGGGAAAAGATTAAAAGTTCCAAAACGTATTTTAAATAAAGTATATAATTGTACTCTATCTTTAAGTGAATTTATTGAATATCAATTAGATGATAAAATACCAGTTTCATGTATCATAGAATCAGATAGAAAAATAGTTGGAAAATTTGGTATAGATAAATGTAAAAAATTAGATTGGGAATTAATTAATAAATATATATTTGATAATAGCATAAGTTTTAGAGATATATTAATGTCTATTGATTCACAAACAGAAAATATTAATCAAGCTTTGTATGAACTTGTAAAAGATCAAATAAAGCCAAGTGATTATTCACCAAAAATGGCTGAAGTATATTCTGATAGATTGTTTGAAATATCTAGAATTGGAAATAATGAAACAGATGATTATAGTGAAAGCAGATTAAGAAATATGAAACACGCCTTTAATCGTGGTAAAGTTAATCTAAAAGAAATAATTGGTAATTGGGAATTATTTAAAGATAAAGATTTAAGTTATTGCTTATTAAACGATGAAAATAATAAAAATAATATTACGGATAGTTCACTAAAAGAATTTATGAAAATTTATGGTACATTAGCGCCTTTAATAGTAGAAAATAATGATATTTATAGTTTTATTGCCACTATTTCTAGTCTTTCTTCAGAGGAAGAAAAACATAATTATTTAAAACAATTTACTGATGATATATTAAATAATACTTATAGAGAATATGGAGATGTAAGGCCACCAATTAAGCCAACAAATGAACAATACAAAGAAATTTTTAAGTATTCATCAATTGTAGAATATTTGAAAACTTTTAATTACGGATATCTATCAGAAAATTTTATTAATGAATTGAGCCAACTTCCTGAAGACTACTTATTTAATATGCCATTTCCATTTTCAACAATATTAAATTATCATGTCTTATCATTTATTGATACATATGGTTTAAGAAATGTTGTTGATTTTGATAATGAATGTGGACACTTTTTTTCGAACAACAATTGTGAAATGCTTAAATTGATGTTTAACATGTATCTACACTATGCAGGAAATGAACACGATCCTAAGAAAACAATTTACACTAAAAGAGATGAGAATGGATATTATATTGAAGGTCCATATACAAAAGACCAATTTTATGAAGCAATGAAAAGAATGATAATATATGGACCAAGTGATTGGGATTATGTTGATAAGGCTCCAGATTATAGAAAAATGACAGGAGAATTTAGAGTAAGAAATGCAGAATTATTTATATCTGAACAAGCACCAGAAGAATTACAAAAATTATTTTATACAAAATCGATAACACCTCAATTACTTATAGAACATCCAGAGTATATTCCATATTTAAATGGAAAAGATTTAAGTTCTTGTTTTAAAGATATGTCTATTAAAATTGATGGAAGTGATACATTATACGGATATGAGAACATTTATAGTTTCATCAGTAGTAAGACTGATTTTAATGGAGTTATGAATTTTATTACTGAATATAGAGATGTCTTAGATATTGTTTTCGATAGAAGAATGTCAGATCACTATCAATATGAAATAGTGTTTTCGGTTACTGATGATATAGACCAAATTCAAAATAGAATTCATGAAACTTTAAGAAAACTTATTATTGAAAAAGGATTAACCTATCCTACACATATTCCTAAGAATTTAATTGAACAATATCCATCTATGTTCTTAGATAAAAATGCTCCCCAAGAATTGCAAGAAGCTTTTTATGGTAGAACTATTACTTCAGAATTCATTTTATCAAATCCAGCTTATAGAGATTATTTAAATAGTGTTGATTTAGAATGTTTATTCAAATATATGCCTGTTGGGATAATGCTTAAAAGTTCTTCAAATAATATGAGTATTTCTGGACCATTAGGATATAGCACAAGTTATCATCAAATTAATTTTGTTAATGCACTTAAACAAACTTTTGGTGAATCCGATGCCTTAGATGTAATGCTTATATATGGTAAATATATTGAACAGGTATATGAAGCAAATAAGCTTAAAAACTTCTTATATAATAAAGAGTTTACACAAGATGGTTTTCTTGATGAATTAGATAAAACAATATTACAAAATATTATTGATGGAAATATGAAATATGATGAGAGCATTCCAAGTCATTTCAAAAATAATAATCCAACTTTATTCTTAGGGGCAAATGTGCCACAAGAAATAAAAGATAAATTTTATAATAGAAAATTTACATTAAAAGATTTTAATGATAATCCTGAATTATTAAATATATTTGAAACTACAAATATAGCATGTGCTTTTCCAGAAAATATTTCTTGGATTATTCCTTTATTTAATGATTCTGAAAATTTTAAAATCGGAAACTATAATCGTATGAAAGTTATATCAGCATATTCTAAAATACAAGATGTTGAACTTCAAAAAGCATTTAAAGAATATGTTATGGAATTTGGTACTAATATTGATATAGAAAAAATAGAATATGTTTCAGAAGTCTTATCAAGACTTTCGTTATCAAATTCAAGTGAAATATTTACATTTAGAAAAGAACTTGCTACTCAAATATTGAAGTCAAATAATCCTTTAGATAGTTTAAGTAAAATCGAAGATGTGTTTATTAGAAATAATATTCCTACTGTCGGAAAAATATATTCTTGCTTTGAAATATTACATCCTGATTTTCAAGGATTTAACCTTGGAAGTTCAATGGTATCACCAGTATTAAAAAAATCATCAACAATGGGCAAAAAAGTGACAGTATTCTCTGATTTAATTAAATCATCATTTGGTTCAAATAATAGATCTGTTAATGCATATTTAAAAAATATAGAATTTAGTTCAAATTTATATGAAAGTATAAAATCTGGTCAAATTCAATTTGATTCACTTGGAGAAACTGAAATGAGAGAATTAACTACTTTTTGTAATCATTTAGCAACATTATATAACAATACAATGAACGCTAAAAAAAATAATGAAATATTTACATCAACTGGTTATGTTTTAACAGATATTTTGGAACTCTCAAAGAAATTATCTCCAGATGGAACATTAGATTATAATTTAGGTGATAGAGTTATTAGAATGTTCTGCGGATTTACTGGTATTAACACATTAGAACAAGCAAAAGAATATATTGAAAGAAAAGTTAAAACTGCTGATTCAAGAAATAGAACTGCATCAAGTTCAGATATGGTATTGGAACAAGGAGATTTTGTAAAAGGAATTGGTGGTATTACATATTTAAGAAACATTTTACAAAATGGTAGTGTTTCAAAAGAGTATTTGGGTTCACATGCTGGCAGTGATGCTACTCCACTCGATACAGATATATCTATGATTATGAGTTCAGATGGAACAATAAGTGAAAAAATAGCTGCAACTGCTGCTTCAAGTTATGGACCTATATGGTTTGTATTAAAAAATGATGATAGATTTATAACTACTAGAACAAGTAGTGAAACATTAGAAGCAAAAAGAGATATGTCTAAAATGGAAGTGTTCTATACAGGAGTTGTAGGACAAGATCATTATGGTATTAGAACAGGATTTGCTTCTAGTGAAATAAATTATATTGTTATGGATAATTATGATCCACGAGTAGGATTAGAAATTGCTATGAATGGTTTCTACATTCCTGTAGCTAATAAAGAAGGTAAAATTGTATTTACTCCAAAAGATTACGATGAATTAAGAGCTAAAATGAGTGGTTTATCATATTTTGATGAGAATGATTATACTTTCTCTGAAAATTTAATTACAGAAGAAACTAAATATTTTGCCAAGCAAATAGAACAAAGCAATTTTGAAGTTCAAACAAAAAGAGAAAAAATTAATAGTATAATAAAAAAATCTCTTGAAGAATTGGGATTACATTTAAAAACAAATATAGATGGAGATTTAACTGAGGGATTTGTCGAATTAATTGATACGGGTTCAACTGGAAGAGGAACAAATAAACCTGGTGATGGTGATTTTGACTTTATGCTGAGATTAGATAAAACTATATTATCAAATCCTGCAAGATTAAGTGAATTAAAGCAAACTATATTAAAAAACCTTGGTCGAGAAAATTCTTCTGAATTAACTGGTACTGGAGACTTTAGATTAAAAGGTGTTCAAATAGATACTGATATGAGTGTAGATATTGATATTACATTTACTGAAAAAACAGATAAAGTATCATATTCTACTGATATGGCATTGCAAGATAGACTTGCTACTATTCAAAGAAATGATCCTGAAAAGTATAAATATGTTGTTGCTAATATCTTATTAGCAAAGCAAGTGCTTAAAAAAGCTGAAGTATATAAACCTAATCGTGGAGAAATTCCTCAAGGTGGTTTAGGTGGAGTTGGAATCGAAAACTGGATTCTTCAAAATGGTGGTTCATTTATTGATGCAGCTAGAAGTTTTGTTGAAGCAGCTGATGGAAAAAGTTTTTCAGAATTTCAATTAACCTACCAAATATGGGATTTTGGAGATAATCATTTAGCCGAAAGAAGAGGACAATACGCTCATGACAATTTTGTTGCAAATAATATGAGTGAAGCAGGATATCAAAAAATGGTTGAAGCTTTGAAAGAGTATTTAAAATCTATGGAAATTACACAAGTAGATACTGAAACTATAAAACGATGACTTATAATGATAAGTCATCGTCTTTTTCTTTCTTTTTAGTATTACAAAAATCACATATAAACTCAATTTTCTTTTTTAATTCATAATCAAACTCTAATGGTTTACTAATAATATTAATCATAAAATCTGTTCTTTCTTAACAAAAAAAATATCAACTTCATTTAGAAATTGATATCTTCTATATTAAGTTCAAACTATAAAAGTTCGAACAGATTTCCCAATGGAGCGGATGAGGGGAATCGAACCCCCACCACAGCCTTGGCAAGGCCGTATTCTAACCATTGAACCACATCCGCAAAAATCGTATAAAAAAAATGGAGGGGCCTACCGGATTTGAACCGGTGCTCAGGGTGTTGCAGACCCACGCCTTACCACTTGGCTAAAGCCCCATATAACTTCCACGTGTTTTAATTATAACAAAGAAAAAATAATGATGCAACTATTTTTTATAAAAAAAAAGAAGTATCCCTACTTCTTCCAAAAATCTACAATATTTTTATGATTATAACTAAGTTCAGTATTTTCAGCTATTTTCTTAAGACCAGTTTTTTCATTAAAGAAATATATTGTATCTTTCGCAACAACTAATACTTCTCCATCTCTAACAATCCATTCAGTTAAACCTTCTAATTGAAATAATTTAACAGGTCTATAAATCTTATCTTCATGAGATCTCATTACTTCCCCTTTCTCAGTTATAAAGTAATAAAAAGCTCCATCTTGTCTTACTTCTTTAGCACCTAATTCAATAAATCTCTTATCAACAATAGTATTTTCAAAATAAATTTTATTATTAATAAATAAACTAGCTTTTTCAGTAATCAACTTACCATCTTTAACTCGTTTAAATCCACTCTCTTCATCACCAACAACTTTCGCAACATCTCTAACCGGATCAACTGCATATTGTTTCTTATTAGTAACATCAGTTAAATATAATTTATCTTTATAAACACCATTTATATAAAAATCTCTTGATATAAAATTTTTTCCTTCAGTATAAATATCCTTCTTACCAATATCTTTTACATTATATACTCTAAAATAATTAAAATCATCAGTACCATCAACAACAGTAATATAATACTTATCAACTAAAGCAGAATTAACATTATCATATTGATCTTTATTTAAGAAAATACTAGTATGAACATCACCTTTTCTAACTAAAACCAAACCACTATAATTCCAAATAGTAAAAACATAATCTTCCATAACATTATCAATATATGCTTTAACTACACTGTTTTCTGCTTCTTTTGGAACAGTCTCAGTATCAACCCAATCTTCATTCTTATATTTCTTATTTTCCTCAGTTAACTTCTTAGTAATAATTTTAATATCTTCATTACCAATTTGTTCTAAATAACTATAAGATACTTGATTTCCTTGATATAAACATTGAATATTATCAACCTTATTTCTTCTAAATATTGGATAAATACAATGCAAATCATTACTACTAATCATTTTAATATCCTTAATAATTCTTTCTTGTCTATTAAAATCATTTTTATAAGTAAATGTATAAAACAAATCATCTTTATCACTAACAGTAAAATCATAATAATTATCTCCATCAGCATAATCAAATGTTTCTTTTATCATATATGAATTATCTTTTGTTTTAATAGAATATTCAACTACATGTTCACTAATTAATTCATTAACAACGTATTGAACTATCATTGATAAAGCAAATAAAATAAGCAATATTGGAAATACTTTTTTCATATTCTCACCCTACTCTCATTATAACAAAAAAAAAGAGTTAAATAAACTCTTAATTTTCTGATTCTACATAATTAGCATATTTCTTCTTTTCTTCCATCATATAAGTTGAAATGACTGTTTCTATTTCAACTAAAGCTTTCTTATCAATATTTGATAAAAATATATGTTCTTTAACAGTATCAATATGAACTTTTCCCCAAATAAGACCACTTGTAATTTTTAAATCGTTAAACATATCTGGAGTAATTGCATTTAAGAAATACCCAAATAATACTCTCTTTCTACCAATTAATAATCTTTTACTAGTTAATGTAACAACAGCTGTACTAACTATATTAAATGGATTATCATTCTTTTGAGCAGCAAAAGAATATAAAACTTTCTCATCAGGATTAATATGTTTTTCTACAACAGAAGCATTCCATCCTAATCTCCAAGATATTGTCCAAGGATATTTTGTCTTAAATTTTAAACATTGTTTATATACTTTATTTCCAATCGCCATAATGACACCTCACATCTAAACTAATTATAACATACATATTTTATATAAAAAACTATTTTTTATTACTTCTTAATTTTCTATTAAGCATAACATTATTTTGTTTAATTAGTCGTTTATTCATTTTAGGAATAGAATTATTTTTAGGTTTTTCTGAAATATTAACATCATCTGGTTCAAAAGAACTTAAAGATTGTACTAAATCAGTTTCTTCTCTCATAAACATAAAACTATCTTTACTAAGTGTTCTAATATTATCATCAAATTCACCTGCTATTATTACACTAGATATCTTCATATGTTTTAAATCTCTAATATCATAAAAACGATATATTCTATCTAAGAAATGAAACTCTTCTTCTAAATAAACACCATCTTCTCCTTCTTTAATATTAGAAAGATTAACATAATTAACATCTAATCTTATAAGTGTTCTAATTAATGATTCTTTAAAACTTTTAATATCATGAACAACTATATTACGAACTCTCCCTGTACTCATATTATCTCTCCAAATATTCTTCATATGGAATACTTCTATCTACAATAGAACCATCTTCCATAATTTCAATTACTCTATTTGCAACAGTACTATTAAGTTCATAGTCACGAGATGTAAATAATACTTCACCTTGGAAATTACATAATCCCTTATTTAAAGATGTAATACTCTCAAGATCTAAATGGTTTGTAGGTTCATCTAATATTAAGAAATTAGGTTGTTCTAACATCATCTTAGATAACATACAACGAGCTTTTTCTCCACCTGATAAAACATTAACTTTCTTAAATACATCTTCTCCAGAGAATAACATTCTGCCTAAGAATCCACGAAGAATAGTTTCATCTTTTATATCGTAATATTGACCAATCCATTCCATAATATTTTTATCAACATTAAAATATTCATTATTATCTTGTGGTAAATATCCAGGAATAATTGTCTTTCCCCATTCAATAGTTCCACTATCAGCAGTATCTTTACCACTAAGAATATTAAATAAAGTAGTTTTAACCATATCATCTTGTGCTAAGAAAGTAATCTTATCACCTTTTAAAATAGTAAATGATACTTTATCTAAAATAGTTCTTCCATCTACTACTTTAGTAAGATTTTCTACTTTTAATATTTCTTTACCAGCAGGTTTTTCTATTTTAAAATCAATATAAGGATATTTTCTAGAAGAAGGAATAATCTCATCTAATTGAATCTTTTCTAACATCTTTTTACGAGAAGTAGCTTGTTTACTCTTAGAAGCATTCGCACTAAATCTTGCAATGAATGATTGTAATTCTTTAATCTTTTCTTCTTTCTTCTTATTAGATTCTTTCATTTGTCTTTGTAATAATTCACTTGATTCATACCAGAAATCATAATTACCAACATATAATTTAATTTTTCCATAATCAATATCAGCAATATGAGTACATACCTTATTTAAGAAATGTCTATCATGCGAAACAATAATTACAGTATTATTAAAATTAATTAAGAATTCTTCTAACCAACGAATAGCATCTAAGTCTAAACTATTTGTAGGTTCATCTAATAATAAAATATCTGGATCTCCAAATAAAGCTTGTGCAAGTAATACTTTAACACGTTCTTTAACAGGAAGTTCTCCCATAGTCATATAATGATGATCTATTTCAATTCCTAAATTACTTAATAATTGTGCAGCATCAGGTTCAGCATTCCATCCATCTAATTCTTGGAATTCAGCTTCTAAATTAGCCATCTTCATATAATCTTCATCACTAAATTCAGTTTGACTATATAAAGCATTCTTCTCTTCCATAATAGAATATAATTTATCATTACCCATAATAACTACATCAATAACTCTTTTATCATCATATTGATAGTGATCTTGTCTTAAGAATGAAATTCTTTCATCCTTTCCAATAACTACTTCACCAGTAGTAGTATCTTGTTCCCCACTTAATATTTTTAAAAAAGTTGATTTACCAGAACCATTCGCTCCAATTAATCCATAACAGTTACCATCCGTAAACTTAATATTAACTTCTTCAAATAAAGTTCTTTTACCAAATTTTAAACTAACATTATTTACTTGTATCATACTTTTCACCTCTTTTACCAAAGTCACTTTATTTTAACAAATAAAAAAGAAAATGACAAGTTTACTGAGTCATTCTCTTAATGTACTGTCTAACTGTCTCTTTAGGTGGAATACAATATCTCATTTGTTCACCAATAAAGAAATAATCATCAAACATATCATCTAATTCTTTTATTTTCTTTTTAGATACCTTTGCTAAAGGAAATATATCATTCTTAACAAATCTATTAAAAGTATAAACATTATTTCTATAAATTTTACCTGCAGGAGTATCTCTTTGTATTTCAAAACTACCAGGATCTCCAATAAAGAAACTTTCATTATATAAAACATTATCTATATGAATATCTTCTACATCAACATGATGTTCTGCAAGTAATTCTAAATCCGAATGAATAACATCTAATTCATCTAAAAAATGATTCATTTTTATTTTCATTAATACATCTTTAGGATATTTATAAATAAAAGGCATAGAATATCCAATAAATTCCATTGTATCAGCATTTCTAATAACTTCTCTAGGCATTAAAATTCTTTTAGTAGGAATATTGCTTAAATAAATAACATCATCTTCCCCTAATCTTTCTTTAGCACAGTAATCCTTATATATTTTTAATACAGAATCACCATATCTAAACACTTCAGATTCATTACCCTCATCAATATACATATAATCAAGTTCTTCATCAGTAAATTCAAGTAATTTATCACCAAGTAATATTCTCATACTACCATCCCCCAATGTGTACTACATTATACCACAAAATAGCAAAAAAAGCAAAAAAAGAGCCGAAGCTCTTTACTATTCTTTATAAAAAATTGAAATTATTTTTGCAAATTCGTATAAGATTACATCACTCTTATTAATAGCAAAACTTTTACCACATGCTTTACCACCAATTGTAAGTGAAGCAACAACTGCTGCTACTGTTAAACTAACTAGCAATAAATTCCAGTTAAATGTAGCTGCTAATCCGACTGATACCGCACTTGCTGACGCACCGGATACGATACCGCAAATATCTCCAATAACATCACAACAAAAACTTGAAACTTTGTCTGCATTCTTTTTAAATAATACAGCTACTTTAGATCCTTTAACTTGTCGTGAATTCATTGAATGGAATACTTTCTCATCAGCACCAGTAACTGCAACACCAACAATGTCAAATAAAATACCAATAAAAACAAACGCTAATGTTAATAATATTCCCCAAACTACAGATAAATTTGGAATAGCAATTTCGGATACAAATGATAATCCAAATGAAATAGTAAATGAAATTAGTGCAATTTGCGCAATCCATTTTACATTAACTTTTTCTTTTTTAACTTTTTCTTTTCTTCTGTTTTGTACAAGTAAATTCTTCAGCTCTTCTTTTTCATCATTTTTCTTAAAAAACATAAACTTAAAATCTTCCTTCTCAAAATATTAATAAAAAAATAGTATTTATAACAAATACTATTATAAAAATAATTTAATGGCCTTAATATAGTAAACTCTGAGCCTTAGGTCAAGTAGGATTTCCCAGATTCCTACATATTCGTTGCCAAATATGCCGTTCCCATTTAAAGGAATCTATATGACGTCTCCATACATACGACTTGATTACCACTTAGTGCCCACTGCAATCCTATATCAAATGCACCCTAGGGGATTTCCCCACCAGCACTCTACTTCTAGTTCTTTTTTGCAAAAGTAATTTCAAAACGCAGTTCTTAAAATGATCGGCCAACCACATAAGAAAGTTCATTTATCCCAATACTTTCACTCAAGACAGGCTACGCTGCATGTAACTTGCATCACAATACAGGTTTTGTCCTACCATAACAAATCTAAAGATTATTTTATAATAAGTCTCCACAGATATTGGGTTCGATTATCGTATGCCATTACGGTCGCCCAATATCTTCATCTTCAGCATCCACCCCAAACTGGGCGTAAGAAGCAAACACCAAAGGTTTCACAGATATGCCCTTTAACGACTGTTTAATTTCGTCTTCCTAGTAAAGTAACTGACTAGAATAATGTGCCATCAATTACCACTACATTATATCATATTCATAAATAAAAGTCAAATTACTTAACTTTTACTTTTTCTATATCATGTTCATTAACAACTGTTGCATTATCTAAAATTCCAATAGTTGGATTACAATATTCCGTCTTTAATTTAGATGAAAAATAAGGTTTACAAAATACTCCTAATTCCTCTAAATCAGCACTAATTGCATCTTTGCTTTTAGAATCAAAAATATTTAAGAATAATATTTGATTATAGTAATAACTACTTCTATCAAAATTAAATTCTTCAGAATTATCTCCATATTTATTATTTGCAACACTATTTAAATACATAAATAAATCATTAGTCATTTCATCATTATTAAAATCTAAATTTTCACTCTTACCATCTAAGAATAAAAATAACTTTTCAAAGATTCCAATAGCTTTCTTAGCATCATCAACAGATCCACTGTAACTAGCTAAAGCTTCATATATTAAATCCATATTACCAGTAGTATAAGCCTTTAATACTACATCAGAGCCTGCAGTATCACATAACATCTTAACTGCATATATCTCAAAAGGATAATGTTTAAATTCTATAAAAGGGCTATCAGATAAATACTCATTGGCAAGTAACTCAGTCATCCCCTCAACGAAAAAGGTTGGCAATGAACCATCATTTGCACATATACAATGAATTATTTCATGTCCAAGTACTGCTTTATCTGGATCATTTACGAATACTCCAATACTTTTATATTTATCAATATAAACTCCTTCTACTGAATCTTCATAAATGTAAGGTCTATTTTTATAAGATATATCTAAGTTTAATAAAGAATGGTATACTCTTTCTTTATCTAAATATGGGTTATCATTAAACATATCAATGAACCCACAACAAAATTCTTTTTCTTCATCTGTTAAATTATCATTACAATGAATAGCATTTAATAATAAATAGTTCATATTCTCTTCATCAACTGCGTATCCTAATTCTAATAATTCTTCCATTACACTATTAACACAATGATCAGATACACATACATCAGATCCAATAAACATATTTGCCATATCAAATTGTCTATCTTCTGGCAAATATAAACTTTTAATATATAACATTGAACAAACCGAAACAATTGCCATTAATCCTGAAACTATTTGAAAAAATCTAGTTCCTTTAGAAGCTTTACCTTCATTTTTTAATTCCTCAACCATTTCTACTACTTCTGGATTAATATCTTCTTCATATACTGCTTCATTTTCGTCAAAGTCTTCTTTTCCGTCTGTATAAAAATCTAATATCTTTCTCATAGTCCTAACCCCCAATTAGTAGGCTAATTATACCACAAATACCTAAAAAAAGCAAGTAATATCAACATCCTATAAAAAAAAGAGCTAACTATTTAGCTCTTATTGATTTTACATAACTATTAATTTTTCCTGCCCAAGTATTCCCTTCACAATACTTAGGAGCAATTAATTCTACTGTATTTAATCCAATACCATAGTAATTTTTACTTAAATTACTAATCATACCAATTATACCTGCATCTAACGATTCAAATGCTCTAAAACTAGTTCCACCACATCTAGGAGAACCTTTTTGACCACCTACATTATTACATTTCTTAACAAGATTTGAACATTTAGCATTACATCCTGTTTCATGTAAAATAATTGCTGTTGCAACATAAGGATCAACTCCCATAGCTAAACAATTAGTTGCTATAACATAACCTTTACCAGCAATTTCATTTTTTAAACTTCTATCAAGTTTAGCAGCAAGTTCTTCAATAGTCATTCCTTCAAACACTTCAATTCTTTCAATTGATGAAGGTAAAACTTCCATCTCTATCTTCTTAAACTCATAAGAAGGCATTTCTTTATGACCTTTAGTAATTTCATTAGTAGCTTGTGCCATATTATTTATATTAAATTCATCAATAGATACATTTCCTAATCCAATTGTCTCATTATTTTCTAATACTAATGCAATTGAAATCATTAAAACTCCAACCATTAGTAAAATACTACAAACGATCTTATTCAATTTAATTCACCTCATGAATCTTAATCTATTAACAATTTTAACATTTACTAAATTACTTGTCAAATTACAGAAATTACCATTATTTATTAAGTTTAAAAGTTCTAGGAGCAAACTTATTAACCAAAAATAAACCTATAATTATATAAAGTACAACAAATACTATACTTATGATTGATAATGTAACAGTACTTACAACTAATTCAAAGAATATAACATATGAGAAATAATATGTTAAAAAGGAAGCTATACCATAAGACATCTTTTTCATTTGCATATCCTTATTATAAGGTTGTAATAAATAATATAAAACTAAATAATGTACTGAGAAAAATATACTAAACATAACTATAAACATAAAACTACTAATATAAGTAATTAAATCAGTACCACCACTTATATAAAATAAAATTGTATTACCAATACCAATAAGAATACTTGGTATTAAATTAATCTTAATAATACTAATTAATCTCTTCTTAAATAAACCTAAAATAACGCCTCTTTCTCGATAGAAATTATAAGTTAACATAGCATGATCACAATTATAAAACATAGCCTGTGTAACAATAGCTCCTCTATTTATAAAATACATTAAAAATACAAACATCCCTAATCTATTATGTAAAAAACTATTCATTGTAGGATAAACACTCTTATCAAAACAAGATCCAACTATAATTCCTATATAAATAAATACTATAATTAAAGCAAACTTCTTAACACTATTAATTAAAATTTCTTTATGTCTTTCATAGAATAAAGTATTAAATAAATCATACCCCATCTTACCTTCTATCTTAGACTTATCAACTTCTTTATGTTTATTTTTAATCTCAACCATACTTTGTCTAGAATAAGCTTCTGCCTCTTTACTATTAACAGCATTTTTCAAAGTATTAAGTTGTTTAAACATAATCTTATAATCTTTTATACTAAGTAAATAAATAAATGAAATAATACTTAAAATACCAAGTACTATAACACTTCCTATTAAGAAAATATTATTAATAAAAATATTAATAAAAGGTGTAAAACATAACCCTAAAAGTATTCCTAAGACACTAAAATATAAAGGGTAATTATTATACCAAATATAATTAAACCTCTTATAATATAAAATATTAAATCCTTCTCCTACTACTCTACTTAATAAACAAATTATTATAAGTAATAAAGAAGTAACTAAACTAATATCACAAAAATTACTAAATACTATAAATCCAACACTATTAAGAATAACATTAAGTATTAAATCCCAACTAAAACTAGAAAACATATAACTTCTAGCATTCATATTAAATACAAGTATAGATAAATATCTCTTAACACTAGTATTAAGTAACTTATTATTTATAAATAAACCTATCATTGTAAATAAGAAAAATATATGTGAAAAATACTTACTATCATTAAATAAAAATATTGAAATAAAATATATAACCGAACAATAACTAAGTCTAAAGACTAATAATTTAATACAAGATAATATAATACTAATAACACTAATTATACGTTTACTAATCTTACTCTTATAAATATCATCAGTAATTAAATCATCTAATATTGGTAATTTTCTAATACCATATATAAATGAATTAACCGCATAACTAATATCTATATTTAAACTCCTAATAAGATTATTAATCATTAGATTCATCCTTTAAACAATTAATAATCTTATCTTTATATTTCTTAGTATTTAAATTATCTTTCTCTACAGTTTCTAATCTCTTTTTATTTAAAATTACTATTTCGTCACATAAATCCATTGCAATTTCTAATATATGTGTTGAAAAAATAATAATATGATCTTTCTTAAGTGATTTTAAAAGTTTCTTCATATCTTCTTGAACAACTATATCTAAGGAAGTTAATGGTTCATCTAATAAAATAACTTTAGGATTACTAATAATATTAATAAGCATTTGCATCTTATTCTTCATTCCATGAGAATAATCTTTTAATAATTTGTTTTGACTTTCTTTATCAATCTTAACTAAATCAAAATATTCATCTACTGTTTTTAAATTAGTAATTCTATCTTTATTAATATCAATGTAAAATTCTAAAAACTCTTTTCCTGTTAAAAATTCAGGTACAACAGGAGTTGAAATTACATATCCAATATCACTTGTATTTAAATAATTTCTTCCATACTCATCTTCTAAATAAAACTTACCTTCATCAACTGTAACATCTTCATTTAAGCAATTAAAAAAAGTTGTTTTTCCAGAACCATTACGTCCAATAAGTCCATATATTTTACCTGATTCAAAATCAAAATCTATTTCTTTTAATACTTCGTTTTTACCATAACTTTTAGATAAATTTCTAACTTCTAATCTCATAATCCACCTCGTCAAGACATATTATATCACATATATTCAAAATAAAAAAATAGACCAAAGTCTATTTTTCCATTTGCTTTAATATATAGTTATAAGAATCTCTGCACATCTCTTCAATTCCTTTTTCTGCTTTCCATCCTAATTCTTCAAAAGCCTTAGTCGGATCAGCATAACATGCAGCAATGTCGCCTGCTCTTCTGCCAACAATCTTATACGGAACATCAACATTATTAACACGTTTAAATGTTTCTACTAAATTTAATACACTATAACCTGTTCCAGTTCCTAAGTTATAATAGAATATTCCTTCATCTTTATTTGCTTTTTCTAATGCCTTTAAATGTCCCTTTGCAAGATCTACAACATGAATATAATCTCTTACTCCAGTTCCATCTTCTGTATCATAATCATCACCATAAACACTTAAAATTTCTAATTGTTTATTAGCAACTCTTACAATATATGGCATTAAGTTATTTGGAATACCATTAGGATCTTCTCCAATTAAACCTGATTCATGAGACCCAATTGGATTAAAATATCTTAAAATAACTACAGAAAATTCAGGATTAGCAATTACAACATCTTTTAAAATTTGTTCATTCATTAACTTTGTAGACCCATATGGATTTGTTGTAGATAATGGAAAATCCTCTCTAATAGGTAAAGTTTTTGGTGACCCATAAACTGTAGCACTAGAAGAGAAAACAAATTTACTACATCCATGTTTTTTCATTACCTTACAAAGTTTTAAAGTAGAACCTAAATTATTTTCATAGTACTTAATAGGCATACTTACAGATTCACCAACTGCTTTATAAGCAGCAAAATGAATAACTGCATCTACTTTTTCTTTTTCAAAAATTTTATCTAAAGCTTTTTCATCACAAACATCTTCTTGATAAAAAGTAAAATCTTTTCCAGTAATAGTTTTTATTTTATCAACTACTTCAATCTTAGAATTAACTAAATTATCAACTACAACCACTTCATATCCCGCATCAAGCAAACAACAACATGTATGACTTCCAATATAACCAAGTCCTCCAGTTACCAATACTCTCATTTAATTACCTCCATATACTTCTTTATATTCTCTTTCAACTAAAAGCATTTCTCTTCCAATACTAGGATCAATTGATCCATCATCTATACATTTATGTAAAAATTTCTTTAAGTCTGCCATTTTTACATAGAATAAATTAAAATCAGTTTCACTTTCTAATTCATCATAATGAGTCTCTAATATATTAGGCATCTCATCTGTTACAATGCGATAATAATATATTTTACTACATACTTTCTTACCAGTCGAGAAATAATTATTATCATAAGTAGTTATTTGAATAAAAGGTCCATCAATAGATAAAATACCAATACCAGTCTCTTCTTTAATCTCTCTTAATAAAGTATCTTCTAAACCTTCATCTTCTTCTACATGTCCACCTATTAATTGATAGGTATTATTGTTATGTGCTAAAAGTAATTCTCCTTTACTATTTACTAATAAAGCTTTTACTCTAACTACTTCAAAATCTATATCATCTTTTCTTAGATAATTATCATTAATAAATATTCTTTTCATTCTTTTTTCCTACCTTTATTATAAATGTCTTTCCCAATATTCTGTAACTTCAGGTTTAACACTTTCTAAATACTTTTCTAATAATCGACTCATAAACTTAGCCTTTTTCCAAACTGGTTTATTTGTATTTAAACAACTTGCTTTATTAGTAAACATCATATATTCAAAAGTAGATGCTCTATCTTCATTAGCAGAAGTTTGTGCATAGTTATTAACAAAATATGCATCTTCTGAATAAGTTCTATTATATGATAAATCACTTATAGCACTACCATAAGTAAAACTACTTAAATTTAAAGTATTCCAACTACTATAACTAGCACCTTTAAACTTTGTAATAAAGTTTTCTAAGTAATGATAAACTTCATGATTAAAAGTTTCTCCAAAAGAAAACTTAGTTGCAATAGAAATATTAACTCTATTACTATAAGATTCTGTAATACCAGTAATATTTTCTATCGAATAATTTTTAATTAAATAAATAGTTAATGGATAGCCATTATTTTTTAATTCCCAAAATAAATCTTCTGGAAATAAACTAATAGTAGCTTCCATATCTAATAAAGCTTTCTTTATTTCATTCTTATCAGTCATTGAAACTGTAGATAATGTATCAACTTTATACCCCTCAGTCTCAGTTCCATATTTAACAGAAATTCCAAATTTATTTTCTATATTCTTTCTTAAAGTGTCATTTTCATCTACAATTACTTCTTCACCAGGAACAGTTCCATCAACTATTTCAGTATTAGGAACTTCTTCGACTGAAACATTTTCATCAACAGGAATTTCATTAGTCTGATTGTTATCAATATTTTGATTATTATTGTTATTACTATTATCATTATTAATAATATTATTTGTATTTGTATTTGTATTTGTATTTGTATTTACATTATTATTTTTATCATTTGTATCTTTACCAGAAGAAAGTCCTTTAACCCCTTCATTATCGACAGTAGAAATACTAACATCTGAATCACTTAAACCAATTAAATATGTCTCAGGTAATATAGAACCATTTTCAATATAAGAAACAATAGCTCCTCCACCTAAAAACACAAATGATAAAAGAATTATAAAAATACTAAGTCGTCTTAAAAATTTTCTCATATATGTATTCCCCTACTATTAAAGTATATCAAACAAATATAAAAAAATCCACAAAAAAAGCAACACAAGGTTGCTTACCATACAAACATTAATAAAGTTAAAAATATAACAACAATTAATGAAATTAATACTGTTAACCCTAAAGCATTACTTAATCCTGCTTCAGAACTTTTTACATAGACTTTTTCTTTTTCTCTATTTACCACTTTATCTTTTAATTTTCTTGCATAATCTTTTGAAATACCATCTACAGTAAACATATCATTATTTTCACTAACCATTCTAAATGTAAATTGATCATCACCATCAACATCTACAATATCAGCAACAACTGTATTAGTAGTATCAGAATATTCAACAACTAATCTTTCTAAAAAATTAGTATAAAAACTTTCTGTACAAGAAAAAGCTACACTTCTTCCAATATCTCTTTTTCCATTTTGTTCTAACAATTCAACGGTACTTCTACATTTCCCATCTTCAATAGTTAAACCAATTAAAATTGAATTCTCTTTAGTAGATAAACATGCTACATCTAATATTTTCTTAATATAATCATCATAATAACCAACATTAGACTCATTACTATTCATTTTATTCTCTACCATATTTTATTACACTCCTAACTCTTTACTAAAGTTTTATTAATTTCACTTATTTTATCATATAAAGCTTGAGCTTCTGCAACTTTACCAGCATTGTAAAGATTATTTGCATCTACCATCATTGCTTCAATTGTTCTATTTTTATCCTCAGCAGTCATATTATCAGTTGATGGTACTGTAGATATAGCTGCATTGGCATCAACTGAAACTATATGTGTACCATTATGACCTTTCTCAGGTAAAACTCGTTTAAATATTAATAAAGCTTCTTGAGTTACTCTTGAACCCGCTAATTTATTATATTGATTATCAGATACTAATATTGCTCTAACATTAGTACTTTGATCATTAAATTTTCTTATTGTTTCTTCCTCAGTTGGAGCTTCTGTTTGAACTTCTGTTGCTACTTCAGTTACAACTTCTGTTGCTGCTTCTCCAAAAGGTAAAATTCCTCCTTCTACTGCATCCCCTTCAGTAGGCATAGCAATTTGCACACCTGGAATTGATAACTCTGTTGCTACTTCAGTTTGTGCCTCAGTTACTACTTCCGTACTTTCTTCTACAAGCATAGCAACTTGTACTCCTGGAATTGATAACTCAGTTTGAGACTCAGTTGCAACTTCTACAGTAGGAATAACTGCTTCTGCTTGTGCCTCTGTAGCAACTTCTACCGCAGGAATAACTGCTTC
>JAEDES010000011.1 GCA_016293205.1 Bacilli bacterium
TTTTTTTATCAAATTTATTTTTATATCTATTCATAAATTTTAATTTATAAATAAAATTCTGCACTACTCTACCTCTCCATCTTAATACAATATTCTTATATACATTATACTACGAAGTACAAGTTAAGTAAATTAACAAAACAACAAAAATATATAAAAAAAGAGAATCCTATTGAGGATCCTCACTTCCTTCATTAAAAGTTACATATGCTAAACTAGCATCAATTAAATCTGTTGCTGCTGGAAAACGATAGGAAGTAATTCCATCAGTTACAACTTGATATACAAGAGCATAAGTTAAATCATCTGTATAAATTAAATCATTATTGTTAACAAAACCTCTTGTATCATAACTACTATCAACCCAAGTAGCCCAAGTCATGCCTTGTTCAGCTGTATAAGTAACACCATCAATTGTAAAATTAAATGTAACTGGTTTAGTTTTAAGATATCCACCTACTCCAGTATGAGCATTTGTCTTATCAACAACACTTGAATTATAATTTGGAAGTTTTGGAACAGAACTAAACATATTTGAAGATTCCGTAACATTTTCAGTACTCCAATTTTCACCAACATAAATATTTTGAACATTATAACTATTATAAAACATTTGAGACATATCAGTTGCATTTTTAGTATTAAGAGTTGAAAGATCAATAGTTGTAATCTTTCTTGCATATGAAAGAAAATTTTTAAATGTAGTTGAGTTAGAAGTATCCCAAGTAACTACAATCGTAGTAACAGTAGGATCAAGTCCACCATATCCCTTTAGAGAATTTTCAAAAGCCGTACCGCTTGATGTATTCCATGTATTAATATCACCAACACTATAGTTAGCTGCTGACTGACCTGTTCCACCAAGAATATAACTAAAATCTGTATTTTTAGACATATCCCAAGCAGTATAAGTTGTACCATCATCTCTAATAATTGTTTTAGTACTTATATCACCAAAATTAAATTCTGATGCATCATGTCCAAAAAAGTTAAACATACCTCTCATATTTGTACCATTGCTTGTATTCCATCTATCAAGATTACCAACATCTATAGAAGTATTATATCTACCTACGCCTTGAAACATCCTCGAAAAATTAGTAACATTTGAAACATCCCAATTACTTAAATTACCAATCGAATTATTAGTACCCATAGTTCCAATATTTCTAAACATTCCACTCAAATCAGTTGCACTACTAACATCCCAATTAGAAACATTTAATGAAATATTACTAGCCTTATATCCAGCCTCATCAAACATATATGTAAAAATTTCCCCTTTAGAAACGTCCCATGTACTTAAATCTCCTACATACCATGTTGACGCTTTATATCCAGTTTCAGCAAACATATATTGAAAATTAGTAACATTAGATACATCCCAATTGCTTAAATCTCCTACATTAAATTCTGATGCACTATATCCGGCACAATTAAAAACAGAATTTAAAATAGTATTATGAGAAACATCCCATGTACTTAAATCTCCTACATACCACGTTGTTGCATTATATCCAGAATTAGTAAAGAAATTATTTATACCAGTTACAGAAGAAGTTCTCCATAAACCTAAATTACCTAAATTAAATTCTGATGCATTATAACCAGCATTCAAAAATATTGAATTCATATTAACTGCTTTAGATACATCCCAAGTACTTATATCACCAATATTCCATGTAGTAGCAGAATATCCCGCAGAAGAAAACATACAAGTATAAGTAGTAGCAGAATTCATTCCCCAAGTACCAATATTTCCTAAATCAAACACAGAACTACTATATCCAGCTTCAGAAAACATATAAGTAACATCTATTACATTTGGTAAACTCCAACTACTTAAATTACCAATTGCCCACGTAGTTGCATTGTATCCAGCTTCATTAAACATATAACTCATATTGGTTGCAGCATTACTAACATTCCAATTACCAATGTTTCCCAAATTAAATTCTGACGCATTATATCCAGCTTTATAAAACATATAACTAAAGTCCGTAACACCAGATGCATCCCATCCACCAAGATCTCCTATATACCATGTCGGCGCAGTATAACCCGCTCTATAAAACATATATGACATATTTGTAGTTGTAGAATCTAACGTCCAATTACCAATATCACCTAAACTAAATACTTCAGATTTATAACCAGCTCTATAAAACATATAACTCATATCAACAGCATTTCCTACATTCCATGTACTTATATCCCCAATAGAAAAAAGTGTAGTTGTATATCCTGTTCCTCTAAACATCTGCTTCATCGTAGTAACATTTATAGGATTCCAATTATCTAAATTACCAATAGAAAAATTAGTTGAATTATATCCCATATTTTGGAACATATTCTCCATTGTTGTAACTGCACTTACATCCCATCCAGATAAATCTAAACTTAAATTAGGAACATTATATCCTGTTTCTTTAAACATATTAGACATATCAGTAACACTGCTTGTATCCCAATTACCAATATTTCCCACATAAAAATCTGAAGAATTATGTCCTGCCCAAGCAAACATTGTACTCATTTTTGTAACACTACCTGTATTCCAATTACTTAAGTCTCCAACATTAAAATTAGTTGCTTCATATCCTGCTCCAGCAAACATATAATGCATATTTGTAACCTTTGATACATTCCAATTACTTAAATCTCCTACAGACCAATCAAGATCATTTTCACCAGGAAAATTGAATAAACCAGCCATATTAGTAACACTACCTGTATCCCAATTACTTAAATCACCTATGTAAAAATCATCAGTCTTTCTTACAGTAGCTCCAAACATATAAGAAATATCCGTTTTATTAGACATATCCCAAGCTATATAAGTAGTTCCATCTTCCAACTCAACTGTTTTAGTAGCAAGATTACCAATGTTAAAAGGAGCAACACCATTACATCCTAATCTATGAAACATAGAAGTCATAATAGTAGCACTAGATACATCCCAATTACTTAAATCTCCAATAGAAACACTTGTAGCATTATATACAGCCTCTTTAAACATCTCTTCAAATGTAGTAACAGCTTTAGGTCTCCAAGCACTTAAATTTAATGTAATTGTATTAACTTTTTCATATCCTATTTGGTAAAACATTCTATACATCGTTGTAACATTTGAAACATCCCAATTAGAAAGCAAACCAACATTCCACGTTTCAGAATACTTTCCTGCTAAACTAAATGTTTCATACATGCTTGTTGCACTACTTGTATCCCAGTTGCTTAGATCACCAACAGTAAAATTAGTTGCTTTATAACCAGCTGCCTTAAACATAGACCTAAATTCAGTAACACTTGATACATCCCAATTACTTAAATCTCCAATAGACCATTCAAGATCATTTTCTCCAGTTGCATTAAACGTTGCACGAAAAGTAGTAACTTTACCAGTATTCCAATTACTTAAATCTCCTATATACCAATCAGATGCATTATGACCAGCACTACCAAACATATAACCCATATCGGTAACCTTTCCAGTATCCCAATTACCTAAATTACCAACATTAAAAGTAGTTGCTTTATATCCAGATTTATAGAATAGTAATTTGAAATTTTTAACATTACTTGTATCCCATTTATCAATCCCAGTAAGTATGTAAGAAGTTGTATTCAAGCCAGATTCTCTGAACATATTATTCATATCAGTAACTTTACTTGTATTCCAATTAGAAAAATCATCAAAAACTAATGATGTATCATTATCTGCTATATTAGCAAACATAAGACTAAGGTTTAAAACATTAGAAGTATCAAAATCCCCATATCCACTTACATTCCAATTTGTCGCAATATTTCCAGAATATCTAAACATTGCAATCATATTAGTAACATTACTTGTATCAATACCACTAACATTAATATTTAAAGTCGAAGTTTTATATCCAGTATAATAGAATAAACCTTCCATAGTAGTAACATTACTCGTATTCCATTTACTTATATCAATAGATACTGAAGTTGCTGCATTATAACCCACCGCATAAAAAGCATAACTCATATTAGTAACATTAGAAGTATCCATATTACTTACAAACGACATATCAACAGATGAACTTTTATTTCCAAAATGAAGAAACATTCTATCCATATTAGTAACTAAACTAGTATCTAATAAATCAAAATTATTAATTGTATTAACATTCATAAAAGGATAAACAGTATTATTTTCTCCAGTTGGTAAACTGCAAAATGCAAAAGAAGAATCAGGATTGGCATAAATCTTACCTTTTCCATTACCAACTATATGAAGTGTATAATCAGTAAGTATATATGCTGTAACTTTACCATTATTTAATTCTGTCGCATCCCAAGATTGTAAGACTAAATTTTCATCAACTTCATATGTATCGTGAAAAGTAATTGCTTTAATATTTGATCTTGAAATATCACTCTTATACCAAGAAGCATTGGCTGCTAACATTGGAAGTCCATATCGATCAAACTCTAATTCTAAAACAACTTCATCTATAGTATTTGAAGGAAGTGAAGTAACTGAAGAATTATATTTAAATCTCATATTAATTTCTTTTACTTCTCCAGGTAAAATCTTACCACCTAACTCATAATCTATTAATTCATATGAAATAAATTCATTATTATCAACATTACTAATAATTTCAGTAATTTCCATATCTAAATCACTAAGATTAGAAACTACAAATTTATAATTAACAACACCATCTAAAGAATCTAATCTAATTCCAGTTTTAATAGTATTTTTAGAATAACTTGGAGAATATAATTCTAAAGCAGAATTTTCAACCCCAACTAGATTAATAGAACTAACTCTTATATCTTCATCTACTCTAACATAAGCATCCCCTGTAACACTCATAGTAGAATTTATCGCACTATAAACCATTGTTTGAAAATAAAATAATGAAAAACACATAAGCGCAAGAAAAATAAATCTGATTTTTTTATCAAATTTATTTTTATATCTATTCATAAATTTTAATTTATAAATAAACTTTTTCATTACTCTACTACTCCATCATATAGCACATTATCTTAACTTAAATTATACCATTTTTTGTCATAATATGTAAATAAAATTTATGTGAAAGAAAACAAAAAAAGGACTATTTTAAAGTCCCTTTTGTAATAATGAAAGATACACCTTTTTTTTCATTTTTTATACTTATATCATAATTCATAATATTAAGTGTTTTCTTAACAATAGATAAGCCAAGCCCAAATTCACCCTTGATCCCTTTTCGGAAAGGAGTAAAGATTCCTTCAAGTAGATCATTATCAATATTATCGCCATCGTTATATAAAATAAGTTTATTCTGCTTAGCTGTAATTTTAATAGTTGTATATGCATATCTCATAAAATTACTAATTAAGTTATCAAATATAATTTCCCAGTGTTCAAAAGTCCCATAATACTTAGACTTTTCATCAATAGATACAATAAAATTTATATCTTTTCTATGAAATTTAAATTTTTCTACTTCATCGTTAATTATTTTTTTCATATCCACTAGTTCATTTGTAACTTTCTTACTATTTTTGAGATAATCAAGTTTATTTAAATAAAGAAGTGAGTGTACTTTTTGTTCTAATTTTTGTGTCTGTTGTTTTATTACAGATAATGCTGTTTTTTCATCCTCTACATTATCTTCTACTGCTTCCACATAAGACTTTATAACGGTGAGAGGTGTTTTAAAGTCATGTGAAATATTTTGATACATTTGATTACGAAATTCTTCCTGATTAATTAAAGAAAGTCGCATATCTTCTATTGCTAATCCAAGTGATCTTAATTCATCATCTTGATCAAATTGAATACTATGATCAAAATTAACATTATCAATATTATCAATTTTTAATTTAAGTTTTTCTATCTTTCTAACTAATAATGTCGACCATAATACCAATATTAATCCAATAACTAAAAATGTTCCTAAAACTATTGGGAATATTGCTGATATTAAAGCTACTTTAGTAGATTCAATATACTTATCATTGGTTAGTGCAATCTTTGTGATTCCTTTGTCTTTAATAGTATAGTAGTAATAATTTTTATGATTATAAATAAATTTTCCATGTGTTTTGCTAATCTTCTTTAGTAACTTTTCTACGTCGTCAACATTAATAACTTCATCTAAGTTATCACTATAAGCGCTTTTTCCATTAACTACATAAATATAAGCAACTTCAGTGTCTAATAATAACTTATCTACATCATTATTAATTACTTTTAATGGTTCACTAAGATAATTATAAATATTTGATTCTGCAAATGGAATAAGTATTTGCGGTAATACTACTCCAAGTGAGGTAAACAATAAAACAAACGCTATACCAACTAAGGCTAAAAGCTGTTGGCTAAGTTTAATCTTCCCGTTTTTCATGACAATCTATACCCATATCCATAAATAGATTTCAAATTAATATTAGGAAGTTTCTTTCTAAGTCTTCTGATCAAATCGTCAACAACACGATCAGAACCAAAATAATCACTTCCCCAAACTGAAGCAAGTATTTCTTCCCTAGAAAAACATTTATCTTTATTCTTAAAAAATAACATAAATAAATCAAATTCTAATGTTGTTAGTACTATTTCTTTATCATTTTCATAGATGCATCTCTTATCAAGATCAATATTATATCCTTCATATAAAGTATTTTCATTTTTACCATATACTCTTTTAATAATATTATTAACTCTAAGTACTAACTCTTTAGGAGAATAAGGTTTAGTAATATAATCATCACTACCAAGTTCTAATCCCAGTATTTTATCTAAGTCTTGATCTCTTGCTGAAGTAAAAATAACTGGAACCTCACTATTATCTTTTCTAATAGCTTTGATTATATCATAACCATTAACATCATCTCCTAGCATAATATCTAGTATCCATAAATCAATTTTGTTACCAATATAATTAATTGCATCATTACCTTTATCAAAAGTAACAACTTGATAATTAGCTTTTTCTAAATAGTTTTTTATAAGTTTTAATAAATCTGTTTCATCTTCCACTAATCCAATAATATACATAACGTCACCCACCAATAGTATATCACTATTTTTTATATTTTACTAACTACTTATAGGCATCCCCTCCTTAAATAGATTTTTAAACACCTTATAATAATTCTCCTTTCCTAAGAATAATTTAGTCCATTCATCTGTCGAATAAAACATTAAAATGAACTATTCTAAAAATTTATATAAAAATTAAATAATAAATATTAAGTTGTCAAAAATATGTATTTACCTAATCTATAATCATCCCTCCTTTATGACTTAAGTATAGCAACTAAATATGTAAGAATTATTAAAGAATTATGGGAAATTATGGGGAATAAAAAAAGAACTACATAATTCTATCAATAGCTCTTTCTTGTATATCTTTACAATGTTTTTCAACCATCTTCCTAATTTCTTCTACTGGAAATGGTGCCTTCATATATCTTTCTTTAAGTTTCTTAATATGAACAGGATTAATTCCAAAAGTACTAGCACAAACCTCATCTATCATATCTAAAACTTCTTTTTCTTTCTTAGTCATTAACCTTCCCTCCTTAATTTTTCTATATATTCTTCAACCTCCAACCAATTAGTTACATAATCATTTTTTAAATTAAATCTTTCACGATCATCAAACAATAAACACCTACATTTATTAGATGAAATCACCTTATAATTATAAGGATCATCATCGATCATTACATCAATATTTTGACTTTTACAAATTTCTGCTCTTTTTTCACCATAACAATCTATAAATATACCATCCACTTCTATTTCATTATCACTAAGCCATTTTCTAGTAAGTTCTTCTATATCTGTAATCTTACTACACATTCTATTATTTCTAGCTGTAATTATAAATAATTTATTACCTTTTTTTCTAAGTCTACGAAGAACATCTTTAGCATTTCTTTTTACAACAACACTAGTATAAATTTTTTCTAAATATGCTTCAAAAAACATATCTTTTACATCTTCATAATTCATAATCATTAATGGATCAATATTTTCATCTTTAGCATATAAATCCATATATTCATTAACTTTCTCAGTTGTACGACAAATAGTATCATCAATATCTATACCAATTCTCATATCATCACCATCTTAAATATATCACAACTCTTCCAAAACCTCAATTGCCTCTTCAAAAGTTGCAACCCCATATACCTTTATTTTTAATTTCTTATTTTTTTTAACTTTAAGTGCTTCATCTAAATTATTTTTAGGTACTAAGAAAATATCTGCTCCCCCAGCATCAGCACCCATTACTTTATATTTTACGCCACCAATTTCACCAATAGAACCATCAGCTTCAATTGTACCTGTACCTGCAATTTTTAATCCATGAGTTAAATCTTCACTAACTAATTTATCATAAATAGATAATGTTGTAACAAGTCCTGCAGAAGGACCTCTTTCTTTCTTTTTAAACTTAATTTCTGTCTTTGGACTCATATCTAAATCATAATAATAATTAAGTCCAACTCCTAAAATCTTATTACCTGCAAGTTCATAAACAGGAGAAGAAACTTTCATTTCTTTCTTATCACGAATAATCTCTACATCAACTTTAGATCCTACTTCACAACTTTTTAAAGAATTTCTAAAGTCATCAACTTCTTTTAATTTTACCCCATTAATACTAACAATTTGATCCCTAATTTTAAACTCAGTATCATATTCATCAGTTTCAAAAATAACATAAAAATATCCTTTTTTAATAGATACATCTTTTCCAGCATATTTATAAGCATTCATAATAGCCAAACTATTAGCATTTTCTAAATCAAGATCACTTCTAAACTCAATATCATCAACACTTTCAGATTCATCATATTTATAATTTTCTGTTTCAACTCTATCCCATCCAGGAATAATATAACTTAATCCAAAAGTTAAAAAATTACCCTTAAGTTGTCTAACATAACTCAAGTTATAGCTACCCTTACTTTCAGACGCATCAAGAACTTCTATTCTACTTGAAACATCATTTATCCCACCACCAACAACAATGTAATAATCTACTGGAATAAAACATATTAATGTAATAGAAATAAGTATTACATAAAACTTCCAATCTTCTTTAAAACTCTCTATACAAGCTTCTCCTAATTCAATAAAAAGCTCTTTTATCTTTTTCATATTATCACCAAAACAATTATAACAAAGAAAAGGACATTTATGACAAAAAATATAAAAAGACTATTAGTATTAACACTTCTATTTACTTTATTAATTCTTTATATAAAAGAATCAAACTTAATAATAAAAGAATTTCTAAGTTATACAAATCTATTTATAACAAAATTATTACCCTCAATATTTATAATCTATATATTATCAGATCTATTAATAAACTATGGAATAATAAATTTATTAAAAAAAATTACAAAGTACCCCACTACAATCTATATCTTATTAATAAGTCTAATATCAGGATTCCCTTCAGGTCCAAAAACAATAAAAAATCTAAATGAACAAAAATATATATCTGAAGAAGAATCTAATAAATTAATAAAATCAACTCACTTTCCAAACCCCATATTTACATTTTCAACTATCTCTTTAATAACTAAAAATATAAATATAATCTATATATCAATTATTCTAAGTAACTTAATAATATTAATAAAAAACAAACCAAAAAGTAATAATAATCTACCAAATATAAAAGAAAAAGATTTTACAACAACTCTATCTAATTCAATAATTAAAACATTAAAAATAATAATTCTAATATATGGAACATCTATCTTTTTCTATTTAATTTCAATCATAATATTAAATTATCTAAATACAAAGAAATTATATATCATTATAAATATCTTATTTGATTTAACTAAAGGAATTCAGACAACATCTCTTATAACAAATCAAACTATAAAGGATCTAATAATAATTCTACTACTTACAATATCTCCTCTAAATATAAATATCCAAATAAAAAGTATCCTTTCGGATACTAATATTAAATATAAAAATTTTATTAAAGGAAGAATAACTTCCTTCATTTTAACAATAATAATTTATTTTCTTATTAGAAGTTAATTGGGCAAACAATACTAATATTATATCTATTAGTTAAATCAGGATGTGTAAATCCAACCATTACAGAAAATATTCCATCATCTGTACTAATTTCAACTGTATTAATACGTAAATCATATACAATCTTTCCATTAGCATTCTTGGTAGAACCTAAATTAGGAATAGGATATTCCATCTCCTTATTAATATCTCCATAAGAAATAATAAATGAATCATTTGCATCTACTGCAACTCCTGCAGCATTCTCTCCTGCCTTTACAACATGAATCTTCATTCTCTTTTGTTGTCCATTTTTAAGTGTAAACGTAATAATATAATCAGTACCTGTTCTATTAGGATTAGCTTCATTTGGTTCCTGTACTTCAACATTAACCGCAATTAATCCTTTTTTAATTAAATCATCGTTTATTTCTTTAGTTAATAAATTTTTATAAGTCATAATCTTTTCTTTAAAAGACTCTATATTTTGTTTATTTTGATATGCAGAAATAGTTGTATACATTGAAACAGATAACATAACAACAACTATAAATGCTAATAATACTTCAATTGAAGTCATACCTTTATTATTTAATTTTTTCATTATTTCTTCACCTCAATTGTTGCATATGTTGTATAATTAAGACCATTTTTATTACGATCAAATTCTATTAATACACGATAAGCTGCATCATTTAATGAAGGAACTCTATACATTGGTAAAAAATTAACATAATCACTAAATCCACCAGAGAAAGTTGCATAATTAGTATCTGCTTCAACATAATTCTTAAAAGACTCTAAATTATATTTAGTAATATAAACTTTAGGTTGAAGATTATAATCCTTAACTTCAAGCTCTTTTAATAACTTATTACACATTGTCTTACGATAATCATTATTAATATTATTACAACTAAATAAAACATAGCCATTACTATTAATAGTATTTTTTTGAGCTGCACTTAAATCATAAGAACTGTGCTGAATAAACCTTTTTATCCAAAAAGCACCATACTTACTATCAACATCATCAAATACTTCTCTTCGCTCATATTCACCAATCAAAGGATAATAATTGTTATACATAATACCAAAAATTCCCATAATAAAAACGGCAACTACAAGCGTCTCTGTCATAACAAAACCTTTGCTATTTAATTTTTTCATTTTTACCATCTCTTCCTTGCTATTCTCTTAAAATTATTATATAATATTTTATAGTAAAATACCATACAAAAGTAAACAAAAGGGGTTGAAATGATGGTCCAATTTGATGTTAAACAAGTATCTAAAGGCTCTGAAAGTTTCATGGTTTCTTATGATTTTGCAAAGACTCCAATTACACAAATAGTAGACTCAATCATAATTGCAGGTTCAAAGAAAGGTGCATCAGATATGCACTTCGACCCTCGTGAAGAAGGATTAATGGTTCGTTTCAGAATTGACGGAGATTTACAAGATTATACATTCGTACCAAAAGCCTATGAAAAGAATTTAGCAACACGTTTAAAACTTTTAGCAAACATGAACATTACTGAAACAAGATTACCACAAGATGGTGCCATCAAAGGTCAATTTGGAGACACTTACTTAGACATGCGTGCGTCTTCCTTACCAGTAAGTGAAGGTGAAAAAATAGTTATTCGTATCTTAGACTATACTCGAAGCCTACAAGGTATCGATTCTCTAGGATTTAATGAAGTCAATTTAAAGAAAATAAAAAGAATGATGAATGTTCCAAATGGAATTATTCTTACAACAGGAGCTACTGGTTCCGGAAAATCTACAACAACATATTCAATTCTACAAGGTTTAAATAAACCAGAAACAAATATTATTACTGTAGAAGACCCAATAGAAATGAATATTGAAGGAATCAACCAAGTTCAAGTAAATGCCGAAATTGGAATGACATTTGCTGCTGCCCTACGTTCTATCTTACGTCAAGACCCGAACGTAATTCTAATCGGAGAAATTCGTGACTCTGAAACAGCGCAAATTGCCGTTCGTGCATCTATCACAGGACACTTAGTTATCTCGACAATCCACACCAATAACTCGTTAGCAACTATTGAACGTTTATTAGATATGGATGTTGAAAGATACTTATTATCAACCGCCCTAACAGGAATCATTTCTCAAAGACTTGCAAAACAGTTATGTCCACACTGTCGTATTCAAAGAGAAGCAACTCAATACGAAAAAAAAGTATTTAAAAGATTCATGGGTAAAAATATAAATGCCGTATGGGCAGCTAATCCTGAAGGTTGTGAAAACTGCCGTCATGGATATCGTGGACGAATCGCTATTCAAGAAGTATTAGAATTAGATGATACTTTAAGAAGTGCCATTAATAATGAAAAATTAACAAAAGAACAACTAACTAAAATGGTATATACAGATAATACTATTACCCTACTACAAGATGCTTTAGGAAAAGCCCTTGAAGGAATAACAAGTTTTGATGAAGTATATCGTGTAATTGAAATTGAATCAGAAGATGGTGGACATTATGATGATGAAGAAGCTGAATCTGAAACAGAACAAGGAAATACACTAGCAGATATACCAACAACAGTAATTAAACATGTTGAACCGCATACTAAGCAAGAACAACCTACAACATTTGATGGTTCTCCTGAAGTTGAAGAAGAGTTTGACATTCCTACAGAAACATTAGAACAAGTTACATTAGAAGTACCAAACTTCTTATCACAAACACCTTCAACTGAACCACCAACTGAGGTAAAAACAGAACCACCTCAAGCAAGTGTAGAAAATTTATTATCAGGTTTAATACCAGTAATTAATGAAACTCCTATAGATCATTCTTTAGAAGTTAATGAAACACCAAGTAGTAATGAAGAATTTGTCGTATTACAACAATCAAGTAATTCTGAACAAATCGCTCTACCAAATGTTTTACAAGCCGCAAAACTTTCAACTGAACAACAACTACAACAACCAGTTGAAACAATGCAACCACAAGAAATAGAACAAACAACAGAAGTAACAACCGAACAAACTGAAGTATTAACTCTTGAAAAATTAGATACAACAGTTGAAGAAGAAACAGAAGAAGAAAGAAAATCAGTACTATCTACTGATATACAAATAAAAGGGCCTGCAGGAATCAATGCAGAACCATTATTACCACAATTCTAGAAAGGACAAAATCCTTTCTTTTTTATAAAAAAAGAAGAACTAAAGTTCTTCTATTATTTTAAATATTTCATCATTTATATCTTCAATTGTACGAATAGTTTCATCTTTAACACATTCAATACGATCCCAATTATATAATTCAGATAATTCAATATAAGTTTCTTCTGCTAATTTTAAATGTTCAGGAGATTTCTCATGTTCATCTAATAATGTTCTATTCTTCTTTAATTCAACAGAATATTCATATGGCATATGTAAAAATATAGTTTTATCAGGTTTAGGTAATTGTAATAACCAATACTCCAATTTGTCAATCCATTGATACATATTAAATCTTTCATCTTTATCTTTAATCTTACTACCTTGATGTGCCAAATTAGAAGTAGTATATCTATCTAATAAAACATAATAATCATCTTCTAAATATTTAACAATATTACCCATATTATATTTACGATCAGCTGCATAATATAAACATGCAACATGTGGATCTACATTAACTGCACCTTCTGTAAAGAAACTATCACATATTTCAGGTTTACCTAAATAACATCCCCCTACTATTTTACCAGTAGCAGTCTCATACATTGGAAATCCAAATCTAATACATTTCTTTCCTAAATCCTTTAATCTCTTTTCAAGTAATCTTGTTTGTGTCTCTTTTCCAGAACAATCAGTTCCTTCAATAACAATAATCTTTCCTGCCATTCTAACACTCCCTAACTATTTTTAACCATTATATCTAAGTGATATGAAAAACCTAACACATCATTAGATTTATATTCATCACTCACCCAAACTCTAATCTTAAGTTGTTCATCTAAATTATCTTTACTAATTTTACCAGTATAAATAACTTTACCTGAACGACCATCACTATTAAATTCACTATATAAAGGAACATTTCCTCCAACTAATGATTTATCATTCTTATCAGTAATATAAAATTTAACATACTCATCATCTATATTTTTACTTAAAGCCTCACAAATAACAACATATTCTACTTCTTTAGATAAATCTATATCTTCATCAACTTTAATATCTAAAGTATAAACATCTTCTCCAAATAATAATTTACCAATTTCATCATTAACAATCTTAGGATTCTTAACTTCAATAATATGATCATTATTATCTTCAAATAAAAAACTAATATAATTAGCCGTCTTCTTATTAACTTTAAGTATTGGATCATTATATATATTATTAATTATTAAGTAACTAACATATATAACAAAAACAACAAGTAATAAAACTATAACAACTGATAATCCTAAACTGAACATTCTCCTTGTATCATTCTTCATGTCTTTTTCAGTCCCCTCTACATTAATAATAACAAATAATTTAAACTTAAACAACCCCAAAAGACAAAGAAAAAGTGCCTAAGCACTTATATTATTATCCTTATCAAAAGGAATATTTAAAAACTTCTTACTAGCAAGATAATCACACATATGTACAAAATTTTGATATTTAGTTTTAGGTACCTCTAATACCTCTACTCCATTATAATCTTTTGTCCAAACACCCATATGTGTCTTTATACAATCACATATAAATTCAATTTCTTCTACTTCAAGTTCTAATACTTCTTCATTATCCATAATTAAATCACATATTAATAAAGGATGATCAAATCTAGTATATTTTTCTTTAGGCATACCAGATTTTAATCCATCATGTAATAATAAAGACATAAGCATCATATCTTTTTCATCATCTGTATATTTCCCACCTATTAAAGGATCTTCTAATAATTCATAACCAATTCTAACAGCAGCTTTACTATGACGAAGTAATCCTCCATCACCTAAAGCATATTCAGGATGATATTTTCCAGTAGAAGATGCTGGAATCTCAAAGAAATAATCAGGTAATAACTTAATCATTTCTAAACATGCTTTCTTAATACGATTACTTTTTATATATCCAAGTTCTACTTTAAAAACTTCTTCTCTATTCATACTTCTCTCCTTCAAGTAATTTTACTATAATCTCATTACTAATATACCACTTATCTTCAGGTATATAAAGATGATCATCATCTAAAATTAATAACTTATTATCAACTAAATAGTTATAATCAAATACATCAGATAAATTAACTTCAAACCTAGAATAAAAATTATTAAGAGATATCCCCTCTTTTTTACGTAAATTTAAAATAACTTCATATTCCATAACATCATCTTCAGTAAGATAATCTTCTTCAACAATAACCATACCATCTATATATTCATTTAATGATCTAGTATTGCTATAACGTCTATTATCAATATAACCACTCGCACCTAGACCAAATCCATAATAATGATTATTATTCCAATAACACAAATTATGACGAGATTCATACCCTTCTTTACAGAAATTACTAATCTCATAATGAGAATAACCAAAGTTCTTCATTTCATTACAAATAACATCATACATTTCACTATCAAGATCCTCAGAAATATTCTTAATACCATTAATACTAAGTTTAGTATGATCCTCTATAATTAATGAATAAGTAGAAATATGTTCTACATCTAAAGATAAAATCATTTCAAGATCTTTTCTTAAAACATCTATATCTTCATCAGGTAATGCATACATTAAATCTATATTTATATTATTAATCCCATATTTACGACACAATTTAATTAATTCAATAACTTTATCATAAGAACTATCTCTTTCTAATAAGTCTAAATTCTTTTTATTAAATGACTCTACCCCAAAACTAATTCTATTAATACCAACTTCACTAAATAATTTAATCTTCTCTTCATCAGTATTTTCAATATTACATTCTATTGTAAATTCTAAGTTCTTACTACGATTAAGCATCTCTAAAGTAGAAAATAATCTTTTAAGTTCAGGAATATCTAAACTACTAGGAGTACCTCCTCCTATATAAATAGTTTCTAACTTTTCTCCCTTATAAACATCATATATTTCTCTATCTAATGCTTCTAAATAATTAGATATAAATTTCTTATTATAAAACATCTTACAAAAGTCACAATAGGAGCATATCTTACTACAAAATGGTATATGTATATAACAATTCTTCATTATTTAACACTCCCTGTACCATAAGAATAATACTCATCATACACCTTTTTAGGTACTAAACAAGCCTTAACTATAACACCATCACCATCATGTATAACATCAACTACTTTAGCCATATTCCAGGCATTAATTAAATATTCACATTGTCCAGGACTATAAGTTAAACTACTTAAGCAAATACCATCAGTAAACTCTTCTGGTACTAAATATTCTATTTTAACATTATAGTTTAATCCAAGATCATTTTCCATCTTATAAAAACATCTATCTTCTACCAAAGAAGTAGAGACAAATCCCTTATCTAAAAGCATTTGTCCACGTAAACTATCCATCTCTTCTAATGAATGAATACCATAATCTCTAAAATAATCAATTGTAACCCCTCTAAATAATTTAGTATTACCAATACTATATTGATTCTTATCAATAACACTTTTCATTCTAGATGCAATATCTTCAAACATACTTTTATCTAAATTACCATTTTCTTCATAATTCCATCTTCCACGAGCAGCATTATTAATATGTCTAAAATTATAACCAGAGTAATTAACAAAGATATCGGCATCTTCCCCCATTAAAGGAATTTGAGGAATACTCATAAGAGCCATTTCAGGATCGGTAAATGATTGATAAGATCTATCACTACATTCACTGCAAAAACTTTCAATCATATTTTTTCTTTCTTCTGAAATAAAATGCATCATACGTCTAACATCTTTACTAACACCAATTTCTTCTGGCATATACTTCACCTACTTTTTAGAATCACTAGTAGAAAGAATTGATAAGAATGCTTCTTGTGGTACTTCTACACTACCAATTTGTTTCATTCTCTTCTTTCCTTCTTTTTGTTTTTCAAGTAATTTCTTTTTACGAGTAACATCCCCACCATAACATTTAGCAAGAACATTCTTTCTCATAGCTTTAATATCAGTACGAGCAATAACATGTGTACCAATAGCAGCTTGAATAGGAACTTCAAACATTTGTCGAGGAATAATTTCTTTTAATTTTTCAACTACAACTTTACCTCTATTATAAGCAAAGTCTTTATGAACGATTACACTTAATGCATCAATGATATCACCATTTAATAAGATATCCATCTTAACAAGATTACTTTCTTTATAACCAATTAATTCATAGTCAAAAGATGCATAACCTTTAGTATAAGATTTCAATTTATCAAAGAAATCATAAACAATTTCAGAAAGAGGTATCTCATAATGAATAGTAACTCTTTCTTGATCAAGATATTCCATATTTATAAATGTTCCTCGTTTATCTTGACATAATTCCATAATAGAACCAATATATTCACTTGGAGTAAAAATACTTGTTTTAACATAAGGTTCTAATGTACGAGAAATAACTTCTCTTTTAGGCATCTTCGCAGGTGAATCTACCATAATCTTAGATCCATCTGTCAGTACAACTTCATAAACTACTGAAGGAGATGTTGCAATTAAATCAATTCCAAATTCTCTTTCAATTCTCTCTTCTATAATTTCCATATGTAAAAGACCTAAGAAACCACATCTAAATCCAAATCCAAGTGCTTTAGATGTTTCAGGTTCAAATGATAAAGCAGCATCATTTAATTTCATCTTTTCTAAAGCTTCTCTTAAATCTTCAAATTTATTAGATTCAATTGGATATAACCCACAATATACCATTGGCTTCATTGGTTTATAACCTGGTAATTTACTATCAGCAGGATTACTATCTAATGTAATAGTATCACCTACTTCAACATCACTAATACTCTTAATTGATGCATATAAATAACCTACTTCTCCAGCAGATAAACTTTTAACTTTAACTTCTTTAGGAGTATTAACTGATAAACCAACAACATCATATACTGCACCAGTTTCCATCATCCTAACTAAGTCTCCTACTTTAACTTCCCCTTCTTTAACACGAATACTAGTAACTACACCACGATAAGCATCAAATAAACTATCAAAGATTAATGCTTGTAATTTATTCTTTTTATCTCCTGCAGGACTAGGTATAATTTCGATTATCTTTTCAAGTAATTCTTCTACACCAACACCAGTCTTTGCACTAGTACAAACTATCTCACTTTCACTAAATCCAATCATTTCCAGTTCCTTAATAACTTTAGGAACATCTGCACTAGGTAAATCTATTTTATTAATAACAGGTATAACAGTTAAATTATTATCAAGAGCTAGATATAAATTAGCTAAAGTTTGAGCTTCAATTCCTTGAGCAGCATCTACAACAAGTAATGCTCCTTCACAAGCAGCTAAACTTCTACTAACTTCATAAGAAAAATCTACATGTCCAGGAGTATCAATTAAATGAAATACATAATCTTCTCCCTTATATTTATAACTAAGTTGAACAGCATTTAACTTAATAGTAATACCACGTTCTCTTTCAATATCCATACTATCAAGTGTTTGTTCTTTTAATTCTCTCTTATCTAAAGCCCCTGTTTTTTCAAGTATACGATCAGCTAGAGTACTCTTACCATGATCTATATGTGCAATAATACAAAAGTTTCTAATATTTTCCTGTTTCATAAGCACCCTCCAGTCAACTAATTATATCATGATTAAAAAACAAAGTAAATTTCCCAAATAAAAAAGATGAGATAAACTCATCTTTTAATTACGTTCACTACTTAAGAAGTGGAATTCATTGTTACTATCTTTAAAGAATGTATAAGTAATTATAGTTGCTTGATCTTTATAATCAGCAAGTTCAATTGGATTATTATAATATTCTGCTTTAGTAACACCTTTCTTCTCTTCTAATACATTAGTACATTCATAATCAGAACATACTTTATAATCATATGTTGGATCATTTTCTTCTTCACCTTCAGCAACTGGTGCACCAGGATGTTCAACATATTGAGTAAAGATAACATGCTCTTTTAAAATAATATTACTTGTTTTAGCCATTCTAATTGCACTAACTAATTCACCGTAAACAGGTTTAATCGGAACTGTCTCAGCAGTTAAATCACTCTTTCTATCAAAGTTAATTAAGAATGAATCACTTGTAGAATCATATCTTAGTAATCCAGCATTATTTCCATCTACTGTAAAGTTAGCAGCAAAAGGAATTTCACCTTCATAGTTATAAGTAACTCCATCTCCAAAGAAATCTTCCATTGCAGCTTTAATAGTTTCATTAGCAATACTAAATTCTTTAATCTTCATTACTGTATCAGTATTTTCATCAGTAGATACATCTACATCTGTTTCAGTAGTTGTATTACCATTTTCATCTGTTGTAGTTGTTGTTTCAGTAGTAGTTGTTGTAGTACCACCAGTAACATCAACTTCTTCATATATAGCCGTAAAATCACTTGAAGTTAAATATCTTGCAACAAAGAAGAATTTATCATTATTAGAGAAATTGTCTATTGTTACTTTTTCATTCTTAAAGAAAATAGGATTTCTCATACCTCTAATTTCAAAAGAAACATTTCCATATAAATATGTAACCATTTCATCATTTAAGGTCATAGGTGTATCTTTTAAAGGAACTTCTTTAGCTTTATTACCACCATTAATTAAAGCATCAGTTATAAAGTAAACTGTAATAAAAGTTACAAAAGATACCGTAAGAATAATTGCCCATTTTTTTATATTTTCTGGAGTAAATGGAGAATCTGTTTGATACTCACCAGTTTCTTCTTCTCCTTCTTCAGTATACTCATCATCTTCAAATGAATAATCTTCGTCTAACTCAACACCATCATCTTCATATGTTGTCTCATCAATATTGAAATCATCATCATTATTATTATTCATACATACACCTCTATTCTAATAATATTTTACCATATATTATAAAAAAGAAAACCTATTTTTTCAAATTTAACAAAAAAGAAGAGTCTACTTTTCCTCTTCTTTATTCATCTTAACCACTGCAATATTATTAAAGTTAATCTTTTCAACAATTTCATTCATTACTTTAAAATCAAGTCCTCTGATTCTATCAATCTTATCTGCAATTACACCTTTATATCTAATAATATCATCATATAAATTACTTACAGCAGAATCAACATCATCAATCATCTTAACCTCATTTGCAATCCATACTTTCTTCATACGTTCAAAGTCATTCTTATTAATTTTAACATTACTTAATTCATCTTTAATCTCTTTAATTAATTCATCTGGCTCTTCACTAGAAGACATTATATAAATTGTATGAAATCCATCAATTAACTCTACTTCAGTATAAAAATTATTAATTAATTTCTTATTACGAACTCTTTCTTTAAATATAGAAGAACTTCCAAATAGAATAGTATTAATCATTTGAATATATAAATCTAAATCAAATGTATCAAATTTTCCTAAAGTCTTATCACAAATCTTAAGACCAACTGCAATCTTAGGAACACTTATATTAGATGAAACTTCTTGATACTCTACTTTTACTTCTTTTGGTTCATTAATCTTACTTGTTTTAGCTTTTCCTCTATTATCAATATCTTCTAAAGATTCTTTAATAATTTCATAAGCTTTATCTTTATCAAATCCACCTACTACTAAAATAAACATATTATTAGGAGAATAAAAACTATTATAACAAGTATATAAATCCTCTTTTGTAATTTTATATATTTCTTCTACTGATCCACCTATATCTATTCTTCTAGGATGATTATGATATATATTTTGTCTTAAATAATTATCTAATTGATAATCAGGAATATCAGCATACATCTTTAATTCTTCAGCAATTATACCTTTTTCTTTCTCTACATTTTGATCAGTATAATATGGAGAATTAACATATTTAATTAAATATTTTAAATTATCTTCAAACTTCTTAGTACCATAACAAATATATTGTGTATAATCAAAAAATGTCATAGCATTTGCCCCAGTACCACTTTCACTAAAATAAGTAAAAGGATCCACTCCATCTTCTTGCTCAAACATTTTATGTTCAAGAAAATGAGCTATTCCTAAAGGAACAGAAACTTCTTCCTCTTCTCCAGCCGGAATAAAAGTAGTAGTCTCACTACCATATCTAGTAGCATAACTCATAAAATAATTATTCTTATTATCATAAGGTAATAAATATACTTCAAGACCATTCTTTAACTTATCATAATATAAAGTCATATCTAACTTACTAAGTTCAATCTCTTTCATTATTTACCTCCCTCTAATAAGAATACTGTATCTATCTTAACTTTCTTTGCAACATTAACAATTTCTTTCTTAGTAACTTTATTCATTAATTCTCTTTTCTTATCAAGTTCATCAGTGCCAATAAACTCCATCATTAAATAATTATCAATAATCTTACTTTGACTCTCCATTGTCTCATCAATTGCTGTATTAAATAACTCTTTTGCAACAGAAATATCACTCTCTTTAAATTTACCCTTTTGCATATCTTTAAGGTCTTTTTCAATTATTTCCATTGTCTTATTAAAGTTATATCTATCAATACCTGCTCTAATTAATAACAAATTATCTAATTTATTAGGAATAGAAACAATTGTATAACACAAAGAATTTTCTTCTCTAACTTCTTTAAATAATTTAGAGTCACATCCTCCTCCAAATATTACATTAAATAAAGTTAAAGGATAATTTCTTTCATACTCAGTTAATCCATGTACTCTACATCCTATAGAAAGATTAGATTGACTATTATCAATTTCTTCTCTAACTACTTTCTTTTTCTTACAAGATACATCATCTAATAAATAACTAGTTTTTCTCTTCTTTAATACTCTAAATTTAAAGTACTTTTTAAATACTTCAAGCATATCTTCATAAGAAACATCACCTATTACAAATATATCAACTAAATCACTTTTAATCATACTTTCATAATAAGTATAAAGATTTTCTTCATTAATATTATCTAAATCTTCTAAATAACCACACATTCTATACGAAGCTGGACTCTTACCATCTAACTCTTCATACATACGCATAACACTATATTTAGATGCTTCTTCTTTAATAGAATTTAAACTACTACGACAACTACTCATAACAATATCTAATTTCTCATTAGAAAACTTATTATCATGAACATCAGGATTAAATATAATTTCACTTAAATATTCAATACCCTTCTCTAAATTACCTTTTTCTGTATATTTATCATTTAACATTGATAAATAAAAATTACTAGTAGCATACTTACCTAATCTATTATTAGTACTATAAATATCTGCTGCATATAAATCTTCTGCTTTTATATTCATATCTCTTTTAGTCTTATATTTATAAGTAGATTGTAATAACATTTGACTAAGTACATTTCTCATTGTAATTTCATTCTTCACAACTGGTCTTTGAAATACAACTCTAACCATTACTGTTTTAAATTTATCTGTTCTTATAACATGTAAATTATATGAACCTAAATCTTTCTTTATATATTCCATAGTTCACCTCATCATTTGTTAGTATGTGTAAAAATTTGCTTTTTATTAAATAACAGATTCTAAAGCTAAAGTAATCATTTCATTTAATGATTTTTCTCTTTCTTCACTAGTTAAACTTCTCTTATCATATTTAGAATCAACTACTGTTAATAAACAAGTTGCATCTCTTCCTAATTTTTTAGCTAAATAGAATAATCCAAAAGCTTCCATTTCACTTGCCATAAATTCTTCATTAGGAAAATTGCTAATAAATTTATCATGATCAACATATGGATCAAATACATCACTTGTAATAATTTTTCCTCTATGAATATTACTTCCTAATTCAACTGCTTTATTACTAATTAAATTATTTAATAAACTACTAGCAGGATATTCTTTATCTGTATCACCATCAAATAACAATGGGAATGTACTAACTGAATATGCTGAATCAGCTAAAACTACATCTAATAATTTTACATCTTTATGTATTGTACCACATGTACCAATTCTTATTATCTTTTTAACATCATAAAATTTAAATAATTCATATGCATAAATACCAACACTAGGTATTCCCATACCAGATGAAAATACTGTAACCATTTTACCCTTATAATATCCAGTATAAGCATACATATTACGTACGCTATTAACTAGTTTATAATCTTCCAAGAAATTTTCTGCAATATATTTTGCTCTTAAAGGATCTCCTGGTAATAAAACTATTTCCCCTATATCTTCTTTTCTACTTTCAATATGTGCCGTTGCCATAAATTACCTTCTTTCTATATTTTAATCTCTAACTACTCTTTCATTACTTAACAACCATTCACCAACTCTAAAGTTAAGTGTTGTCCCACAATAACCACAATATTCTATATTATCTTTGCTAATTGGTGAACCACAATTAGGACATTCTTCTATTAAATCTTCTTCTACTTTTTTATGGAAAACTACTTCTATCATTTGACTTTCTTTATTAGCCTCAGATCCAGAAATAACTTTATTAAATCTATCTAAAACATAAGAATAGTATTCAACTTTCAATACCATAGATACATCTACTAAATTTTTTTGAACATAACAATCATATATCTTAGCATCTGTAACTACAAAGTCTTTATACTCTCTCTTCTCTCCTACTTGTTCCATTAATTTCATTTCATTTTTAAATAACCCATATCTAATTTTAGTACATAATTCTATTAATCTTTTATAATTAAAATTAGAATAAGCATATTTAATATCTATATATTGTTGAACTAATGCTCTTTTTAATAATTCTACATCAGTAAAACCAATTTGAGAAAGTTTATAACTATCTACTTCAACATATTCATTATAAGTATTTTTGCCTTTAAAGGTAACAGCTTTAAAACCTCCCAGTAAAGGAACAACAACAAATGCTCCAAAGAATACTGCCATAAAATCAATAATTGCCATAATACCAGGAGCAATAATATCTCCTATAATTAATATAACTAATCTTATCCCAAATAATACTGCAAATGTTTGAGGAACTTTATTTTTATTAATAATTCCAGCTAAAGGAAACAATACAAATACAGACATATGAATAGAGACAAATGCTTCCATAAATATAGCCATACCTAAACCTATATCATCAAATTCACTCTCTACTATAGCACTAGCAGCAGTATAATCAACTACTCCTGCTAAATATGTAAGCAATAATGCAAAAAGAATTAAAAATATAAAACTAATAATCTTCTTTTTCATATATAAATCCTAAAACAGAAGAAATTAATATTCTTCTGTTTCTACTCCTTCATCATAATCAGAATTACTTTCTAATTGAACTAAAACCTCTCTAGGTTTAGATCCATTTTGTGGGCCAATAATTCCTCTTTCTTCTAATAAATCAACTATTCTCGCCGCTCTATTATATCCAAGTTTAAATTTACGTTGAATTAATGAAGCACTAGCTTTTTGTGTATCAATAACAAATTGTACAATATCATTATATAAAGGATCATCTTCATCAGTAGTACCACTCATATCAGCAAGTCCACTACTATTTGAACTTGTATCAACAGCATCTAAATTCATTAATGAATCATCATATTGAGCTTTTTGTTGTTCAATAGTAAAATCAATAATCTTTTTAATTTCATCATCTGTAATAAATGAACCTTGAATACGTGTTGGAGAATTAACTCCAATTGGTAAGAACAACATATCTCCTTTACCAAGTAATTTTTCTGCTCCTGTTTGGTCTAATATTGTACGTGAATCAATTCCAGATCCAACTGCAAATGATATACGAGATGGAATATTAGCTTTAATTAAACCAGTAATAACTTCAGTAGATGGTCTTTGTGTTGCAACAATTAAGTGCATTCCAGCAGCACGAGCTTTTTGAGTAATACGAAGAATTGAATCTTCAACTTCTTTAGCCGCAACCATCATTAAGTCAGCCAACTCGTCTATGATAATAACAATATAAGGTAATTTTTGCTTTTGATATTCTTCATCTTTATGTTCACTATTATATTTTTCAATATAAGCATTATAAGTTTCTATACTCTTAGTTTTACTTTCACTAAATATTTCATAACGTCTTTCCATTTCATTAACCATTTTTGCTAACGCAACAGCTGCTCTTTTTGGATCAGTAACAACCGGACACATTAAATGAGGAATTCCGTTATACACAGATAATTCAACTACTTTAGGGTCAACCATAACTAATTTAACTTCATCAGGTCTTGCTCTCATAAGTATTGAACAAATAATTCCATTTACACACACAGACTTACCAGAACCTGTAGTACCTGCAATAAGCATATGTGGCATCTTATTAACTTCACATACTCCAATATCACCCATAATACTTTTTCCAAGAGGTACCATAAGTTTCTTTTCTGGAGAGTTTAACATCAATTTACTACTAATAATTTCATAAAAACTAACTGGAGTTGATACATCATTAGCAAATTCAATACCAACTGTACTCTTACCAGGAATAGGTGCTTGAATCTTAACATCTTTCTTTGCAAGAGCTAAAGCAATTTCTCTATCAATTCCTAAAATACTTTTAACACGAGTACCACTAGCAATTTCCAACTCATATTGAGCAACTGCTGGTCCAATATGGACTTCTACTACTTTACCATTAATATTGAAATCTTTAAGTACTCTTTCAAGTATTTCAATATTTTTTTCAATTGCTTCTTCATCAGTAGAATTCTTACTCTTCTTAGGTATATTTAATAAACTAAGTGGAGGTAACATATAACTCTTATTAGTAATAACTTTTTCTCTTTCTTTAACTTCTTCTTTTTCTTCTTTATTTAATTCTTCTTTTACATTAATATTCTTTAACTCATTAATATTAGAAATCTTAACTTTAGGAGTAACTTCTTCTTCCTCTTCTTCATCAATATTTCCATTATTAATAATAACTGGACTCTTATCCTTCTTAGAAGCTTTATCTTCTTTATTATTAATCTTTTCTTTTCCTTGAGCCATCTTATCTCTTATAAAATCAAAAATACTAAATCCAGTAAATACAAGTATACCTGCAATCATTAATACAATCGCAACTATAGTCATACCAGTATAAGAAAATGCCATTGCAAATAAAATAGCAAAACAAGCTCCAATAATTCCACCACCTGCAGATATATCAAGCGGATTACTATTCATAACTTGATTAAATCCCATAGTTAGTTGATCCATTGTATCTTGAAAAGCAATCATCAAATTATTTTGATTTTCTGCAATAAAATCAGTATGCATAATTACTAATAATCCAAGTACAAATAAATATATACCAAGTAATCTACTAGTAAAGAAATCAGGCCATTCTCTTTTTATTAAAAGATAACATCCTAATATAAATAAAACAACTAGTAATACCATATAAATAGAACCTACAAGGAATAACCCAAATGAAGCAATAACTTCTCCTACTGGGCCAAATTTACCAAGTCCTAAAATAGAACATAACATAAAAATAATTCCATATAGTTCTACTGTATATTTAAATTTATTTTTAACGACTTTCTTCTTTTTTCTTTTAGCCATATTAATACCCTCCATGATTATTTATCATATAACATAATTATACACTAAAAAGTAAAACAATGATAACAAAATAAAAAAATATTACACTTTTGTGTAATATTTAACAAAGAAAAAAGAGCTTAAGCTCTTGATACATATTTTCCATCAGCAGTAGAAACGATAATAGTTTCTCCTTCTTCTATAAATAATGGAACTCTTACATTCATACCAGTTTCTACTTCAGCATCTTTTAATGCGTTATTAGTTGTATTTCCTTTAACAGCTGGTTCAGTATGAGTTACTACTAATTCAACTTTATCAGGAAGTTGTAATCCTAACACTTCACCTTCATATGAAGTAATATAAACTTCAAGATTTTCTTTTAAGAAGTTAGCATCATCACCTACTGAAGATTTAGCTAATTCTAATTGTTCATATGAATCCATGTTCATGAAATAATAAACATCATTCATATTATATAAATATTGCATTAATTGTTTTTCAATTCTTGCAGTTGCTACTTTGATTCCCGCATTAAAAGTTTGTTCAAAGATAGCTCCAGTTCTTAAATTTTTAAGTTTAGCTTTTACAATAGCAGCACCTTTACCAGGCTTAACATGTTCAGTATTTAAAACAACAAAAATATTTCCATCAAACTCTATTGTAATACCATTTTTTAAATCATTTGTATTAATCATTTCTCTTCACTCCTTAAATTAAATTAAAAAATAAGTTTTAGCTTATTTTTTATTTTTTCTCCTTATGTACAGTATGTTTTCTACATTTAGGACAGTATCTATTTAATTCAAGACGTTCTGTTGTATTTCTTACATTTCTTTCATCTCTGTAGTTTTCTTCTTTACATTCACTACATACAAGAGTTTTCATTTGTCTATTTCCTACTTTAGCCATTGTCTATCCCTCCTTACGTCTATAGGTATTATACCAAATATTTCTAAAAATGCAAAAGTTTTTTACTAAATAATATCTTTTTTTGCTTATTTTTAAACTATTTCCTACCAAGCACCATAATATTGAATATATTTATTAGTAACTTCTTTAGTAATTCTCATTGTAACTAAACTTGCAAAGTTATAACTTCCATTTAAATGAGATGAGTTTGGAGATACTACTGTAATACTAACTTTAGGTGCATAAGTTGGAAAATATCCTATATATAAACTAGAAATTGTTTCTGTATCAATTACACCATTACCATCAGTATCTATAAAACTTTGACTAGTCCCTGTCTTACCAGCAGAATCAATCCAAGGTTCCATATAACCTCTACCATATCCACCATAGCTTTGCATAACTGCTTTAAATCCTTCTTGTACTCTCATCAAATACTGACTAGATGTATTAATTCTATTCATTACTTTTTTATCGTAAGTACTAATAACTTCTCCAAGTTCGCTAGTCTCACTACTTTCTCTTACTTCTTTTAATAAATGTACTTGTAAACGAGAACCACCATTTGCAATAGTTGAAATATATTGAGAAAGCTGTACAGGAGTATATGTTTCATATTGCCCCATAACAAAATCTAATAAATTACCAGCATTTTTATCTTTAGAAGTATAACCTAAACTTTCAACCGGTAAGTCTATTCCAGTAGACGCACCTAATCCAAAAGAACGATACATATTTCTATAAGTATCAAATGCTTTTTGATTAAAATTCATTCTCATACCATAAAAGTATTCTTGTCCATTAACTCTAATAGCTGCTTTAAATTGATAAACGTTACTAGATTTAGCAAGAGCTGTAATATCATCAATTACACCAAGTGTTAATACAGAAGAACATTTTTCTTTAGCCCCTGCAATCTTAATACATTGATCAAGCATTCTCTCACCTATTTTAATAGCACCAGTATTATAACCAACTAACATTGAAGCACCTTTAACTACCGATCCAGGAGTAACTGGACTAGTTAATAAGCTAACAACATTATCCTTCATCTTACCATTAACTAGTCTCTTAGAAGCCATAGCAAGAATCTCTCCTGTTCTAGGATCTTGAATAATAACACTAGAATGATCATAATACTCAGTATTCACTTCACTCTTAGTCAACCATATTTGATTCATAATAATATTTTCAATATCTCTTTGTAAATTAATATCAATACTTAATACAATATCATTACCACGTTTACCTTCTTTAACAAGTTTTAATTCATGAGAGTTAACCATCTCATATTCAGCTTTTTCCCCTCTTAAATATTCCTCATATTGTTTTTCTAAATAACTTAAACCAACACGATCATTTAAAACATAACCTTTACTTAAATACTCATCTTTAAGTTCAGCAGGAATCCCTTGAGTAGAAGTTGAAACAGTACCTAAAATACTCCTTAAAGTATCTCCATAAGGATAAACCCTCTCCCAATCTACTTTTGTATTAAAACCACCTAAATTAGCATTATTTTCAGATATATAAGCAAACTCTTTATCATTAGCTTCACTCTTAATAACTTTCTCTTCATATGCATAACCCTTATTCATTAAATAAAATAAATATGCAGTTTTAAGATCTTCCTCAGTAAACTTATCAAGCTCTTCATCACTAATTCTATTTATTTTTAACTCTTCTAATTCACGAGAAGTCATCTTTCTTTCAAGTACTTTATTTTTCTCTTTTTCAGTAACTAACTTATCGCACTTCTTAGGATACTTATAAAAATAAAATTCTCTCTTCGCTCTCTTAGTAAGATTAGAATAACTTAAATCTAAATAAGGAGACACCTTATAAGCAAGCTTAATCATTTCCTCAGTAGAAGTATTTTTATCTTTCTTATATACAATAGAATTAATCGCTTTATTATCAACTATAACATTATAATTACGATCTAAAATTCTCCCTCTAGGAGCACTAGAACCAAGTACTTTAGTATAAGTAAGATCACCTAGTATATCATCATACTTATTATTATCAATAATCATAACTTTATATAATCTAAAACCTATTATTAAGAAAACAAATCCTACAACAAAAATAAGTACTAATAATCTTCTATTAGTAATAATATCATAATTAAAAGTTTTTCTTTTCTTATTAAGTTTCTTCATATATTTAATCCTCCATTTATAGTTTATCACATAATTTAAACTTTATTTCATATATTTTTTTGAGGTGATAATATTTATAAAGATTATATAAAGAATAATATTCATTTACTTACAAAAAATGATATAAAAAACTATACAAATAATAAATATAATTTAACAGATCAAGAAATAAATATAATTTATAATTTTATAAAAGAAAATTATAATTCTCTATTAGAACAAGATACATCTTCATTTGAATTATTAAAAAATCAATTAAACAAAGAAACATATAATGAGATAATAAATTTATATAATAAATATAAAAAGTATATATAAAAAACAAGCCTAAGCTTGTTTAATTCTTTCTAATAAATCATCATACATAGTTTTATTTCTAATCATTTCAATTTCTACTTTATAAGGAGGATAATCCTTATCTACATATGGTGTTTCTAATATTTTAGGAACATTTTCTAATCTTTCATTATAAATAACATTAATTAATGTATCAAAGCCAATATGTCCTAAACCAAAATTTTCATGTCTATCTTTATGTGCACCATTTTCATTCTTACTATCATTAACATGTACACAATATATTTTATCAATTCCAATAATCTTATCAAATTCATCTAAGAATTTATCAAAATTACTTATATCATATCCAGCATCACTTAAATGACATGTATCTAAGCATACACCAATTTTATCCTTTTCTTCTACTAAATCTATTATAGCTTTAATTTCTTCTAATTTAGATCCAACCTCGCTACCCTTACCAGCCATAGTTTCAAGTAATACTCTAACATCACTAGTATCAAGTACCATATTTAAAGCTTTTGCAATATTAGTAATTCCTTGTTCTACCCCAAGTCCTACATGACTTCCTGGATGTAATACAACATTTTTAATTCCAAGTAAACTACATCTTTCTAATTCTTCTCTTAAGAAATTAACTGCAAACATAAATTTTTCAGGATCACTATCATTAGCTAAATTAACAATATAAGGAGCATGAACAATTACTTTTGAATAATCAATATTATTCTCTTTCATTAAATTCATTGCTTCTAAAGTAAGACCATCTATAATTGGATATCTCTTTGTATTTTGTGGTGCTCCAGTATAAAACATAAATGTATTAGCCCCATAACTTAAAGCTTCCTTTAAACTACCAAGTAGTTGATCATCTTTTCTAAATCCTACATGACTTCCTATAATTAACATATAACTACCTCCATAAAAAGTATAACAAAAAAAAGACTTCAAAAGAAGTCTTAATTTATTATTTTAAAGTACATTCTACAGGTGCAGGTGTTCCAGATGGCGCAGAACATGTTGCACCAGAAGTTAAAATCTTAGTTCTGCTAACATCTTTTTCTGATGAATATCCACTAAATCCATGATTACCAGTATCTTTTAAACATACAGAATAAGTTGTTGTTGTACGTCCTGCAGAATTAGCAGACTTTGTCCATTGAACATAACCAGTAACTTTAGCATTACCCCATGAAGATAGTGCAACTTTTTCCATAATATCTTTTGTTTGTTGATTTTCTGTATCAATTGCAAAATAATATGTACCATTTGCTGTTGCAGAAACTGTTGTTGAACCACAACTTAACTCATCAGCCATAACTGCATTTCTAACTGTATTTACATAAGTTAATGCATTATCTGCAAATGTATCCCTTCTTGAGTTTTCAATTGTTCTTGATACAGATGGAATAGCAACCATCATTAAGATACCCATAATTGTAATTACTGCTAATAATTCAATTAATGTGAATCCTAAATTATTTAATTTTTTCATTTTTCTTCTCTCCTTTATTATAAAATAAGTATACACCACCACAAAAAAAATATCAATAAAAACAAACAAAAAAAACAAGACTAATATAAAGTCTTGTCAAATCAAAACTATTTCAAAGTACAAACTGTACCTGTTGCAGCTTTACCAGAACTAGTACAATCAGCACCAGAAGTTAAAATCTTAGTTCTAGTAACATCTTTTTCTTCAGATTTACCACTAAATCCATGATCACCAGTATCTTCTAAACATACAGAATAAACTGTTGTTGTACGTCCTGCAGAATTAGTAGTCTTTGTCCATTGAACATAACCAGTAACTTTAGCATTACCCCATGAAGATAGTGCA
>JAEDES010000037.1 GCA_016293205.1 Bacilli bacterium
AAAGAAAATAATATATAATATGTTCAAGGGAGATGAGATTATGGTAGAAAAATTAAAACAAGATATGATAGAAGCCATGAAAAACAAAGAAAAAGAAAGACTAACTGTTATAAGAATGGTTAAAGCAGCTATGGACCAAGAACATATCGACCGTAAAAGAGAAATCAATGATGAATTATTAATTGATGTAGTTAATAAACAAATTAAAATGAGAAAAGACTCAATTAGTGAATTTGAAAAAGGTGGACGTAGTGATTTAATCGAAGCTACTCAAAGAGAAGTAGATATCTTAATGAACTATTTACCAGAACAATTATCAATTGAAGAAGTAAAAGATATTATCAGTGCAATCTTTGATGAAGTTAAACCTGAAGGGCAAAGAGATATGGGTAAAGTAATGAAAGAAGCTACTAGTCAATTAAAAGGTAAAGCTGATATGAAAGAAGTTAGTAATATTATTAAAGAAAAATTACAATAATTTTTCTTTTTTTTTATTTAAAACATATAATTTAATGGTGATATTATGTTAAAAAAGATACATAATTATTTATTAGATAATAGTTTTAGATTTACGGTGTTTAAAGATGGAATTCATCTTTTTAATTACAAAGAAATTTTATCTTTAAAAAATAATAATATTGTAATTAGAGGAGAATTTGTTGTAGAAGTAAATGGATCTAATTTAGTACTTAATAAGATGCTAGATAATGAAGTATTAATAACTGGAATTATAAAGGATATTAATATTAATTATGAATAAATATATTAGAGTTAAAGTTAGTGGGAAGAATTCTAATTACTTTATTAATAAACTTATTAGTAAAAATATTTTATATAGTAATCTTTGTATATTCTCTAAATATATAGAGTTTGATTTAGATAGAAAAAATTATTTAAAATTAATTGATATAAAAACAAGTTATGATATAAGTATTGTTTCTTATTTAGGTATTTATAAATATTTATTTTTCTTTATTAGATATGTATATATCTTTTTATTTATTATTTTAGGTATTGGTATAAATATTTTTCTTAGTAGAATAGTTTTTTCTATTGAGGTAGTACATTCTAATAGTAAAATTAGAGAACTTGTTTATAGTGATTTAGAAAAGTTTGGTATTAAGAAATATTCTTTTAAAGTTAGTTATTCAAAAAAAGAAAAAATTATTGAAGAAATTCTTAAGTTAGAGAAGTCTGACATAGAGTGGATGGAAATAGAAGAAGTTGGTTGTAAATATATAGTTAAAGTAGAACAAAGAAAAATTAATTCTCTAGATGATGAATGTAATTGTAGACATATTATTGCAAAGAAAGATGCGATGATTACTAGTATTTTTTCTAGTAGTGGAGAAGTTGTTAAAAAGAAATATGATTATGTTAAAAAAGGAGATATTTTAATTAGTGGTTTTATCTATAATAAAGATAAAATTATGGCTAAGAGATGTTCTGTTGGACAAGTACTTGGGGAAGTTTGGTATAAAGTTAATTTAGAAGTACCTAAAGAATATGTAGAGGAGAAGTTTACTGGTAGGAAGAGTAATCGATTAGAATTTATTTTTCTTAATAGTAATTTTAATAAATATAATAATTATAAAGTTAAAAGAATTGGTATTTTTAATAGTAAGTTGTTTGATATTGGATTATTTTTTTCTACTTATTTAGAGACATCTATTATTCATAAAACTTATAGTCTTTTTAGTCTTGATGAAGAGTATTTTTCTATTGCGATATCTAGGCTAAAAGATAGAGTCGGTGATAATATTAGAGTGATTAGTAAAAATGTTTTGAAAAAGGAAGAAAAAAAGGGTAAAATAATAGTAGAAGTATTTATTAAAGTAGAAGAAGATATTACGGACTATTTAGACATAACAAATATAGAAATAAATAACGAGGAGTGATATGATGTTAAGCCTTTCCAATACAATACATGGTGTAATTCAATATACTTGGCCTATGATATTAATATCAGTTGTTATTATTGTGTCTTTTAGAGTGGCTTATTTAATTAAAATGAAAGAAGATTTTGTTTTATATAAAGAACTTATTGCTTTATCGTTTATTATTTATATTTTATGTTTATTCCAAGTAGTTACTTTTCAAGATAATGTTAATTGGTCTACTAATAATTTTATTCCATTTAAAGAGATTTTTAGATATAATATGGGAAGTCGCTTATTCTTTAAGAATGTTATTGGGAATATGCTGATGTTTATGCCTTATGGTTTATTTATAAGTTTTTATTTAAAAAATAATAAACCTACTTTAACTATAATCCTTACTTTAATTGCAAGTTTTTCAATTGAAGTGGTACAAATGGTTATAGGTAGAGTATTTGATATAGATGATATTATGTTAAATTTACTTGGAGGTTATTTAGGTTTTCTTGCATACTATTTGTTATGTAAGTTATGGGAGAAGATACCTGAAGTACTTAAGAGTGAATTAGTATTAAATATAGTATCAATTTTTATATTGATGTGTGTTATTGTTTTATTATAGGAGTAGTATATGAATAAAGTAGAATTATTTAATCAAACTGAAAAAGAAATTTCTGAATTAGATACAGTATTAAAAGTACTTGATAGTGCCTTAAAGAAAGAAAATTTAGATAATGTTAGTTTTAATTTAATTATTGTTGATAATGAGTATATACATAAATTAAATAGAGATTATAGAAATATAGATAGAGAAACAGATGTTATTACATTTGCGTTAGAAGATGAAGATAGTATTATTCTTCCAAATGATGAAAGAGTACTTGGGGACATTTATATTTCTATTGATAAAGCTAGTAGTCAAGCTTTAGAGTATGGACATTCATTACTTAGAGAATTATCTTTTTTAGCAGTACATGGTTTTTATCATTTATTAGGGTATGATCATATGACTGAGGAAGATGAAAAAGTAATGTTTAAAAAACAAGAGGAGGTACTTGAGGAGTATGGGATTTCTAGGATTTAAGAAAAGAAAGATTGAATATAATAATGCATTTGATGCGAAGAGATTAGGTAGAAGTTTTAAAGCTGCATATGAAGGTATTTGCGCTACTTATAAGAAAGAACAAAATATTAAGATTCATACTTTTGTAGCAATACTTGTTATTATAGCGGGATTTATTTTTAAGATTAATTATATTGAATGGTTAGTATGTTTAGTATTAATTGGATTTATGTTAATGGCAGAGTTTTTTAATACAGCTATTGAATATGTTGTAGACTTAGCATCTCCTGATATTCATCCTCTTGCGAAAGCTGCTAAAGATACAGCAAGTGCTGGAGTATTAATGATGGCACTTATTGCTGCTGTTACGGGGTTGGTTATATTTATACCGAAATTAATTGATTTTATTGGTGGATTGGAGAATGTGATACGATGAAAGAAAAATTATTAGAATTACATAAACATGCTTATGTACCTATATCTAATTATCCTGTTTCTTGTGTTTTAAAAACTAATGATGGATATTATTTTGCCGGAGTTAATGTAGAAGATGCTTCTACTAGAGCAGGTACTTGTGCTGAAAGAAATGCTATTTTTAATGCTATTACTTGTGGTGTTAAAAAGGGTGAGATAGTTGAAATTAATGTAATGACTTCATCAACTAATACAATTGGAATGCCATGCTTTGTATGTCGCCAAATGATATCAGAATATTGCAATAAAGATTGTATTGTTAGATGTTTTAATAAAAATGGAGATTTTGTAGAACATACAGTTGAAGAATTATGTCCATATCCATTTGGAGAGGAAGATTTAGTATAATGAAGTGTGGTTTTGTTAGTTTAGTTGGTAGACCTAATGTTGGGAAGAGTACATTACTTAATAGTATTTTAGGGATGAAGTTAGCGATTACTTCTAATGTTAGTGGTACTACTAGAAATGTTATTCAAGGTATTTATAATGATAAAGATTCACAAATAGTATTTGTTGATACTCCTGGTATACATAAACCTACACATAAATTAGGAAATCTAATGAATAAGAAAGCTTATAATAATACTGAAGGTGTTGATGTAATATTATTCTTAGTAGATATATCTAAAGGTTTTGGAAAAGGAGATCAATTCATTTTAGATAGAATTAAAGATAAGGGTATTCCAATATTCTTATTATTAAATAAGATTGATCAAGTTAAAAATAAAGAAAGATTATTAAGTGATATTTCTAAATTAAAAGATTTACATGATTTTGAAGAAATTATTCCAATATCTGCAATGAAACATGATAATGTTGATTTACTAATTAATTGTATTAAGAAAAGATTAGATGATGGAGAAGCGATATTTTCTGAAGAAGATTTAACTAATGTTACAACTAGATTTATTATGGCAGAATTTGTTAGAGAGAAGATTTTAGAATTAACTAGAGAAGAAATTCCTCATACTGTAACGTGTTATGTTGAAAATTATGAAGAAGATGAAGAAGTAGTTCATATTCAAGTACTAGTAGTAGTTGATAGAGATAATATTAAGAAGATTATTATTGGTAAGGGTGGCTCTATGCTTAAAGAAATTGGTACTAGAGCAAGACATGATATGGAAGAATTTCTTGGTAAAAAAGTTTTCTTAGAGACTTATGTTAAGACTTTAAAAAACTGGAGAGATGAAGAAAAATATTTCTTAGAACTTGGATTAAAAGAAGAAGATGAATAATTTTAAAAAGAAATCACCACTATATTAATAGAGGTGATTTTATGAATTATGATATATTATGGAAGTTATTTATTAAGACTGGAGATATTAAATATTATAATTTATTAAAACAAATAAAAAAGAAGTGATTTAGGTGAAGATAGAAAGTTTTGAAGGTATAGTACTTAGTGAAACTAATTATAGTGAGTCTAGTAAAATACTTAATGTTTTAACTAGTGAGTATGGACTAATAGGTATTATGTCTAAAGGATGTAGAAATCTTAAAAGCAAACTTAGAGGTGTTAGTAGAAAATTAGTATATGGAACATTTCATGTTTACTATAAAGAAAATGGTTTATCTACTTTAATTGGAGTTGATTTAATTAATTCTTTTTCTAAGACAATGATGGATTTAGAAAGAATAAGTTATGCATCATTTATATTAGATTTATCATTACAAGTAGTTAGACAAAGTGATGAAGATTTCTTTTCTTTAGTAAAAGATGTTTTATTAAAAATAGAAGAGGGATTCAATCCTTTAGTACTTACAAATATATTTGAAATTAAAATGTTAGATTACTTAGGAGTTAGACCTAGTATAGATTGTTGTAGTTTATGTGGTACTGATAAAGATATAGTTACATTATCATCACATAAAGGAGGATATGTTTGTAGAAGTTGTTTTACTAATGAAGGATTAGTTAGTGATAAGACTATTAAAATGATTAGACTTTATTATTATGTAGAAGTTAGTAATATTTCAAAACTTGATGTTAGTAGTGAAGTTAGTAGAGAAATTAATTCTTTTTTAGATGATTATTATGAAAGATATACAGGTCTTTATTTAAAAAGTAAAGATTTTATTAAAAAAATAAATCAATTAGAGCAGAAATAAATTGTGAAAGTTATGTGAATATTTGATATTAATTACTTTATTATGATAGAATTTTATTATGAGGTGATTATATGAATTTTTACATAGCTTTTTTCTTGCCATGTATTTTGGGACTTTCTTTATATTCTTATTTAACTAAAGAAAAGAATATTGTTAGTATCGTAATTAATTATTTTTTATTTACTTTACTTTCAAATATAATGTCTATGATAATTTTAATATTAAGAAATTCTGTTAATGAAGGTACAAATCTTATGACTAATATGGAATGTTATTTTTTATTTGGGGTTAAATATATGTTAATGACTATGGTGTTTAGTGTAGTTGTTGCATTAGTTATATATGTAATTAATAAATATTTTTCTTTTTCTATAGAGGTTGTTAATGGTAGAAAAAAATAAGAAAATTAAAAATATTATTTTTAATATAATAAACTTTTTAATTTTATTATTAGTGTGGTTTGCAATATTTATTAATTATGAATTTAATGATGTATCTTTTGAACAATTAATTTTTACTTTAACTAATCCAGCAGGTGCGAATTATGATATTGTTTGGTATGGTGCTTTATTTGTTTTAGTAGGAATTATTGTCACAATATTAGTTTTTAAACTAATGAAAAAATTGTGGGAATATATAAAATTATCAGTAATATTAAAATTTACTTTTAAGAAGTTGGAATTTTCATTTGATTTGTTTAAAATAACTAAAGTTAGAAGAGTTTTCTTTTATTTAATTTTTGTTTTTGGTTCTTTATTTGGATCAATTAAATTAGTTGAGTTAGATGATTATATTAAAAATATGAATAATGTTTCTACTATTTTTGAGGATTATTATGTGGATAGTAGTAAGGTTGAAATTGAATTTCCTAAAAAGAAAAGAAATCTTATATTTTTAGTAGTTGAATCTTTAGAGTCATCAAATGTTTCTAGAAAAAATGGTGGGTTAGTTGATGAAAGCTATTCACCCTATTTAGAGAAACTGGCTCTAAAATATACTAATTTTAGTAGTAGTGATAAGATAGGTGGGTTAACACAAGTTAGTAATACAAGTTATACAATTGCTGGATTAGTATCACATACATCTGGTATTCCATTAAAAACACCTGTTGATTGGAATACTTATAAATCTAATAAGAGTTCGTTAAGTGGTGCTTATTCAATAGGTGATTTATTAAGAGATAATGGTTATAAAAATTATTTTATGCTTGGTTCTGATGCTAATTATGGTGGAAGAAAACAATATTTTCAACAACATGGTAATTATGAGATTTATGATTATTATTGGGCTATTGAACAAGAAAAGATTTCTAGTGATTATAAAGTATGGTGGGGATATGAAGATTTAAAATTATATGATTATGCTAAAGAGAAATTATTAGAAATTTCTAAAAATGATGAACCATTCAACTTTACTATGTTAACTGCAGACACTCATTTTACTGATGGTTATATGGATAAAGAATGTCAAAATAAATTCTCAAATGTTTATGCTAATTCATTCTATTGTGCTGATTATAAGATAGGTAAATTTATAGAGTGGGTACAGCAACAAAGCTTTTATAAAAATACTACAATTGTTATTGTTGGAGATCATTTAGTTGTACAAGATGGTTTGTATAAAAATGATTCTAATAGATATATTTATAATGTATTAATTAATTCAGCTTTGTCTACAGAGAATAATAAAAATAGAGTAGCAACTCATTTTGATATGTATCCGACTACTATTGCGGCTTTAGGTGCAAAAATAGATGGAGATAAGTTAGGATTAGGCGTTAATTTGTATTCTAGTAAAAAAACTTTAATAGAAGAGGTTGGCGCGGAATACTTAAATATTGAATTGTTGAAGAAATCTAATTATTATAATGATTATATTATTGGTGATGATTATTATGATATGATAAATAGTAAAGAAGCGTTATATGAAGACAAGGATTAACTTGTCTTTTTTTGTGTTTTGTGGTATAATATAGCGCAATTAAGGGGATGAGGTTATGGAAGAAAAAGTGATATTTGTAATTATAATGTTACATGTTATTTATTACATAATTGAAGTTATTGAAAAGGTTGTTGAGTTAAGAAAAAGATAGGAGGGGTTTGATGTATTCTTTTGAAAAAGATTTTTATGAAGTTGCAATAACAGGTGGTATTGGATTATGTGGTATTGCAAGTCAAATTCCTTGTATTATTCTTAATGGATATGAACCTATTAATGGAAGTATCATGTCGATGGGGTTAGGTACTTCAATTGGAGCATTTATGAGGTTTCCTAATAGATATAAAAGATGGAAAATATTTCATGATGTTATGAAAAAAGAAGAATTTAAAGAGGAAAAGAAACTATATTTAGAATATGTTAAAGATATTGCAGAATTCTTAAAGAATATAGGGGCATCACCAGATTTAACAGGATCTTTTTTATGTAAAATGATGGTTGATAGTGGAGTATTATCTGATGAGAAAGTTGAATTTGCTTCATTTAAAAAAGATCTATATGATCATTTTACTGATATGATGGGATCTCGTGTTACTACTGGGACATTTTGTTGTAGGCATATTGCAAGTTTAGTGACTGATGTAATTAATGAGATGGGTGGAGTAGCATGTGATGTTTCTGTTCATAGATGTAAAGTTAATGAGAAAAGTGGAGAATATGCCAATCATTTAATTACAGGTCTTGAACATAATAAAAAGTCTGTTTTATTTGATCCAAGTTGTCCTTCATTTTTATTACCATTTGATAGTTTAATTGAGTTTAAAACTCAAAAAGGAAGAATTGTTGCAAAGAGTCTTGATGAAGAATATTCTTATGAAGAAAAGATATCTGAACATGATATGGAAAAAATAAATAGAATTAATAGAAAAAGATTAAAGAGTTTAGAACCATTAGAATTAGATGAAGAGATGTTAGGTAATTATTTAGAAGCTTTTACAACTTATTTAAGACATAGTGATGAGATAGATAGATTTAGAGTAAAAGAAATGCCTAAAATAAAAAAATTATCTAGATTAAATAAGATTGTTACTCCTCATTCAGAAAAATCAAGTGTGGAATAGTCTTGACATAAATAAAAAAATTAAGTATATTAATGGAAATAAGTGATAAGTGCGATGACGGGTGTGGAAAGCCTAGAGCAGTATAAAACAGAGTTGATTCTTCTAGAATAAGTAAGGTGGAACCGCGGAATATAATTTCGTCCTTACATTATTCTAGAAGTTTTTT
>JAEDES010000012.1 GCA_016293205.1 Bacilli bacterium
GCTTCAGTTACCATTTCAGTTGTAGGTTCTGTAACTTCTTCTTTAGTTTGTACTGCTTCTGTTACTGGTTCTGTAACCTCTTCATTTGATTCTTCCAAGTTAAAATCTTCTTGAGATTTAATTGGGAAATCCTCTGGTAAATTAGCAACGATACTTGAAACATCTATATTTTGATTTTCTAGATATTCGCATAAGTGATCACTTGGTTTACGCATAACAGGATTTCTTCCGTATATTTTTTGATAAATTGTTCTGGAAATTGGTTTTTGATTTTCATCAACATAGAATTCTGTTACTTCATCTAATTCACGATGGAATTTTCCATATTGTTTGCTATAGTATGCTTTAATATGTACTCCTAGTTGAATATAGCGATAAATTGTTGATAAGAATTGATTAACATCTAGGTCTGTTTCCATTAACGAATAAAGACGATAAGGAATTGCTGATGCTTTGTCGGCATGGATTGTAGACAAGATGTTGTGTCCAGATGATATTGAGTTACGTACTGCTGAAACAGCTTCGGCACTACGAACTTCGGATAGTAGAATCCACTTTGGATTCTGACGCATACATGTAACTAATACGTCTGAATAACTAGCTACGTTATTTGTCTTCATTGCAACAATATCTCTTTGTGGGAAGATTTTGTCTAAGTGTAATTCTAATGTATCTTCAATTGTAATAATTTTTTCATTAACTTTTGTATGGCTTGCTAGATACTTAACAAACTCAGTTTTACCTGAACCAGTTTCTCCAGCAACCATAATATTACAGTGACCTTCTACACATTTAATTAGGAAGTCATGTATATCTTGAGTGAAGTAATCTTCTTTCATCAACTTCTCTTTTTCAAGACGAATCTTAGCTGGAGTTTTACGGATAACTAATGCTATACCGTTAGTTGCTATAGATTGATGTACGAAGTTCATACGTAGTTCAGCAGACTCCGCATCTAAGAAAGGCTTAGCATTATTAAATGTTGTTCCCATTACGTTTGAACATTGGAAAGCTAGCTTTTCAATAAATTCTGGAGTTGCTCCTGCTACTTCTACTCTCATGGATCCTTGAGTTAAAGAACGAATCCATATCTGTCCGTTGTTGTCATATGATATATCGGTAATGTCATCATTATCCAATAATGGTTTAAGTGGTCCAAAGTCTAATTTGTCAAATATATTTTCATTCATTTAACTCACATCCCTTTACTTATTCTTTTATTCTTTCTATGTTTCAGACCAAACAGTAACTTTGTTGATCCAGTCTTTTAATTGTTCACTACTAATTTCTAAGTCACCTGGAGTATCTTTTAATCCTTCATTTGTTGGTACTGGAATTAGTGTTGAATCATATGTTCTTAAATATTCTGCTTTTTTTAATAATATGTAATATTCTTCTGGTACTGCAAATACAATCATTGATGGAACTCTTTGTTCATCTAAGTTTGCAAATACGGGTTTACCATTTGAATCTTTTACTGCTAAAACTTCAACGTTAGCCATTAATTTACCTAACATAATCTTATCTGCATCAGCAGTCATTGTTTCACCTTCTGCAAGTTTGTTAACTGCTTTTAGATAAATATCAATGTAGTTTCCTGGGTAAATTGAGTTACCGTATGTTGTAGCTGTTGTAACTGACATATTATAAAGTACGTATCCTTTTGGATATTCTAAGATAATATTTGCAGGTAATTGTTCTTTTGATACTACTGTTCTATTGAAGAAGAAACTTCCTTCAGGAATAACTGTATCAGCAGCTGAATACTTATCTACAATATCTAATTGGTTTCTAATTACCTTTTCAGATAACATTGATTCAGTTACTTGTCTTGTTCCAATCATATCTGAGGTAATTTGTGTACCTGGATTAATTTGTACTTTAGCATATGGAACTGTTATTGGACTTAATTCTGATTGAATTCTCATATTATATCCAATGTATAATACTACGAATGCTAAGACTACACCAACGATTGTTACTGTATTCTTATTTGAAAATAATCGTCCAATTGCTTGTGTTATGTTTCCCATTTTTATCCCCTTTCGTTTTAATCTGTTAATTCTGTTTTATTTTTGATTAAATTGTTACTACGTTCTTCTAAAGCTTTACCCATATCATCATTTAAGTCTCCTAATGATTTTTCTGTAAATACATCTTCTGTGTATGTTGTTTCTAAGATTGAATCAACACTAGTTGAAATATTTGCAGCTGATCCTGAGAAGCTTAAGGCTGTTAATGAGTCAATTTTAACACTTACTTTAGGTGGAACTTCATTAATATCATAAAAACTAATATTATAAGTTCTTGTGTTATCTACACTATCAGCAAATCGACGAAGGAAGCTCTCAATGAACTTCTCCTTGTCGATTCTATATAATGAGTTAAGTCGATAGAATTCCATGTCTACTGAATCTTCCATAGCGGCTTCAACTGTTTCTTTAACTAAGTAGTAGTCTAATTCTCCACCTGTTGAATAGTTTGTAATAACGTTGATTAGTAATAATGCCATGATTGCTAACATAATTACTCCTACTGTTAACATACCCTTGTTCATATATTAAATTCTACCTCCTATTCGTTATTTACACCAGGAGTACCAATTTTCTTAATTGCATCTCCATTTAAGATATTAGGTTCTTCTCCAACAATTCTGAAGATGTTACTTTGATATGATATTACTCCGTTGATTACTGATGAATCTCCTAACCATTCTGTGTAATTATATTTTTTATTATATCTTCTTAATGATGTTAAATCTGAAGGTGTTAATGTAAATTCATAATCTGGTTCTTCTGCATAGATTGTATCTGCATTTGCTTCGATTGTTTCTTTTAATTCTTCTGGATTAATCTTATATTCATTATTCTTTTGACTTAAGATTGTTGCTTTTGATGTCCAGTTAAATCCGACATTTCTACGTTGAGCTTCAGTAACATTCATTCCACTGTTAGGGAATAAGTTAGCTCTATCTACTGCTCTTATAATATATCCTGCAGTTTCTTTTGCATCTGGAGTTGGTCCTCCTGCTCCACCGTTTCCAGGATTATTATTAATTGCATAGAAACATTTTGTTGTTATGTTCCATCCGAAGTAACCAAAGTTCTTAGCGATTGCTTCAATGTTGTATCCATCAGATGTTCCTGATTTTGCTGTAACTGCTGGTGCAGTTCCAACACCGTTGTTTATTACTTTCCATGTCCACCAGTCTGCATTTACTGTTTTTGCATTTAGTGGAATACAGAATTTTTTATTTTCTAAATACCATCCTGATAAATCATCAGGTGTTGCGAATGAAATTTCTCCAGTCTTGTTATTAATGTAAGTTCCTGGGAATCCCCATTCTGTTAAATACCATCTATTGTTATCTGTACTTGCATAACATCCATCAAAGTCAATAATTGTACTTGAATCATTCTTAAATCCAATTCCATTAGTGAATGTATCTTTTGCTATTGAATTGTATTCATTTCCACCTTCTGTTGGATTTGATTTGTGTTGTGAGTTTGAAGTATATGGATAATATACTTTATGAACTGTGTATGGTTCATCTCCGTCTTTTGTATCATATTTAACTGCTATTGTGAATGTTGCTGTTTTCTTTGAACATGTTGCTGCTGCTTTACATGCACTTACGGCACTATTATATAATTCAATATTTTTAGCATCATCAGCAATTCCTGAACCTGGATTTAAGTATGTTCCTCTTGGAACGGAACTTCCAATCCACCAACAAATATCATCACATAAGCTTCCGTTATTATAGATTGCTCTCTTGAATCCGTTTTCATCAGCAATGTAGTTAGTATTTCCAACTCTTAAAGATGTTCCTTCTGTTCCTGGTTCTGAATAGTAACGAGCTAATGAATCTGAAGAGTAACGGTCGTATGTTGAAGGATCTTCTTCCCAATTAATATCTGATCCTGATCTTACATAACATCCATCTGGATTGTCTCTTAAACATTCGCTTAATGAATAATTAATTTTTGTAACTCCATTGTTACGTGTATTAGCATAACTAATTTTTAAATTAGTTTTATTTCCATATGCTTGTTTATAACATTTTAAACTACATTTTTGTGTGTATTTTCCACCATCACATTTTTTGATACATCTATCAAATTCTTCTGTTGGACCCGCTCTAACGTGGCTTCTCATTTTTCCTTCTTGTGATTTACATGCACCTTCTGGCCATGCATAATTACCATCGTATGTTTCTGGTTTTGAATTTGGTTTTATATCAGCACTACATTTTACATAACTTTCTACTTTAACTGTATATTCAAAACATAGTCCTGCTTTTGAAGCAACTGGTGGACCATATTCCACTTTTACTGCTTCTTCACAAATTCTATCACAAACTGTTTTATTTACTTTTTCTACATCTCCAGGAGCATAGTTGTAAGTATATTGTACTGTTTGTGAATCAACTATTTGTGCTGAATAATAATTTTGTGAGGCTCTATCAGTTTGTGTTGTTGAACATTTATTTTCATAATTTAATGCTGTTCCATTAGCAACTGGACTACTTATTGTTCCTGTTGTTTTTCCTGCTGCAATAGCGGCATTTTTAATAGCATTGAATGTTTCATTGAAACTTACTGTTCCACCAGATACTGGTGTAGAGTATTGTTTCCAAATTGAAATAGCATCTCCAATCATATTTGCTAATTTTTTGTCATCATATACATGGTTTTTATTGATTCTAGCATTAAAACAATATGGAATTAATTCACTATAATATTGTTTTCCTTCTTGAGATACTGCTGCGTAATTGTATTTTTCAAAATCATCTTTTTTAATTACTGTAGTACCATTGAATTGATTTGCATCATATACTCCTGAAATAAAGTTTGTACAGATTTTTCCAGGACCTATATGAGGATTATCGATTGTTTGATCTCCTTGATAAATATTTCCTGTACCTGCTGACATTGATTTATATTCTAATTCAACTAAGAATACGCTATATTCTATATTTTTACTTTTAGCATATTCTTCATCATCTAATCCTAAACATCCAGCTGCAATATCTGATGTTTTCATTGTAACTTCTACTTTTGCTACTCCACTAGTAGGTTCTATATTTAAATATAAAGGTTGTCCTTTTTTTATTATACCTAAACTATTTATATCTCCTACTAATCTACCTGACTTTATATCTGTTACTTTAAATTCAGCATCACCGGCATCTTCACCATTTACATCAATAATATATTGATTTCCTGACGCTTCTACCTTTCTTAACTCTAAGTCATATTTTGATGAAATAGTAGAAATATCACATTTATTTTCATATTTTTGTAATTTTTCTTCTTGAGTTTCTGCTAAAACATCATATCCAAATGTTACTAATCCAGCGATAGCAAGTGCTGTTGTAATTTTAGCAATGTTTTTACATTTCAACATTTTCATCTACTCCTTTCATCAAATTCTTTACTTCTTTATAGTTAGAATTTTCTTCAACTTTATAGTTTGTAGTTTTTGAATTGCTATCAATCATTTTTCCTACAACTAAGAATTGTTTTTTATCATTACCGTACATTCTTGTACATGTAATTAAACTTATTACTTTTTCATCTTTATTAACTTCTACATCATATTTATATAAGCTTTTATCTAAACTTCTTTGAATAAATGCTTCTACTTCTTCGTCACTATATTCATCTGGATTATATAAATCTAAGTTATATATTTCATCGAAATATACCGCAAATATTTGATATAGGTAATTTTTTCCATCTACTGTATATTGAATATATTGATTTTCTTTAGCAAAATCTATATATACAAATGACATTAAATTTTCAAATCTTGTAAAATAGTCAAGTCCTATCTCTGGTTTAGCAGAAAGATTTAATATATTGTGTCCTTGAATATTTACTCTTTTTTGAATTTTTTCTACTGGATATTCATTCCATAGAAAATCATCTTTATTTACTTCTTCCATACCTTCCATGGAATCGTATTTAATAATTGGTGCATCAATATTTGTACCTTGAACTCTCAGCCAACCAATTGTTGCATATCCCTTAGCATCTTTTTCTTTTTTCTTTTCTTTTTTAATATGCTTTACACGGTCAACTGTTTTAAATGTTGCTCCGTCAGCATTATTAGTAAAGAATACTATCAATCCTACAGGAATCGATATTACTAAGATAAATGCTAGACATGCTAGAACTAACCTTGCAAGTTGTCTTTTTTGCTTTTTTGTCAGTTTCTTTTTTGCCATTTTCTCACCTTCCTATTTTGTTATATTATAAGGATTATCAAAAGTTCCTTTTCCTTTTGTAATCATTATATTTTCTTGTAAATTTGCAACTACTCTAATTCCAAATTCATCGTAGTCTCCAACTATTGTAATAATTACTCCTATATCTGTCATAGCTGACTTTGTTACATCTTGCTTGGAAGAATTTATTAACCAGTGGGCTTTCATATTTCCAAATGTATTTGTATAAGCACTAAACATTTCATATATGTTTGGAGCTGAAAGCTTTACTTTATATTTTTTTGTAGTGGTTTCTTTGCCATATTGGATTTCTCCATCATATATTGGTACTTCTACGTTTTTATTTACAAAGTAACTTGTATCCACATATTCACTTACTTTATTTTTTATAAAGTATCCAATGTTTCCTTTTTCTGTCGGATTGTATATTTTAGATTTTGATTGATATGATGTTTTAACTTTTACATTATCTTTAGCTTTTATACTATCCATAGAAATTATCTTAGTTGTACCATCTTCATTTACTTCAACTATTCTCCATAACATTCCAGCATGTTTAATGAATTCTCCTGATGTTCTTGTGTTTATCTTATCATCAACTTTACCTGGAGGAGTTTCACCTAAGTTATATGGACTCTTGTATGTACCAAGTCCACTTTTGATTAGTGAATCACCTTTTATTGTTATTACTGGTCTTACTCCATAGTTATATGTTTTTTTATCTTCTAAATAACTCTTGCTATCTGCATAAGTAAATACGTCAACTGTGTAGGCTTCTTCATCACTTTTTTCATTTGACAACCATGAGATTGTCTCTGTAATTAAGTAATTACCTTCTTCAGTATTTGCTTTATTTACATCGGCAACTGATAATACATAACTATTTAGTTTCTTTGTATATGAATTACATTCATCAATCTTTTCATTAACACTTTCTAATAATTCATTACAGTATTGATTTTTTACTATTAATTTCTTTGCTCCATCTGATAAATGATTGTAGAAATAACTTAGCCATTTATTTAATCCTGCATAGTTTACATTAGCTATATCTTCAAAAGCAACTAATCTTACATTTTTACCATCACTATCAACTATTCTCCATAACATACCAGAGAAATATACATAGTTATTAGGATCTTTTCCTTTATAGTAGTTTTCTTTGTTTGTTTCTTTTGCAACTATGCTTTTTAATTTTGCAATTACTTTTACTTTTCTTTTTACTACTGTTTTGTTACTCAAATTATCAGTAGCAATATATTGGACTTCATATTCACCAATTTCATTTGTGTTTAGAGCACTTGATTTGATTACTACATCTTTAACATCAAGTTTTCCATCTTTATCATCTACAACACTTTTTACTCCTGGTTCTTTGTATTCTTCTCCAAGACCAATTGCCATTTCCTTGTCACCGTTAATTTCGATTACTGGTCCTTCATGGTCAATATTTGATTCTTGAATACCACATTTTAAGTAAGTGTAATATTTATATTCACCATTCTCTTTTCGTACTTTTACCCAACTATTTTGTGAGTCACATGGTTTTGTACTATTTGGTATATATAAATCTTCTGTTAAGAAAGCTTTGTCATATAGTTGTTGAATTGAAAGAGTTGCAACTCTTTCACCTGTTGGAAGTTGGCTATAATTAAATTCATAGTAACGTCTCGCAGCATCTTCAACCATTTTTTCATTGTTTTTAAAGTCTATTGTTGGCTTAATCATAAATTGCCAAACAATAAATATTAATAACGCACTTAAGACTAAGATTAAACTTAGTCTTATGAAACTGTCTATTTGAATACTAGGGGCTTGCTCCGGTTGGTTCAAAACCTCCTTAATGTCTTCCTTAACTTTGTTAATAGGATTGGCTGCTTTTTGTTCTTCTACTACTTTTTCTTCTGTATTATTCTCGTTCATAGCACCCCTCCTATCTTAGTTTATATACATAATTCTTATCACGGATTGTATATTCTAGTTCGATACTTTGCGATGTTTCAATCGCAGCTGGAACCTTGATATATAAGTATTTACCGTAGTAAGTTTTTTGTATTGGACTCTTAATTTCTACACTCTTACTCTTATTATTATCTATGTAATTAATTTTACCATATTTGCTTGAAAAGTCAATCATGTCTTTGCCCTCATAAGTGTCTGAAGCGAAGGATATTTTTAGTACTTTATAATTTTGTGGAGCAGTGTATGTTCCATATAAATTATTGCATGATGATGTATTACAAATACGATAAGTGTAGTCAAATTTATTTAATATTTGATATTCTTCAAATACAATAGTTTCTTTTTGGTCGCGTACTTTAAATTTAAATTCTTCACCGATTAATAAAGTGTTTTCTTTTTTTATTTCTGATATATTATTTAGTTTTAATTTTATTTTACGTAAGTGGATATTTCCACCATTAAGTTCTTGATAATATAAGACGAAACGATTTTCTTTTAGTTCCTTACTTACTTTGAAGACTAAAATCATATTTAATGATTCATCTCTTCTTAATTCTTTTGATTTGTAAGTATCTCCTAAATCTTGAAATTCAGTTCCATAAGTTTTAGCAGTATAAGTGTAGTCTTTAGTTCCATTCATAATATGGAATTTTGCTAAATCTACGTCACGTTTTTCAGCATTGTTTGTAATTGTGACATCAACGATAATAAAATTTGATTCTTTGGAAATTACTTTTCCATTGAAATCTTTATCCGTAAAATAACTTTTGTTTAATTGAATTGTGTACCCATCGGCACTAAATGTTTGTCCTACTGTATATGATTTATTTGTTACAAAGGCATATGTATAGGCATTTTTACCTAATATTAATAATAAGATTAAGATTATACAGTTACATACAAATTTATGTTCCTGATAAACGTAATTGGCATTTCTAAGAAATCTTTTAATTTGTCTTTTGATATTATCTTTATCTACGTTAATATTGATTTCTAACTCTTCTTTATCTCCATCATCTAAATCAAGATATTCTTCATCAAATTTAAAATTAAACTTATTTAAGTCTAAACCTAAGATACGTATTATGAATACGATTATTGATGGAAACTGTAAGAATGTAATTATACCCATCATATCGAGGTATGCTCTAAATACAGCTTTTTCTAAGTTTCCAGTGTAGGTATCAAAAAATCCTATTAACAATGTATAAACTATAAACATTGCGGCATAACCTATTGCAGGGAATAAGTATAGTTTCCATGGTTTTTCTTTCTTTTTAAGTAAGAACACCAAAGAAACACTTACGGCAATTAATACAATTATAGCTAACATTGTAAATAGGGATAAATACTTAGTTATTGGTTCGTTATAACTATCATATGTTCCTAATTCAGAAAACTCTCTTAAGAAAGCATTTACTTTATTAGTAATGTAATATAAATAGAAACATAATAATAGTAAGGCAACATGAACTTTTTTGAAGTGTTTAATCAAAAAAGCATAAGGCTTTCTAATGATCATATAATCCTACTCTCCCTATTTTCTATTCTCTTATAATTATACCTTAGATTAGTACAAAAAAAAAGAACTAAATAGGAATTTAGACAAAAAAAAGATAATCATGATGATTACCTTATTTTATTTCAATAATTTCCACTTCATATGAACCATTTGGAGATTCAACTGTAACGATGTCTCCTACTTTGTGTTCAAATAAAGCTTTTGCGATTGGACTTTCATTTGAAATTTTGCTTTCAAATGGGTCTGCTTCTTGTGAACCAACGATTTTATATTCTTCTTCTTCATCGTCGTCAACATATTTGATTGAAACTGTATTACCAATTCCTACTGTTTCTTTTGATACTTCTGAAATAATTGATACATTTTCTAACATTTTTTCTAATTGTTGAATTCTTGCTTCGATTTGAGCTTGCTCATTTCTTGCTGCATCATATTCAGCATTTTCTGATAAGTCTCCTAATGATCTTGCTTCTTTAATTGCTTGTATGTTTTCTGGTCTACGAACATTGATTAGATTATCTAATTCTTTTTTTAATTCTTCTAATCCGTTTTCTGTTAAATAAACTGTATTTTTATTTCCCATGTTTATCACCTCATTAAATGTTTTTTATACTTTGTGAATCATACGATTCGTTTTCAGCGTAATCTAGACTCAACTTGCGATAGTATATCACATTTTTAAACTTAGTGCAATATGATTACTTAGAGTTTTGACTTTTTACGTATTGTAATCCAGTTTTTTGTTCTCTTTCCATATTGTCAATAATTGTTTCTAAATCTTCTTGTGAAAAACTATCAATATTTAAAATACTGAAAGGATTTTGTTCTTCTTCAATTAGTCTTGCAACTTTTGAAGGAACTCCTACTAGTGAATTGGCAAATGCTCCAATATTACCTAATTGCTCTTTATGAGTATCACGGTATTCAATTTTTTCTAATTCTTTTACTTTACCATGATTTTGTACTAATTTTGAAAATGCAGGAATAGAACCTAAAATAGTAATAACTCCTGTTCCAATTGCAAATGTAAGTGCTGTTGAATCTACTAATCCCATAGTAGATGCAAGTGTTGTTAAACCATAACCAGCTACACCTGCAGCAACTGCAGATAAACCAGTTAAAACACCAGTTTTTGTTCTTCTACTAATAAATGTTTCTTTATTTTCAACACCTTTTTTAGCTTGTTCTTCTTGAATTTTTTCTATTTTTTGTAAGTTAGCTTCGTTAGCTTGTACATTCTTAAATACTGTTCCGTCGGCAAAGATGATTTCGTATGCATCTCCTGTTTCTGTTTTTACAGTTCTAAAATCTTTAATATAATGTTTTGATTGTTCTTTATCTAATGAATAATCTTTCATTTTCTTCATTCCCTTCTAAAAAAAATTTGCCGCTTCCCCCTTTTTAGAAAGCGACTACATTATAACATATTTTCATTATTTTTGCAAGTTTTTTAGTTCTGAGACGAATAAAGCATCTGTCATACCAGCTAGGAAGTCAATTACTTTTCGTTTATTAGGTGTTTCCTTTAAGTATCTTTCATTCTGATTATTTAGAAACATTGTATATATTGGAGAAGTTTTATCTTCTTTATTTATCGCTTCTAAATATTCAGTAAATAGTTTATTCATTCCAGTTCTATAATATTCTTTTTCTTCACTTGTAAGTGATTTTTTATAGATGTTTTCATAGTTGAATTTCTTTAAGTTGAATAAGGCGTTATATACTCCTTCACTCATTTTTATATATGGTTTATTCATACTATTTTCAACTATATCTAGAATAATTGTATTTACAATATCTTTGTTTGTTGTACCTAGAACTGATGATATTTCAGTTGGTACTTCTTCTCTTTTTATTTTTCCTAAGATAATAGCATCTTCTATATCTCTACCAATATAGCCAATGATATCACTTATTCTTACGACACATCCCTCTAAAGTCATTGGAGCGTGTGTTTTGGTTTCTTTATAATTAGTGTATGAATCATTAAACTCTCTTAAAAATTCTTCTTTAGTCTTTTTTTCAGGTACATATTTATTTGATAGAATTTCTCCATTATGACACATGATTCCATCTAGCACTTGAATGGATAGATTTAATCCTTCTCCTTGTTTTTCTACATACATGCAGTGTCTTACGCTTTGAATGTTATGCGCGAAAGTTTCATTTAACTCTCTTTGAGATATTTCGTCTAGTATATATTCTCCTTCATGTCCTATTGGAGTGTGACCAATATCATGACCTAGAGCGATTGCTTCTATTAAATCTTCATTTAAATTAAGTGCTCTACCAATAGTTCTTGCAATTTTACTTACTAGTTGAACATGAATCATTCTTTTTGATATGTGATCATTATCTTTAAATGAGAACACTTGTGTTTTATCAGTATATCTTGTGTAACTTAATGAATGAATTATTCTATCAATATCTCTAAAGAAAGCTGGTCTCATATCAGAAGTTTCCTCATTCATTCTAATTGATTCTGTACTCTTAGTTGCATATTCACTTAGGGTTGATTCTTTTAATAAGAAATTCTTTTTAGCTTCTTCTATATAATTCATTTATTCACCTTTTTTCTTAAGTCTTAGCATTGAATATGCTGGTAATTCTTTATCAAATTTTAATTTTAATATTTGTTCAGGATGACGTGCTACTTCTAATTTATTCATATCTTCATCAAATATTTCATCAACTGTATATTCATATACTTCCATTGATGGAGTGAATATTTCTATTTCATCAGTTGGCTTGAAGTAATTTCTTTCTACTAAAATAATGCTTTTATTTTCATGATCATATCCTGTGATTAGTCCTAAGTAATCTTGATTTGATATTTCTTGTCTACCAGTATAGTATTGATCTGTTTCATCTGCTTCTTTATTGAAGTAATGAGTTGAAACTTCTCTATTAGCAACTCTACTTAGACGGTATTCTAGTAGTTCTAATTTTTCTTCTGTTAGAGTATTGTCATAATATGAATCAATTATTTCTCTATATGTACCAATTACTGTCGCAAGATAGTATAGGGAACGCATTCTTCCTTCTACTTTTAGACTTGTTATTCCAATATCAATCATTTCTCCAATATGACGAGCCATATTTATATCTTTTGTTGCCATAGTAAATTTCTTTTCTTCATCAGCTTCAAAAGCAAAACGACATACTTGAGCACAGCCTCCACGATTGGCATCTCTATTTGTAACATAGTTAGATAACGCACATCTTCCAGAGAAACATGTACACATTGCTCCATGAATAAATACTTCTATATCTACTCCAGTTTTATCAATTATTTCTTTTATTTCATTTTTTGATAATTCTCTAGCAAGTACTACTCTATCAATTCCTTCATCTTTAAAGTACTCTACACTTTTATAGTTGCTTGTTGAGTTTTGTGTTGATAAGTGTACTTCTACCCCAGGATAATTTGTTTTTATATGTGAAATAATAAATGGATCACTTACAATGAAAGCATCAATTCCAGCATCTACTACTTCTTTGATATACTCTTCTACTCCATCCATATCTTCATTATGAAAAACAATATTTAGTGTTAAATATACTTTTTTATTTAGTTTGTGAGCAAAGTCACATCCTTCTTTAATTTCTTCAATTGAAAAGTTTGTAGCATTTGCACGAAGAGAATATTTTTGTCCTCCAATATAAACGGCATCTGCTCCATATGTTAAAGTTACTTTTAATCTTTCTAAGTCTCCTGCTGGAGATAATAATTCTATTCTATCCATTTTTCTTCACCATATAGATTGTCTTTTTAAAGAAGAAATTTGTATTATCTCCTAATGATTTATATTTTTCAACATAATCATTATTTTGACAACTACCTTCTATATATTCTTTTGTATCTTGAAGCAATTCTTCAAAGATATTTTCTATTCCATATTTTCTTAATACAATATATTCAATGTTATTATCAAATAATTCTTTTATAATAGATGTTCCATTTACTAATTCTTTTAAGAAGAAACTTGTACCATTCATATCTTCTTGTAATTCATATTCCGCATTTGATACTTTTTCTGTTACTGTTAATTTTTCTTTTGATGGTTTATTTAAGTCCTTAAAGAAATTAGTAATTAACTTTCTTTTTGAGAAGGCTACACTTGGTAATCCTACTACTTCTACCATTGATGTTATTGTAGAAAGTTTATTTATTTCAAGTATTTCTTCTAGAGTTATTTCTTTTCCAAGAAGTGCATATTTAACACCTTTTGAATGATAATAATTACATGTTTTATAATTATTTACCATGTGTGTTTGATTCCATACTAAGTCTGTTTGTAAGTTTAATTCTTTCTTTAGTTTTGGAATTGCTAAATCATAGAAGAATATCCCTTGAAGATTTAATTTATCTAATTCTTTTAATATTTCGGATATTGGATCAATATCATCATTTAATAAGTTCTTGTTAATATTAATAAATATTTCTAGATTAGGATTATCCTTTCTAATTTTTTTTATTTCTTCTAGACTAAAATACACATTACTTTGAACAGCATATTTATCTAATGAAAGTATAATTCCTGTTGTTATATCTTGATATAAATTATTTTTTGTTGATGGTTCTATTAATATTTTCATATTGGTCACCTCTTCGTTCTTATTATAATACAATTGGTAAAAAAAGACAAAGATTGTTTCTTTGTACTTTTATTTTAATTCAATAGGTTTTTCAGTTATTAAGAAAACAAAATGTTCATCTTTAAAGTATTCTTCTTCTCCAAAGATTGATGCGAATACAAATGGTTTATAAACATATAGTTTTCCTGCTGATATGTAATAAGCTATTCCTTTTGAGTAGTCTTCTATATTATGCCATTTTAAGAAACATGCAAAATTACATTGTTGTAAGGAATAATATTTTTCTTTGATTATATCTTTATGATATTGTTGGAATTGATTTTTAATACGATCATTTACATATCCAGCATTAATGTTATACATGTCTAAAATATCTTGTTCTGTATAAACTTGTTGTGTTTTTAAATTAATATTATATGAAATAAATTCTGCTTCTGATGCATAGTTTGTTTCATAACTTATGGCTTTTACTATAATTGATATAATTTGTCCTGTAATAGAATAATCGTATGTAATAACTGCTCTATTTAGGTTTGTATATTTTGATGAGAATGCATCAATTTGGGCATTTGCTTCTGCTACTTGTTCACCTTTTATATTTATATATGGAACTTCTTTGATATAGTCATTTCGATCATCATAGTATGATGTATATATTAAATCATCAAACCATGATTCTTTTATATAATTATAATTTTTTACGTTATTTTCATGAAAACTTGTTGCTAGCATAGCAATTATGGCAATGGCAACTACTATGATTAAAGTTGTTTTTTGTTGATTCAAATTAGGTCTTTTTGTTCTTTTCATAATAGCCTCCTAGTTAACGCCTTTAATTCTCATGATACCAAGAATAGCATGTGATGAACATCTACGGTAATCTTTATCTTTAACTACTCCCCATTTAGATCCTTTGGCATGAATGATTTCTGCTCCATTACCAGTAAGGATTCCTACGTGTCCATCATACATTATTAAATCTCCTGCTCTAATATCAGATGCGGAAACTAATGTAAATTTTGATTTATCTGCCCATTGAGATGATGTTGTTCTGTTTAATTTAATGCCATGATGTCTAAATACACCTTGAACAAAGCCACTACAGTCTGTTGGCGTATATGGCATTTCTCCATTCCAAGAACCACCGTAAACATATCTTTGTCCAATAAATTTAGATGCATATGCTACGATTGATTGTCCTGTTGCTGATGCTGTACCATTACTTACATATCCATTATCTGATGCACTTTCGCCATCGCTTCCACCATTTTGGTAGTTTGGTGCAACTCCCGAATCATAAGCGCTTGGATCTGTTAAGATTGGAGATGTTTTATTATTATTTTTATTTGGATTAATATATTGAGTTTCTAAAGCATTTACTACATAATTTGATTGAGCAGCTTGTTGCCAACATGTTGCTATTTGAAAGTTTTCTCCACCTGGCATCATATTCATAACTGTATCTACAAATACTGGTAAGAAGAATACTATTACTGTTGCTAAAACCATGTTATAAACATTTTTTAATCCATTTTTCATCTCTGGATTAGCTGTTAATTTTACAAAATGAACTATTGTCATTGTAATTAAAATTAGTGGAGTTAGAATTTGTAAGACATCAAAGAATTTTCTAGCTATATCAAAAAGAGCTACTAGTCCATAATCATTACAACATGTTCCTAATGCTTCACTACATGATAATATTTGAAAATAATTCATATTAACACCTCTTTTGTTTTCTTTTTCATTATAACAAATAATAGCAAAAAAAAATAGTTCTTTCGAACTATTAAATTGGTTTACTTACAGCAAGACCATCTCCAATATTTAGGAATGTCGTCTTGAAGTCTTCATTGTTTTCTAAGAATTCGTGATATGCTTTAACTTTTCTAATTAAAGCTCGTAGATTTCTACTTTCTATTTTACTTTCATCTTCTACTAAACCATGGAAATTCATATTATCTGTAATAATTGTTCCTTGTTTAGCAAGATTCTTAGAAAACTTTTCAAAGAATCTAGTATTTTGAGCTTTAGCAGCATCTATAAATACTAAGTCAAATTCTTCATCTAATTCTACATCAAATGCATCTTTATATAAAAGTGTTATTCTTTCTTCTAAATGAAATTTCTTTATATTTTTCACTGCTTCTAGATATCTTTTTTCATCTCTTTCAATTGTTGTGATGGTAATTTCTTCATCTGTTAAAGCCATTAAAATAGATGAGTATCCTATAGCTGTTCCTACTTCTAGAATTCTTTTAATTTTATTTTCTTTTATATAATTTCTTATATAGTTTATACCTTCGTCAGTAATAATTGGGACATTATTATCTTCGGCATATTCTTTCATTTCTTTAATTAAATCTATGGTGTTTACCATATCCAGTCACCTTTTTTCTTAATTTCTGCTACTTTAGCATTATGCTCTTGAAGCGTTTTTGTAAAATATATTTTACCATGTTTATCGGCAACAAAGTAGATATAATCGTTAGTATTTGGATTAATTGCTGCTTCTATACTAGAATCAGATGGATTACAGATTGGTCCAATAGGCATTTTCCCGGCCATTGTCGATGATCTAGTATTATATGGATTTACTGTATTGAATTGTTCTGTTGTTAGGTCTTGATTCATTGGATGTTGTAAAGCATAGTATGTAGTAACATCACTTCCTAGACTCATTCCTCTTTGTAGTCTATTGTTAAACACAGCAACTATATCTTTGCGATTAGTTGTATTGGTTCCTTCTAACTCAGCCATTGATGCCATACTGATATAATGATGAGGATTTGTAGAAATTTGATTTTTATATTTATCTAATATTGTGGATGTTTGTTCTAACATCTTTTCAATGATCTCTTCTACTTTGACTTTACTATTTCTAAAGTGATATGTATTTGGTGCAAGATATCCTTCTAGTGGATAATAAATTCCTGATTGTAGAATCGAATCTGTTAAGAACCAATACTTTGTAATTAATGTATTTAAATACTCTTTATTATTAATTGTATTAATTACTGTTTCATAATCATTTTCTGTGTTTTTGGCAATAACCTTTGCAAAGTCAGTTATTCTTTCTCCTTCTTTGAATGTTATTTTTATTTCATCAGGGTTATATGAATTTCCTTTTTCTAACATAGTTACTATTTCTTTTAAAGGCATTGATTGTTTCATTTTATATGTGGATGCTTTTAAATAATTAGTGTTTGAAATTTTTAGATACACCCTAAAGAAGAATTCACTTCTAATCAATTCTTTTTCTTTTAGAACTGTTGCTATTTGTTTAGATGTTGATCCATTCTTAATAACAACTTCTATTTCTTTATTATTGTTTTTATTTACGGGACTCATCATTACATTCCATGTAACTATTGCAGTTACTATTAGTGCTACTACTAAAACTGCTATAGCTATTAAGGCAATTAATAATGGTTTGGCTCTTCTTTTTACTACCACAGCTGCCTCCATAAAAAATAAAGAGCTTTTTATTGCTCGTTATTTTCTCCATTCATTTTATTTCTTACTTCTTCTTGTAATGTTTCAAGAATTGTTTCAATTACTTTCCATTCTTGTTCAGTTTCAACTGCTCCTAAACGACTTTGTGGATTTGTTGGATCGTATGTTGATGCATATACAACAATATTTCCATTTTCATCTAATGAGTTATCTGTATAAACGATGTAGTTATTTCCATTTTCTTCACTTTCGAATGTGAATAATACATCATATGTATGTTCTTGTCCTTTTTCATCTAACATTGTAAATGTGTTCTTTTTCATTATTTATCTCTCCTATCTAAATACGATTGTAATATTATAGTAGCTGCAACACTGTCGACTACTTTTTTTCGATCTTTTCTAGAGACATTTCCCATTATTAACATGTCTGTTGCGCTTTTTGTTGTTAAGCGTTCATCTTGTAAATATATAGGTATGTCTAGTATTTGTTCTAATTTTTCTTTAAATGATAGACTAAGTTCACCTTTTGGTCCTATAGTGTTGTTCATATTTTTAGGAAATCCTAAAACAATAGCAGCTATATTTAATTCTTCAACAATTGACTTAACTTCATCTAATAGACGATCATATTCTTCATTATGTCTTATTGTCTTATAAGATGATGCAATTAATCCAGTCCCATCGCTAACAGCTATTCCTAATGTTTTGCTTCCTAAATCTAGGCCTAAATATTTCATTTATTATTTTTGTGAAAAGTCATCAAAAGAATTTCTACTATTTTAGCGCGATCTATTTCTTGGATTTTAGTTCTTGCATCCTTGTAACTTGAAATATATCCAGGATCTCCGCTGATTAGATACCCAACAATTTGATTAGTTGGATTATATCCTCTTTCTTCTAATGCTTCATATACCTCTTTTAATACTTGTCGTGTCATTTCTGTGTCAATTTCTTTGACATCAAATAGAGTTGTTTTATCTTGTGACATATTATCACCTCACTATAATATTTATACTTTTATTCTATCATTTTTTATTATTAATTACAAGATTTTATCCTGCATATACAAAGGCCATATAAATGGCAAATGCAAAGAAGATTATTGTTGTAATTAAACCATTCATTCTTTCAAAATTTGTACTCTTATCTTTGATTCCTAAAGATATAGTTGCAAGTGTTCCTCCGATTAGTCCTCCAATATGAGCACTGTTATCAACACCTGGCATTACAAATCCTAATACTAAGTTGAATACAATTAGTGGTATAATTTGGCTTTTAATTACATTTCCTAAATATACTCTGTAATGGTATCCAAAATATACTAATGCTCCCATTAATCCAAAGATTGCACCTGATGCACCAATTGATGCAGCGTTTCCATTAAATATTATTGAGAAAAGAGATCCCATTAAACCACCAGTAAGGTAAATTATTAGAAATTTAAATTTACCTAAGAAACTTTCAATTTGTGATCCAATTACATATAATGCATAACTGTTAAATATTAAATGGAAAATACTTCCATGTAAGAACATTCCCGTAAACAATCTATAGTAATGACCATATCTTATACTTGGACCATGCACACAGAATTGTGCTACCATTGCTTCTGATTGCCCATATAATAACGGAATTATATATACTATGATATTAATTGCAATAATAGCATAAGTAACTGTAGGAAATTTTGGCTTAAATACCTTTTCTACTTTCTTAGAATCTTCTTGATTATGTTTATTAATATCCTTTGTAATCTTCATGAATAATTCTACACCTTTTTCATTGTAGATTAATTTCTTTGGAAGATCAGGGAATTTCTTTTTAATAATTGAACTTTTTTCTAAATCTTTTTCATCTGATGCTCTTACCCAGAATAGATTTGGTACTGGTTCATCAAATTTTACATTATCTCCTAAATTAACAAAGATACTTAATACATTTATATTTAAACTTAATGTTTTTTTCTTTATTTTTTTAACAATTCTTTGTGTTTTGAATTTATCGAATCCAAATTGTTCATTATTATGAATATAACCTGAAACTATACGTACAACTTGGCATTCTGAATTAAGATTTTCTAGCCAAATTTCATTTTCTACACCTTGTAAAATAATGGGATTATAGTTCTTCTCAGTAATAAAATAATGAAGCAGTTTCATGACAATTACATTTTTTTCGTCTTTCATTATTTCTGATTCCATTTTTTACCTCCTAAAATACTAATATTATTATAATATAAAACATAAAATAAAAAAAGAGGTGATTATATGTTTAAAAAAGTTTTATTTTACATAATTTGTCTTGCTCCTTGGTTCCTTAGTAGTATAATTCCTGTTTACTATGATTATTATGATACAATTAATCTTCCCTTCTTTGCGCCAGGTAATTGGTTTTATATAATAGCATGGCCTACTGTATATATTTTGTTAGCCTTTAATCTTTATTTTTTATTTAAAGAAATTAGTTTTAAAGATACACCTTGGTCTTATAAGATTAGTTTGTTTATTAATTATATTTTTAATCAAGGATATACGCTTGTTGCTTTTGGTTTAAAAAATAATTTTTTAGGATTTGTTTTTTGTTTAGGAAATTTGATTAGTTTGCTTTTCTTATATGAAGAAACGTATCAATTAAAAATTAGTAAAATCAAATTATTATGGCCTTATATTGCAATAAGTATATTTGCAGTGATTTTATCTTTTTCAATTTATATTATTAATTTATAAAAAAAGTAATAGTTTGACTATTACTTTTATTTTTCTAAATATTTAGTTGCGATTCTTAGAACATTTTTATATTCTTCTTCTAATTCGCTAAAATGTTCATTTATAAATGCTGAATCATTTTCCTTACTTTTTAATTCATGTTGATATGCTACATCTGCTAATTTCATAAATCCTAAGTATTTGCAATCACTCTTTAATGAATGAACATCTATAGCATAATTTGACATATCATTATTATTTTTAAATTCAATTATTCTATTCCATTTAGTTGGCAATTCATTATAGAAATCTTTGATTGTATCATTATACATTTCCATATCACCTAGAAGTTCTAGAGCTTTATCCATATCTACTCCATTTTGAATTAGATATTCCTTTGTATTTGTAGATTCTGGTTGAACTGGTTCTTCATATTCTAAGATTTCTACTTTTTCTTCTTTTACTTGTTGTTTTGCTTTTTGAGCATTATCTAATACTTCATTTAATACTTTTACTAATTCATTTTTATCAATTGGTTTTGCTAAATAACTAGTAAATCCTTCACTTAGATATTTTTCTTTCATACCTGAAATAGCATTTGCTGTTAAAGCAACTACTGCTGTACTAAAGTTTGGTATTTTCTTTAATTCTTTTAGAGTTTCTGTACCACTCATTTTAGGCATCATATCATCTAGAAGAATTACATCATATTTATCATTATTTCTAATACTATCCAAACACTCAAGTCCACTTGTAAATGATGTTATATTTGTGGCATTATGTCTTTCTAATAATTTTGTTGCTACTTTTAAATTTAATTCATTATCATCAACAAGAAGAATTTTCTTATCAGTTAAATCTAAAAGTTTATTTTCTTCTTTTGGTTCTTCTACTTTAACATATTCAATTCTTTGGGATAAGGTTACAGTAAATTTAGAGCCTTCTCCATAAACTGTATGAACAATAATTTTTCCACCCATCATCTCAGTTAGTTGTTTTGTAATAGCTAGACCTAATCCTGTTCCTTCAACTGTTGTGTTTCTATCTTCATCAAGTCGTTGGAATTTTGTAAATAGTTTATCGACATCTTCTTTTTTAATTCCTCTTCCTGTATCTTCTACAGAGATTATTAATTTACAAATACCATTTACGTTGAAACATGATACTTCATAATGAACGTTTCCTTTTGATGTATATTTGCAGGCATTACTTAGTAAGTTTGTAATTATCTTTTTAATATTAGCATGATCTCCATATAAAGTTTCTGGTAGATCTGGTGCAATGTTATAAGTAAAGTTTAGTCCTTTTTCTTTCATCTTTGGACTTATTAATTTTACTAGGGATTCAAAAGTATTTCTTGCGTTATATGGTGAATTAATTATTTCTAATTTACCTGCTTCTATTTTTGAAATATCTAGGATACCATTAACAATTTCTAATAGTGTTTGCGATGCATTTACTATGTCTTTTGCATTTTCTTTAGCTTCTTCTAGTGAAGTAGCATTTGAAATTTCATCACTAAATCCTACAATAGCATTTAATGGTGTACGTATTTCATGAGACATGCTTGATAAGAAATCTGTTTTGGCACGGTTTGCTTTATCTGCTTGTTCTTTTGCTAGATTTAATTGCTCAATCATCTTAACATCTGGATTTTCAATTGTATGATACATTAAGAAAATTATTAAAGTTTCCATTGATGTTGCTAGTGTTAATGCTGGATTCATTTGTTGAATTAAAGCAACTGTTCCACATCCAATAATATATGTTAGTAACAATATAAAAGTTTTCTTGCTTTTAATATTTTTATATTTAAAAATCATCATTCCTACACAAAATAAAGTACAAAGAGTTGATACTAGATATACAATATCAACTGCTGGACCAGATGAATACATAGTCCATCCATTACTGTGAAGATCAACTCTTAAAATTACTATTAAAATTGCAAATATTAATTCTATCCCTAGTGCTGTATATCTAATAATATTATGTTTTTTTGATAAGTCTTCTTCTTTACCATTAATTAATACCATATATGCTGCATATAAACTGAATAATATAGCGAACGTTAATAAATATACTAAAAATATTTTATTAACGATTATTGTTAATAAATTAGAAATTCCTAAATAATGGATTGAAATAATACAGCCAAATTCTAGGAGAATTCCAATCAAATTTCCAATCATCATTATACTATACATTTTTGTTTCATAAGTTTTAATATGTCTTTTTGACAAATATAAAACATTTAAGAATATTGAATAGATAAATGATACAAATAAAATTGCTATTACCATATTTTTACACCTCTAGTATAAATATAACATAATTAAAATAAAAAAAATAGATTTGATAATCTATTTTTTATATACTTTAGGCTTACTTACTACTGGATGTAATTTATATAATCCATCATAACCTACTTCAACTGGTATAACACATTTTTCTGTTACACCTTCGGCTTTTAGTGCTTGATTATTTCTTTTTCCACATCCTGTTAATTCAAATGCTTCATCAAATGAGTGAATCCTATATACAATTCTTGATGCAAATTCTTCACCAAATTCATTTGCGCATCTTTGTTTGGCACTCATTAAAATATCTTCGGCATTTGATTTTCCTGGTTGGAATTCTATATGTGCTACATAATAAGAAGTTTCTTCATCTTCTATTACTTCACATGAAAGAATATTTTTTGTATCTTTTAAGATAGTATCAGCAATAACAAATGGTGGAAAATCTTCTTTTGAAGTTGGAATCCTTCCTTTCATGTGTACTCCACCTTTTTCATCTACGAAACTATATACATTACAATCTCCCCAAACTTTTCCTGTTGCATCTTTTATAAAGAATTTTTCAGTAGCTTCGGGGTTATTTTTATAACATTTCATATTACATGGAGAGTTTGCTACTAATCTTCCCATTTCGTATGGTTCACAGTAATTTCCGTTTTCATCAAGTACTGCTACATCTACCATTTGGAATGGATTTAATCCGGCAACATCAGCTTTTCTTCCTGGGATTTTGCTTTGAAGTGCTCTAAATAAAATCCAGAAGATTCCCCCATGCTCGCAGTCTCCACCAGCAACGGACATTGTTATTGGTGAAACCGGTGAAGGTATTTTATCTCTACCTGCAGCTAGTTTTCTTAATCCTTTGTTAATAAATTTTTCTTCATTTCTTTCTAATTGTTCCCCCACTGCAAATGGTATTAATAAGAAAGGCATTTTTATATTTTTATATCTTTCATCAAACATCGCTTTTTTCATTGTATTTAGCCAGAAGCTTCTTGTTGCAACTACATAGTTTGGTCTATTTATTAATAATGAATCTATAAAGAAATCTTTATCATAAATTGGTTCTAGTGCAAGTCTTGATCCTTGCATTAATGAATCCGAAATGCTTGAAATGATATCTGTATTTGAATGAGTTGGAATATGTGCTTGAATTGTGAAATCTTTCATCGACGCTGATTTTTGAACATCAGTATCATGACATCTTCCAATAGTTATAAAACTTCTTACTGTATGAACAATTGCTTTTGCACGAGATGAATTAGTTGAACCAGATGAATATGTAATTGTAAATTCATCATCTAAGTTAACATCTGATATTAATTCTCCTTGATATTTTATTCCACTTTGAACAAACTCATTTATATCTTGAATATTTGGATTTTTAGATTTATGTTCATTTACTGTATTAACAAACTTACCATGTTTTTTATCATATTCTTCATATAAATTCATTGTTTTTGGAAGTGAGTCTGTTAATGATGTCATAACGATATTTGAAATATGGCTTCTATCAATTGCTTCTTTTAATTCTTCATATTTTCCGTCTTCAACAAACATTAAGTTAGCATTACATCCGTCTATTATTTCTGTTATATACTCTGGATCAAATTCTTCATTAAAGATATTTGCTTTAGCACCAATCATACTGATTGCCCCTAGTAAGTATACTAGTTCTGGAGTATTAGACATACAGATTGGAATTTCCATTCCTTTTTCAATTCCTTGTTGTCTAAGTGATTTTGCATATTCTTTCATGTGCTCAAACATTTCACCGTATGTTACTTCATTTCCTCTATAGAATAATGCAATATCATTTAATGTTTGTTCATTTCTTTGATATAATTCTTCAAACCATGAATGATTGTGATTTTCTTCTAATTCTTCTAAAACTTCTTGAATAAATTCTTGATTCTTTTCTCTTTTTCTTGCTGCAAAACTTTTTCTAGTAATATAACCTTCTTGTGTTCTAAAACTTGCTTTTTTATTTAGTGTATCGATTATCTTTTTTATATTAATCATTGGAACCCTCCTTAAACGCTTTTTCCCTTGATATAATTATTTCATAATTCTTTTTTTTATGTCAATGATTTATATATTGATGTTTTCTATTACGTATTTTGCAAAAGGTGATAATTCTTCTTTAGTAAGTGTTTCTATGTCATACCAGTTGCAACCTTCTGAATCTAGGAAATCAGGTGTATCCTTTAGCTTATCTTCTTTTATTTCTACTTTATATAGAATACCTATATGATGTAAATCTTCTTTAGTATCTTCATTCATTTGCCAAAGTATATTAGTTGATGTTACATCAAAAAGTTCTTTGTTTATAACTGTTACATCTGCCTCTTCTTGAAGTTCTCTTATTAAAGTTTCTTCTGGAGTTTCTGTATGCTCTATTCCTCCGCCTGGTAAATCTAATTTACCTTTATATCCACCTCGTGCTTTTCTAATTAGAGCGATTTTTTCATCTTTAATAATTATTCCATATGATCCAATATGAGTCTTTACAACTGTATTCATAATTACTCACCTTCTAATTCATTAATTTTATCTTGAAACTCTTTTGGAGCATCAACTGTAAATGATAATAGTTTGTTTGTTCTTGGATGAAGAAATTCAATATATTTAGAGTGAAGCATTTGACCGAAGTCAGTTGCTTTCTTTTTGCAGTATGTTGGATCATTATTTACTGGGTGTCCGATATATGCTAAGTGTACTCTAATTTGATGGGTTCTTCCTGTTTCAAGAATACATTCTAATAAAGTATTTTCTTTATATCGTTTTAATACTCTAAAGTGAGTGATTGCATCTTTTGCATTTATATCTGTTACTGTCATTTGTTGTCTATTATTAGGATCTCTTCCTATTGGGGCATCAATTGTACCTGTATCATGTTTTATTAGACCATTTACTATTGCTAGATAATGTCTTTTTACTTCCTTTTTAGAAATCATATCTGATAATCTTTCATGAGTCCATTCATTTTTAGCAACAAGCATTACTCCACTTGTATCTTTATCTAAACGATGAACGATACCTGGTCTAATTTTATCTTTTGATTCGATATTGAAATGATATAAAAGTGCATTTACTAATGTTCCTGTATAGTGTCCTGCAGCTGGATGTACTACCATTCCACTTGGTTTATTAATTACTAGTAAGTCATCGTCTTCATATACAATGTCTAATGGTATATTTTCAGGTTCTACTTTCATCTCATAATCTAAGTCATCATTTACTTCTATTTCATCATTTAATTTTACTTGGTAACTTCCATTTACATTTTTACCATTAACTGTTACTAAATCTTCTTTAATAAGTTTTTGGATTTTACTTCTTGAAAGTTCTAATTTTTCTGCTAAATAAGTATCTAATCTTGATGTTGTTTCTTCTTCTACTTTTATCATATTAGGTACCTCCTTTTTGTTTCGTGGTTGTATTATATCATAATTTGAAGTTTTTGTCTTGTAATTTTTTTGAATATACCTTTGGTTTTTCTGGACTTTCAAGTTCATCCATTGCAAGTTCTATTTCTAATTTTCTAGCATCTTGTTTTAAAAGTTCATGTTCTATAATTCTTTTTGTTCCAATTGTTGCATTAGTTACTGCTGTCGCAGCTGATAATACTCCAACAAAATTGTCCATGACTTCACTGTGTGAAAACTCTCCATCAATTGAGAATATAGCGATAGCCATTCCAACTCCTAAGAATGTAAAAATACCACTTCTATTTGCCATAAAGTATAATCTTTGTATTTCTTCTTGATAATTTTTTAAGATTTCAATTTTGAAGTTTCTTTGTTGCTCGTTCATTTTTATCCCCTGTTCTATTTTCAATTATATATCCTACTACTAGTAAGAATGTTCCTGTTGTTATAGCAATGTCTGCTAAATTGAATACTGGAAAACTATATTTAAAGATATCAAATGCAAGATAATCAATTACTGCATGATACATAATTCTATCAAATAAGTTTCCTAATGTTCCACCTACTATTAGTCCTAATGAAATCATTGATAAGTTTGTTATATTTTTTTCTTTTTTTATGTACTCTTTAATGATAATTAAACATAGACAACTTACTACGATTAAAAGTAATGTTTGATTTCCTAATATTGAAAATGCTGCTCCTGTATTTTTTACATAATAGACGGAGAAGAAATTCTTTATAATTTTTATTTCTTGATGTAAATCCATATTATTTACAACTAGTACTTTTATTAATTGATCAAGTAATAATATGATGAATGATATTGAATATATTAGTTTTTTCTTATTCATTTTCTTCTCCTTCTAAATATTTTATTTTTTCAACAATGATTTGATATTGATCTAATCTTCTTTCCACAGTTCCTCTTACTTTTAGTAAGTCTCCTTTTGAAATATTTGGATACATTTCATATGTTTTTGGGAAAAGTGTATATTCTTGAGTAGATGTTTCGTCACTACCTGTAAAGAATGCCATCTTATCCCCTTTTTTTGTGTTGATACTTTTTATTTTATCCACAAGAACTAATGTATCAATCTTCTTTAAAAAGTTTTTTTCCACAAGATTTAGTGGGATACAATATGGATTATCTTTCTTATATGCTGTAGTTGGATGTGAAGATAAGTAGAATCCAAATGTTTCTTTTTCTTTTTCTAATAAATATTGTTGATCATATTCATCTTTTATCTCTATATCTGGTTTCATTACAAGTGATGGATCAATATCTTTTGTTAATTCTGCATAGTTAAATAAACTATCTAGATTATAGATTAGTGTACTTCTATTATAGTTGTAGATATTAAATACGTCTGCATATATTAGCGTTTCTAGATTTTTCTTTCCTACTCCGGCTATGTATAATCTACTAAAACAATCATAAATATCTATGAATGGTCCTTGTTCTTTTGCTTTTCTAATAGAATCACATACTACTGAGCCAATTGATTTTATATTAGATAATGGATAAATAATTTTATTATCTTTTACAATATATCTATTTTCAGATTCATTAATTGTCGGTTTAACGACATCTATCTTATTAGCTTTAGCTTCCATGATATATTCATGTGTTTTTGATTCACTTCCAATAACATTTGTAAGTAAGTTTGCAAAGAATATTGTCTTATAATGAGTTTTTAAGTAGGCCATCTTATAGGCAATAATGGAGTACGCAACTGAGTGTGATCTATTGAATCCATAACCAGCAAAGTTTAAGACTAAATTAAATATTTCTTTTGCTTGGTCATATGTATGATTATTTTTCATACTCTTTTCAATAAATTTTTCTTCTTCAGCTTGAAGTAATTCAAGTTTCTTTTTACTCATAGCACGTCTTAGAATATCTGCTTCTCCTAGAGTGTAGTTTGCATAAATACTTGCTAGTTGAATAATTTGTTCTTGATAGATAAAGATTCCATAGGTATTAGAAAGTATTTTTTCTAATGATGGATCCTGATATGTTATTTTTTCTTCATGATGTTTTCTTTTTATGTATGAATCTATATTTACAGCAGGTCCTGGTCTAAATAAAGCTATTGCTGCAAAGATATCTTCAAAGGTATTAGGTTTTAATCTTCTTATGAAGTTTCTCATACCGGTTGATTCAAATTGGAATATTCCGCTGGTATTTGCAGTTTCAAATATTTTTAGTGTTTCTTTATCATCTAATGGTATTTTTGAAAACTCTATTACTTCGCCAGTTTGGTCTTTTATATCATTTAAAATATTATCAATAATAGTTAAGTTTTTTAGTCCTAAGAAATCCATTTTTAGTAGGCCTAGTTCTTCTAGATATTCCATTGTATAACTTGTTAAATACATATCATCTGATGTTGTTAATGGAATTACTTCATCTAAGTCAACTTGACTCATTATAATTCCTGCGGCATGAGATGATGTATGTCTTGGAAATCCTTCTAATTTTAAAGCTATTTTATACATATTTTTTAGTGAAGTATCACTATCTACTCTAGCTTTAAATGATTGGTTATTTTTATAAATCTCTTCAATAGAATCTTTTGTTGTTCCTGGGATAAATTTACATAATCCATCTACTTTATAAATAGGTATATTTAATACTCTTGAGACATCTCTTATAACTTGTTTCGCACTTAAAGTACCGAATGTTACAATACCACATACTCGTCTTTTTCCATATTTTTCTATTACATAGTTAATTACTTGATCTCTTTTGTTGTCCGGAAAATCAGTATCAATATCAGGCATTGTTTTTCTTTCTGGATTTAAGAAACGTTCAAATAACAGGTCATATTCTAACGGATCTATATCAGTTATTCCTAATGAGTAAGCAACTAATGAACCTGCCGCACTACCTCTTCCTGGCCCAACTAATATTTTATTTTTTTTGGCGTATTTTATAAAATCATATACTACTAGGAAATAGTTTGGAAATCCCATATCTGTAATTACTTTTAATTCGTAAGCTAGTCTATCTTTATAATTTTGTGGGATATTTCCATTTAGTCTTTTTGATAACCCTACTTTGCATAATTCAAATAAATATTTATTTGGATCATCACATGGATATATTGGTAATAAATTCTTTGCAGGAGGAAATTCTAAATTACATTCTTCGGCAATTTTTTGAGAATTTAATAATCCTTTATTATCTGATAAATCTAATATATTTGTAATTTCTAATTCATGATTATCAATATCATAAGTTATATCTTCACTAATAGTTTTTCCGTCTCTAATTCTATAAAGATACGGAAGATATTCGACATCATTTTTTGTTAGATATAATGATTCTCTGAAGAATACTACATTTTCTGTAATTAGAAGAGATTCTAGTTCTTCTTGTTTTGTTTTATATCCTAGATATAGTTCATTATAAATTTCTTTTAAATCATTATATTTTTCTTTATATTCATTAGGTATAACTGCAATTACTTCATTGTTATATTTAGATAAATCTTCTGTTGTTACTTTTCTTTCATTTTGAATAGTTGATAGTTTTATTAATGATTTATATCCATCATAGTTTTTTGCGTATATTATTATTTGAAATTCATCTAAAATTAGGTGTAATCCAATTATTGGTTTTATATTTTCTTTTTCACATAATTTGATAAATTCCATAGTTCCATACATATTTGTATCTGCTATAGATATGGCGGAGATATTTTGTTTTTTTGCATAATCAATGATATCTTTTATTTTTAATAAACTTGATAATAAAGTATAATTACTTTTATTAAATAATGGAATATACATAATATACCTCCTTTTCATTATTATTCTATCATAAAAAAGCCTAAGTAAAAAGACAACTTTAGTGTTGCCTTAGTTATTTTTCTTTGTAAAATAATGATTGCTGTATTTAGGCATTTGTTTTGTGCTATCTACATGGTTTTCTTTTTTAATATTTTGTTCTTTACATAATTCATCGTACTTATCATCCCATGATAAACGATATGATTCTTCTAGAGAGAAATTTAATAAATTTAAGTAATATAAAATTACTGCTTTTGGATCTTTATCTTTTGATTTATTTTCTATTTCGATAGCAATCATGAATGGATATATATCTACCGCTACTTCTATGTCATCATTCTTAAAGATATGTCTTGTTCTTGTATAACTTTCTACTAATGTCATATGAAGAACATTTTCTAATAAATAGATTAAGTTTTCTGTCGAATTATTTGTTACTTCTACTTCTACTTCTTCTTCAGTATTAATATCTTCTGTTAAGAAATTTTCTAGACGTCTTTTGTATGTAATCATTGTTTTTTGATAATTTTTTCCTGTAGTGATTCTTAAACGGAATCTTGCATCTATTTCTTTAGAATAGAAATTATATTCTTTCATAGGATGATTATATTGATGAGTTTTTTCATTAAATGCTCCCATATAAGTTAGTTCATTAAATGATTTGAAATAGTTTATTATTTTTTTTTCTTCTGAAAGTGAATATAAAAATCTTATTTCTGTTTCAATATTATCAGTTTGTTGATTGGTTATTTCTTCACCTAAAAGTAATTCATAAACTGAAGTGTCTAATATAGTTGCTAATTCAATTAATATACTTAAGTCAGGCATATAGTTGCCATTTTCCCATCTTGATATGGTTTTTCCTGTTAAAAATAATTTTTCTGCTAAGTCTTGTTGCGTCATATTTTTCTCATGTCTTTTTTTAGCGATGAAGGTTCCAATTTTTTGTGTATTCATAATAGACCTCCTTTTTTTGATTTATATTATATATTAAGATATGCTTTTTTCATACCCCACAAATAGCGATTTTTCCTCTGCATATCCTTATTTTACAATATTTTATTTGACAATATATCTGTTTTATGGTAAAGTTATTAAGCAGAACGAAATGGCCGAAGGAGGGAAATTATGGCAGTTAATGTAACAAGTAGAACTGGTAATGTTAAAAACAAAAGATCACATGCTTTAAATGCAACTAAAACAAGACAAAACTTAAATTTACAAGTTGTTAGATTAGATGACGGATCTAAAGTTAGAATGTCTACAAAAGAAAAAAGAACTTTATTAAAGAATCAAAAAGCTGCATAATTTCGTGCAGTTTTTCTTTTATATATTTATATAAATATTATTAATAAAAAAAAAGAAGACTTGTGTCTTCTTTTATTCTGCACATATGTATCCTGATGCTTGTAATCCTGCTA
>JAEDES010000013.1 GCA_016293205.1 Bacilli bacterium
CAATTTTCTTTTTCATTTAGCATTTCTTGTAATACTTTTACATTGTCACCTTTTGAACCATTACGATATGTATATTTACAATTTAGTTCTTGGGCATTTACTGGTTGTGTTACAATACACAATAATATAATTAATAAACTCATTTTTTTCATATTTCTTACCTCTTGGCATTTTATTATATTATAATGATTTTTCTTGTCAATAAAAAAAAGAAAAGTTTTATCTTTTCTTTTGATATACTAAATGTCTATATTTAATGCCTTTATCTTCGTGGGAACATAGAACTTCTTGTTCCCATTCATCTTTATTAAATGATGGGAAATAAGCATCTGCTTCTGTTTCTGCATCTATTTCAGTTAAAATCATTTTATCTGAATAATCTAACATTTGTTTATATACTTGGGCACCGCCAATTACCATTACTTCTTGATTTAATTCTTTTATAAATTCTACTAAACTATCCAAATCTCTAAATACTTTTATTTGTTCTGTTTCTTCTAATTGTTGATGTGTTAATACTAAATGTAGTCTTCCAGGCAATAATCTTGGTAGAGAATCTAGTGTTTTCTTTCCCATGATGATTGGTTTACCCATTGTTTGTTCTTTAAAAAACTGTAAATCTTCTGGAAGATGCCATAATAATTTATTATCTTTTCCTAATTCTAAGTTTTTGCCTACTGCGGCAATCATTGTTACATTCTTCATATTAAATGCCTAATGGGAATGGAAGTTGTGGATTTCTAGTTTTTACTTTTTGAATTGCTTCTTTATCAAGTACTTTTATGTCATCTGATGTAAATTCATCAAAACTAGTTGCTTCCTCCCTTAATTTTATTGTTGCATCTATATCACTAATTGGTTCTCTTCGTAGCATTTCAATTGCTTGATCTAGATGTCTATCATATAATTGAACATTTACCGGTTTCCATGTAAACATACCAGGTTTCATTCCTACTTCTCTTGCTACCATCATTAGTAATTCAGCGTATTGAACTTGGTTAATACATCCTGCTGTTGCGAAGTCACTTGATCTTTGAACCATTGTCATATCAAGATAATCTTCTCCATCCCAATCATGTCTTACATTCCAAATTGTTAAGAAAGCACATGGTTTTAGTCCGTGTTCTTTATCAAAATCATCTACTTGCCATAAACATGTAATTAATCTTCTGCTATCTGGATTTGGTTTAATTCCTTTTTCAATATTTCCTTTTATTACATCAATTACTTCACGTCTAATCATATTTCTTGGTCCTGTTGTACCACCGTAACATGATCCTATTGTTGGATGTCCATCTTCATTTAATTTATATGAACCATCTTTGTTTCTTAATGCCCAATCTTTCCACCAGTTATCAATATCTTCTTTTTCTTCCCAAGCATTTTTACCTAACATAGTATCAAATAGTACTAAGTCATTTGATTGTTGTTGATATATCCATAAGATTTCAGCACAACTTGCTTTTGTTGCGATCGGTCTTAGTGTAATCATAGGAGATTCTCCTTTTGATAAATCATAAGTACATTCTACTCCATTATTTACACTTATAGTGTGCGCTGGAACCCATATTTCTAATCCATTTTCTTTTATTTTAACACTTTCGTTTACTCCTACTTCAATTTTCTTTCCTTCTTTTGTAGTTACAATTCTTTTTTCTTCATCGTATGTTGCACCTTCATAGAAGTCTTCATAGTGTGGTCTTGGATTGTGATCTAAGCATCCATTTTGTAGGATGTAATCCATGATAACTTTAGTGTACATGTCACCTTTTGTTCCAATTGGATTACCCTCTTTATCTACTAACATTTCATTTTTTACTTTTGGCTTTGGATAAGATACTCTTTTTAACTTTATAGGTACTTCTCCTAATCTTATTTTTGCTAAATTAAATCTATTTAAATCAAATTTACTCATTTTGTGCCCTCCCTACTATATTTGATTATTTACTTTTAATTTGACCTTTTTCCTCCTAACCTATTTTATCATATTAATTATTTTTGCTTTGTTGCATTTGCAACATTTTAAAGAAAAAGAAAAAAAAGAAAACGAATTATTTTTCGTTTTCTTTTGTAAACTTATTAAATTTAGTTATTTCACTATCTTTAGATAATGATTCTTCTAATTTTTCAAATAGTTTTTTCTCATCTCTTGATATTTTTTTAGGTGTTACTACTTTAAATATAACAATCATATCACCTTTTCTATGACGATAGTTATCTTCTACACCTTTACCACGAATACGTTGTTTATCTCCACTATCAGTTCCAGCTGGAATATTTATTTTTACATTCCCATAAATTGTAGGGATTGTTTTCTTACAGCCTAAAATTGCTTCTGTTATTGTAAGTGGCACTTCTAAATAAATATCTTCATTTTCTCTAATAAAGAATTCATGATCTTCTACAATGAATTCAATATATAGATCTCCGTTTGGTCCACCATTAGATCCTGGATGACCTTTTCCTGTTACACGTTGACGGTCTCCTGATTGTACTCCTGATGGGATATTGATAGTAATCTTTTTAGTTTTTTCAACTTTTCCTGTACCATTACAGTCTTTACATTTTCTTTTATAAATTTTACCTGTACCATTACAATCTGGACAAGTTTCTTGAGCCATAAATGCTCCAAGAATTGTTTGCTTTTGAGTTGTAATAACTCCTTGCCCGCGACAAGTATCACATTTTTCTGAATCAAATCCACCATGTCCATGACATTCATCACAGTCTTCTACAACATCGATTGAGAATTTCTTTTCAGTCCCATATATTGCTTCTTCAAAACTAATTTGCATACGCAATAGAGCATCTGCTCCACGACGCGCTTTTGTTCTTGAAGATGAACCTGTAAAGTTGGAGAAGTCTCCACCGAAACCTCCACCAAATCCTCCACCGAATACTGTGTCGAATATATCTCCAAAGTCAAAATCCGCTCCGCTAAATCCTTGAGAATACCCTCCAAATCCTCCGGCACCTGGACCTCCGTTACCTACTCCAGCGTGTCCAAATTGATCGTACGATTTTCTTTTTCCTTCATCTGATAAAACTGAATATGCTTCTTGAGCTTCTTTAAATTTTTCAGCAGCTGACGGATCATCTTTATTTAAGTCGGGATGAAATTCTTTTGCTTTTTTTCTATAGGCACTTTTAATTTCAGCCTCAGTTGCAGTTTTACTTACACCTAAGACATCATAATAATCTCTTTTTTCTGATGCCATTATTTCACATCCTTTTCATTATACTTAAATGAAGTAGTCCATAAAAATGGACTACTTACTAATTTTATTCTTCTTCGATATCTGCTTCTTGAATATCATCGTCATTCTTCTTTGATTTTTTCTTTTTAGATTTTGAATCTTCTTCATCATCTTCATCTTTTGATGCTTCTTGACGTTCTTTAGCTGCTTGTTCATATACTTTTGTAGCTAAAGTCATTGCTTTTTCTTGTAATGCTTCTTTTTTGTCTTTGATCTTTTCAACATCACCTTTTTCTAAAGCTTTCTTAACATCTTCGATTAATTCTTCAACTTCTTCTTTTTCATCATCTTCGATTTTTCCTTTTAAATCTTTTAATGATTTTTCAGTTTGGAAAATTAATGCTTCAGCTTCGTTTTTAACTTCTGCTTCTTCTTTACGTTTTTCATCTTCTTCTTTATGTTCTTCAGCTTCTTTTCTCATTCTTTCAATTTCATCATCTGAAAGATTTGTTGTTGAAGTGATTGTAATTGATTGTTCTTTGTTTGTTCCTAAATCTTTTGCTTTAACATTAACAATACCATTTGCATCAATATCAAAAGTTACTTCGATTTGTGGTACTCCACGTGGTGCTGCAGGAATATTTGTTAATGAGAATCTTCCTAGAGTTTTGTTATCAGCAGCCATTGTTCTTTCACCTTGTAATACGTGAATATCTACAGCTGGTTGATTGTCTTGTGCTGTTGAGAAGATTTCAGTTTTTGATGTTGGAATAGTTGTGTTTCTTGGAATTAATGTTGTCATAACATTTCCTAATGTTTCAAGTCCAAGTGATAATGGTGTAACGTCTAATAATACGATATCGTTTACGTCTCCAGTTAATACTCCACCTTGGATTGCAGCTCCCATTGCAACTACTTCATCTGGGTTAACTTCACGTGATGGTTCTTGTCCTAATTCTTTAGTAACTGTTTCATATACTAGTGGGACACGAGTAGATCCACCAACTAAGATAACTTTATCAATATCTTTCTTAGTCATTTTAGCATCTTTTAAAGCTTTCTTAACTGGTTCTAATGTTGATTCTACTAAATCAGAAATTAAATCTTCAAATTTAGCACGAGATAATGTCATATCTAAGTGAACTGGTTCACCATCTTCATCTTTTGCAATGAATGGTGCAGAAATTTGTGTTGTAACCATTCCTGATAAATCTTTCTTAGCTTTTTCGGCAACTTCTTTTAATCTTTGCATTGCCATTTTATCTTCTGATAGATCGATATCATTTTCCTTTTTGAATTCTTTTACAATATATTTTATAATTCTTTCGTCGAAGTCATCTCCACCTAATCTATTATTTCCGTTAGTAGCTTTTACTTCGAATACTCCATCTCCTAATTCAAGGATAGATACGTCGAAAGTTCCTCCTCCTAAGTCGTAAACTAAGATTGTTTGTCCTTCTTCTTTTTCAAGTCCGTATGCTAATGCTGCTGCTGTTGGTTCATTGATAATTCTTTCTACTTCAAGTCCAGCAATTTTACCAGCATTCTTTGTAGCTTGACGTTCAGCATCTGAGAAATATGCAGGTACTGTAATAACAGCTTTGTCTACTTTTTCTCCTAAGTAGCTTTCTGCATAATCTTTAATATAAGATAGAATCATTGCAGAAATTTCTTCTGGTGTATATTTCTTACCTTCTAATTCTACTTTTTTACTTGTTCCCATTAATCTTTTGATTGATGAACATGTATTTGGGTTTGTAAGCGCTTGTCTTTTAGCAGCTTCTCCTACAATTCTTTCTCCTTTTTTGAAAGCAACAACTGATGGAGTTGTTCTTCCTCCTTCAGGATTTGGAATAATTTTTGGTGCTCCTGCTTCTAACACAGCTGCACATGAGTTTGTTGTACCTAAATCGATACCAATAATTTTTGCCATATATATTTATCTCCTTACTTTTGATTAATTTTTACTGAGGCAGGTCTAATGACTCTGTCTTTTAATTTATATCCTTTTAGTAATACTTCTAATACTACTTCATCTTCGTATTCATCAACTGAGTCAACAACTAATGCTTGTTCTAGTGATGGATCAAAGATTTGTCCTTGGCGTGAAATTTCTTCTACACCAAATTTCTTTAAAATATCAGTTAAATTAGCATACATCATTTTAAATCCAACTAAGAATTTTGATAATTCATCTGTTAGATTGTTATCATCTAATTTAATTGCTCTTTCGAAATTATCAACTACTTGAATTAATTCTAAAATTAAGTCTTGATTAGCATATTTTAATAATGACGCAGTTTCTTCATCTTTACGTCGACGATAGTTTACTAATTCTGCTTGAGCTAGTTTAACTTTTTCTACTAATTCATTATTTGCTAATGTTAGTCGATTAATTTCTTCTACTAATTTATTATCTTGACCATTACAACTACAATTATCACCACAAGAGCAGTTAGCATCTTCAACATTGTTACATTGGTTTTCATGGTTTTGACAGTCACATGTATGTTCTACATTTTGTTTTACTTCTTCATTAATTTCCATTTACTTAATTACCTTTCTATATTGTCTTTCATATATTCTAGTAATCCTACAACGCGATCATATTCCATTCTTTTTGGACCAACTATTGCAATTGTACCTTCTTCATCGCCTTGTTTGAACTTTGTTTTAATAACAGTAACATCACTATCTATATTATTTTCATTTCCAATATATACTTTGATGTTATTATCATCATCTTCTTCAATACCTGTTAGAAGATCACTACTTTCTAGTTTATTAAAGACTGTTTTAATTTTTTCAATGTTACTACTAAACTCTGGTTGTTCTAGTATTTTGTTTCTTCCTACTATACTTACTTCATGATTAGTAAAATCATTAAATACATTATAGAAGGCATTATATAATTGTTCATGTTGTTTAACATAATTTGCAATTATAGGTTTAATCTCGAACTCCAACTTATTACTTACTTCATTAATTGGTGTTCCAACAATAAGGTTGTTGATTAAGCCAACGGTCTTTTTTACTTCACTTAGTTGCACATCATATAGTTTTATATTTTTGTGCTCTACATGACCTTTGTCTGTAACTATAATAACAATGATACTTATATCATCAATCGGAACTACTTCTATTTGTTTAAGAAGGTTCTCATGAGAATTACTTCCAAGTATAATTGTTGTATAGTTTGTTATATCTGATATAACTTGTAATGATTTAGAAATTACATCAGATAATGCAAGTTGCTGATTCTTAAAAACTCTTTGTAATTTTAGCATATCTTCAGCGTTCATTTGTTTAAGTTCCATTAGATTATCTACATAATAGCGATATCCAGCTTCACTTGGTACACGTCCTGAAGATGTATGTGTTTTTTCTAGTAGATTTGCATCCTCTAAAACTGCCATCTCATTTCTGATTGTTGCAGATGAACAATTTAAGGCTTTAGATATAGATTTTGAACCAACCGGTATAGGTTCTTTAATATATCTTTCTACTATCATTTTTAAGATTTTGTTTTGTCTTTCAGTCAACATATCATCAACCTCCTAGCACTTCATATTTCCAAGTGCTAATTATATTTTAGATCTAATATTAGCACTTGTCAATCTTTTGTGCTAATTTTTTTCAAAAAGAAAAAAAGTAGTTGTAAAACTACTTCTTTTTCCTAGTATTCTGCATTTACTATTCTAAATCTTGTTCTATAATCAGTATCTGATGATGTATCAGTATATGATATAACATTGCTTGTTGAATTTTCATATACAAAGCGATTGGCTCCTGCTGTAATTAATGAACGAATTTTGTATGTACCATTTCCTAATGGTAGTATTTGCCATAAGTCCCATTCATAGTTTCTAACTGGTTTAGCAGCATTAATATTTTCTCCTATTTCACTTGTACCATCAGCAAGTTGTAATGCATGGTTGTTTTCACTTTCGTATATTCTATAAATCGGAGTTGATGTCCAACCTGATTTATTCATTAAGTTTGTATCATTTGGATATACTCTTTCAATTGTCCATTTTTGAAGTTTACTACCTTGGAATGTTTCCATTGTAACATTTGCTTTGTTTGGTGCTGTTATTTCACGAGCATTTTGGGCAGTTAATACTTTTGATGGATTTGTAATTGAGAAAATATAATATCTTCCAGATGGAAATTCAACAGTTGAATCAGCTTGCCATGGAGTAAATCGTTCTCCGGAAGAACTCGATGGTGCTGTTGTTGAAGATAAATCATTCTTTTTAATATCAAGCCAAGTTGATCCATTTTTTGATACTTGTAATGTGTTACCTTTATATGAAGTTGATGAACTATAATCATGCCATATTGCAAGTTCACTTAAATTGTATACTGCTCCTAAGTCCACTTGCATGCAGCTACTTACTGCACTAGAACTTGTATTAATGATTCCATCATTTATTGTTCCAGTTGATACTCCACTAAATTTTGAAGTTGCTAATGTTTTAATTATGTTTTTTCCATCTTTTATATCAATTGCTTGAATTTCGGCTAACTTTAAAGTATTACCATTGCTACAATGTTTTATATATCTTACTTCAGATAATTTTAAATTCTTCATTGTCGGATATTGATCAGAACCACCTTTTGAAACCAATTCAACATTAGCTTTTCCATATGTATCATTTACTTTCGGTACAATCATACCATTAATGAAATATTTACCCGAAAAATGATTTGTTTGATTTGTTGCCGATCCAGCTTCACTTAATGAATTAGAACCAGCATATCCTGCAATGTATGAATTCTTTCCATATCCACTTGCTCTCATAATTGCTGATGTTTCAGTTGCTGTATTAGTACGAACTTCAGTATTTCCTTTATTAAAAGCTGTGCCACATGCTGTTGCATTTGCACAAGTGTTACCTAAATAAAAATATAACTTGGTATTTTCCGCTAGATAGACAATTCCTGATGTATAGTCCCCTAGTCCACTTGAAGTTTTAGCTCCCCAAAGTTCTATTTTATACCAGCCTGCTTGACCATATGGAACGATATATTCTTGCGGTGTTCCTATGTAGGCAAAAGTTGTTTCAGTCTCACCATATCTATTTAATTCTTCTTCAATCTTTTTAACTAATGTTGAAGTGTTTTGTCTATTTTGAGACATAATTCCCATTAATAAAGTCATTACTAAGAATCCTACTGACATTAATCCATATAATAATGTTGTGATTGCAAACCCTTTATTATTCATTTTTTTCATATTATTCACCACTATTCTCTAGTATGATTTTAGCATATTTTTCTTAGGATGACTACCCATTTATCACCGTATTTTCTATCCTTGACAACTTCATAATTATCTGGATATACAATCTTATCAAGTGAATCATTTTCGCAAATAATTAGACCTTCATCACTTAATATATTGTATTGATCAATTAATTTTATACTTTGTTCAATAAAATCTGTTTTATATGGTGGATCTAAAAAAATTAGATCAATCTTTTTATCTTTTAAGTAGTTTAATGCTTTTTTATAATCTAAATTAATAACTTCTGCATCTTCAATTCCAATAGTATTTAAATTTCTTTTTATGGTATCGGATGCTTTTTTATTATAATCAACTAAGTATGCAAAAGATGCTCCTTCTGATAAAGCTTCTATTCCTAAATTACCACTTCCAGAGAATAAGTCTAAAACAACTGCTCGATCAAGATAATTTTGTATAATTGCAAATAAACTTTCTTTAACACGTTCCATTGTTGGTCTTGTGCCATCTAGATTATGTCCTTCTATGTTACGTCCTTTATATTTACCACTTATTATTTTCATAAACCACACTTATCCTTCTTTGTTATTTGTTTTAGTTCACTATTTATTTTTAATATTAAGATGTTTAAATCAGTTTCCTTTTCTTTATATTTTCTAAATAATTCATTATCTAGAATTTGTTTTTTAGTTTCTTCTTTTGGATATAGATGATATTCATTAAGAAGTTCTAATAATTTTTTATCTTTTTTTATTTCTTCATTTAGTTCCTTAATATCTAATACCTCTTTAGTATTTGATAAAGAATCTTTTAATTCATTTACTTTTTCTATTAATGTTTCCATAAATAAATTGTATCACAAAGTTTATTTAAAGACATCAATTAATGTAGAGATTGTCTCAATACTTTCAGATAGTCTTTTAATTTTATCTTCCCTAGTTTGTTTGTAAAATTTCTTAGCAAGTTCTTCTATTTCTTTTATCATTAAAGGGTTTCTAATTAAATTTTTATAAAGGGATGAATCTTCTCTTAAATAAGAATAAACTAAGGGATTAGTTTTTATATAATTTATAGTTTTATAATTCATTAATCCTCAAAATATTTATAAAGTGGTTTTTTCTCGTATGGTAAAGAAGAGTTATTTGATTGCCCTACTCCTATATCTTGAATTACACTTAGGGTCTTCTGAAGGTTATTTATTGTTTTTTGGACTGATGTTAGATCTAGATTTTTAAAATTATTTATTATATCTTTTAGACTTGTTGTTTCATTAGACAAGTAATTATTCCAGACGGAACTATCTTCTCCGTATATTTCATATAATTCATATAATTTTTGCCAAGATACATCATTATTCATTACTTTGGTTGCGAGTTCAGGGTGGTTTCTTGCGAATACTTTAAATGATTCTTTTGACATATAATCACCAGTATATTTTATGTAATAAAAAAAGAAATAGAATAATCTACTTCTTTATATATTGATTTACTACTTGTGGTTCTTCCATTTGATGAGTGTCTTGTAGTAGTTGTGTTAACTCTTCTATTTTTGCATCTATATCTTCTTCTTGATATTGTTTAATATCTTCTTGCGTCATTTGATAATCTTTTGTTTTTTCTTCTTTTTTAGTTTGATTATCTGTTTGATATGAATGTTTTTTCTTATTAGGTGGTTCTGGTGTTGGGTATGGTTTCTTAACATTTTCTTGTGTTAAGTATGATGTTGCAGTTAAAGCTTGTAAGCTTGCAGTAATTACTGATAATAAATTAATTACTCCCAAGTCATTTAAACCAGGGGATGCAATACCTAGAACTGTTAATCCAAATAAAGCCCAAGTTTTTAATTTACCAGTCATTGTTGATGCTGTTTCATATCCTTTTAATTTCTTATTTGTATTTATTAAAGCGATAACCCCTTCTAATCCGATATTTAATAATAGCAATGGATTAGATACTGAGGCTGCTGCTAGTAAAGTTGTTGAGAATACTTTGTCTGTTACAGCATCTAAATCTTTTCCTAATTCGCTTTGTAAATTCCAGTGTCTTGCAATAAAACCATCTACTGCATCTGTAAAAGCAAATGCTCCGGCAGTTATTAAAGTAAGTGGAATATTACCTGCTATTGCTAAAGGTAGTATTACAGCTGGAGCTAATAATCTTAATACTGTTAAAATATTAGGAATTTGTTTATGACGCTTACCTGGTGTTTTTAGGTCATTTAGTGCTTCATTAAGTAATTTTTTATAATGTTTTAATACTTCGTTTTCTTTTTTCATACCTTATCCCCTCGAAAGTACTATGTATTATATCATAAAATTTAAAAAAAATAAAGACTAGATTTAACTAGTCCATATTTTATATTAAGAAATCATCAATTGTCATTAAGCGATCATCTATTTCTTTTAGAGAAACTCTTTCCTTTTTTGGAGGTTCTTTTTCTTCTAAAACTTCAATTACTTCAGGTTCTTCTTCAACAATTGGACTTGCTGCTAAATTTTCTTGTTGGTGTCTTTCTAATGATGCAACTACAAAGGCATCTAGAATTTGTTTTTTACTTATTAAGCTTCCTGTTGAATGACGATCTGCAATTGTTAACTCTGTTAATTTTAAATTTAAGATATCTGGATTTTTGATTCCAATATAATTCTTTGGATCAATAATAAATGTTTTTAATATCTTATATGGATTTGTCTTAACTTCTCTTATTAATAATAATCCACGACGAGCACGTGTTGATAATTCAAATTCTGTTAATCTTACACGTTTTCCTGTTCCTTTATCAGTAAGAATCGAAATGAATTCTTCTTTACTGTAGTCAAAGTTATTTACTGATACTAAGAAGTCATCTTTCATCTTCATTGCTTTAACTCCTGCAGCTTTAACACCAACTATTGGTACTTCTTCTACATCGAATGATAATCCATATCCTGAATCAGTTACAGTAAATAAATATTTCTCTTTTTCAACGAAGGCTGCAATTACTTCATCTCCATCTTTAAGTTTCATACAGCTTGTTGGCTTAGAATATCTTTGTAATTTAAATTCTTTTAATTTAGAACGTTTAATCATTCCTTCTTTTGTTGCGATTATAACGTTTTCTTCAGTTGCAAAGTCATATGCTGGAATTGCTGATACAATTGATTCTTCTGGTGAGATTTCAATTATATTACTTACATGTTTAGGCATATCTTTCCATTTTAGGTCTGGTAACATATGTACTGGAATATGTAAGTAGTTTCCAGCTGTTGTTATAAGAAGGATTGTATCTGTTGTACACATTTCATACATTCCTAAGATATAATCATTTTCTTTCATTGTTATATCATCTGGAGCTGAAGCTGTATAACTTCTAAATGATGTACGTTTAACGTATCCATCTTTTGTTACCATTACTACTACATCTTCTTTAGCAATCATAGCAGTTGTATCAATCTTAATTTCTGTAATTTCATCTTTTATATCTGTAAGACGTGGTGTTACATAATTTTCATTTACATCTTTTAGATCTTTTTTCATTACATCTTTTAAAACTTCTTCACTTGCAAGAATTGCAGTTAATCCTTTAATAATCTTTTCTAGTGCTGCTTTTTCGTTTTCTAAAGCAACTACGTCTGTATTAGTTAAACGATAAAGTTGTAATGTAACGATTGCTTCTGCTTGAGCTTCAGTAAATTCAAATTCTTTTACTAAGTTATCTTTAGCATCTGCTTTATTTTTAGATGCTCTAATTACTTTAATTACTTCATCTAGAATAGAAATACATTTAATTAAACCTTCAACTATATGGAATCTGGCTTTAGCATGTTTTAAATCGAATTCAGTTCTTCTTCTTACTACTTCTTTTTGATGAGCTATAAATGCATCTAATGCTTGAGCAAGTCCTAATAATTTTGGTCTTCTATTTACGATAGATACAATATTGAAGTTGTAACTGATTTGCATATCAGTATTTTTTAATAAGTAATTGATAATTAAATCAACATTTGCATTTTTCTTTAAGTCAATAACTACTCTAACATCTGCAGCTGATTCATCTCTTACTTCTACTATTCCATCGATCTTTTTATCTATTCTTATATCATCAATTTTCTTAACCATTAAAGCTTTATTAACTTCAAATGGAATTTCTGTAATGATAATTTGTGGTGTTGATTTATCTTCATTTATTTCATAACGACATTTTACAATTATTTTTCCTCGTCCTGATTCATAAGCTTGTTTAATACCATCTAGACCTTCTACGATTCCTCCTGTTGGGAAGTCTGGCCCTTTTACAAATTGCATTAAGTCTTCTAAAGTTGATTCGGGATGATCAATTCTATGAATTGTTGCTTGTACCACTTCATTTAAGTTATGAGGTGGAATGTTTGTTGCATAACCTGCTGAAATACCTTGAGAACCATAAACTAGTAAAGCTGGGAATCTTGCTGGTAAAACAGTTGGCTCTATAGTTGTATCATCGAAGTTTGGTGAGAATTCTACTGTATCTTTATCAATATCTCTTAACATTTCATTAGAGATTTTAGAAAGACGTGCTTCTGTGTAACGATAAGCAGCAGGACTATCTCCATCGATTGATCCGTTATTACCATGCATATCAATATAAGGTAGACGTGTTTTCCATGGTTGAGACATTCTTACCATAGCGTCATATATTGATGAATCTCCGTGAGGATGGTAATTACCGATAACGTCTCCGACAGTTTTAGCTGACTTTCTATATCCTTTATCATAAGTGTTCTTTTCTTTATGCATTGAATATAGAATACGACGTTGTACTGGTTTTAATCCATCTCTAGCATCTGGGATGGCACGATCTTGAATAATATACTTAGAGTAACTTCCAAAACGTTCTCCCATGATATCTTCTAGAGTATAATCAAATATCTTCTCTAATACTTCTTCTGTTTCATTTTTCTTTTTTGGCATTTTTTATCACCTTTTCTAGTTTATATTTCTAATTTGTAATCATCTTCAAGTGAGAATTCTACATTCTCTTCGATCCATTCTTTTCTAGGTGGAACATCGTCTCCCATAAGAATAGATACTCTTTTTTCTGCTAGGTGTGCATCTTCAATATTAACACGAATTAGTGTTCTGCTACCTGGTTTCATTGTTGTTTCACAAAGTTGGTCTGCGTTCATTTCACCAAGTCCTTTGTATCTTTGGATTTCACATTTCTTACCTTTTGACTTTTCTTTCATTTCTTCTACTGTATATGCATACTCTACTGTCTTACCACTTTGAATTTTAAATAATGGTGGTAGAGCTACGAATAGTCTTCCATCTTCAATAAGTGGTTTCATATAACGATAGAAGAATGTTAATAATAGACATTGGATGTGTCCTCCATCTTCATCGGCATCGGACATGATAATTACTTTTGAATATTCACAATCATTGATATCAAAGTTTGCTCCATATCCTGCACCAATTGTATAGATTATTGTATTAATCTCTTCATTACGAAGAATTTCATCTTCTTTTGTTTTTTCTGTATTTAAAACTTTACCACGTAATGGTAAAATGGCTTGATATTTTCTATCTCTACCTTGTTTTGCTGAACCTCCAGCAGAATCTCCTTCGACTAAGAATAATTCTTTTTTTGTTTTATCTTTACTTTGCGCTGGAGCTAGTTTTCCAGAAAGTGATCTTTCTTCTTTCTTTTTAGTTGTACCTTTACGAGCATCTTCTCTTGCTTTACGTGCTGCTTCACGAGCAATTTTACTTCTTAAACTTTTATTTAAGATTTCTGTTGCTATTGCTTTATTTTCTTCTAAGAAAATTCTCATTTGTTCAGTTACAATTGATTCAACTGAAACTCTTGCTTGTGGTGTTCCAAGTTTTCCTTTAGTTTGTCCTTCAAATTGAAGAATTCCTTCAGGAATCTTTAAACTAATTACGGCAGTTAATCCTTCACGTACATCACTACCTTCTAAGGCTTTATCTTTTCCTTTGATAAATCCATTTGATTTAGCATAATCATTAAATACTTTAGTTAAAGCAGTTTTAAATCCTACTTCGTGAGAACCACCATCTATTGTTTTAACGTTATTTACGAAACTTACAATATTTTCATTATATGTATCAGTATATTGCATTGCGATCTCTACTTCGATATTTTCTTTTTCTCCTGCAATACCTAATACTTTATGAAGTGTTGTTTTTCCATTATTAATTTCTTCAACGAATTCTTCTATTCCTCTTTCATAATGGAATTTTGCAGTTCTTTCATCTTCTTCATCTTCTACTTCAATTGTGATTCCTTTTAGTAAGAAAGCACTTTCTTGCATTCTTTCGCATATTGTTGTATATGAGAAATTGATAGTAGTAAAGATTTCTTCATCTGGTAAAAATCTAACTGTTGTACCGGTTTTACTTGTCGTACCAATTTTTTTTAGGGGAACTGCAACATGTCCACCATTTTCAAATCTAATATATGATTCTTCTTTATCTCTTTTAATAGTTACTTCCATCCATTTAGATAAAGCATTTACAACAGAAGAACCTACACCATGTAGACCTCCTGATACTTTATAACCATCGCTTTCGAATTTTCCTCCAGCGTGTAGGATTGTATATATTACTTCTGGTGTTGATTTTCCAGATTCATGCATTCCTGTTGGAACTCCACGACCATGGTCTTCAACACTAACAGATTTATCTTTATGAAGTGTTATTTTGATATAATCTCCGTAGCCATTAATAGCTTCATCAACTGAGTTATCGACAATTTCCCATATTAAATGGTGTAGTCCTCTTTTATCAGTCGAACCAATATACATACCTGGTCTTTTTCTTACTGCTTCTAAACCTTCTAGTATCTTAATAGACTTTGCATCATATTTATCAGCCATTTTATTATCACTCCTAATATTTCAACTATTAGTTATTATAACGAAAAAAACTTCCTTTTTCAACGGAAGTTTACTTTTTTTGACAAATTTTGTTATATATCAACGACTTTTAGTACTTTTGTAATTTTTTTATTAATTTTGATTATTTCTATTAAAGTCTAATCTTATGATTTTTGGTTTTGTTTTTTTAGGCTTTTTTAGACCATATGGATGTTCTTCATAAGATATTTCTTCTTGTTCAAATAAGTCATCTAAAATTTCTAATTGAAGATTAAATGGTATGTAATCCCAATTTTTAAAAGCATTAATCATTTCTTTATAACCAACCATTTTTCTTTCATTTACAACGGCATAACTTAAGGCATTATAAATAAATGATGATGTTAAATTTAAATTGTTATGACGAGTGCCATGTTCATCAATTAATTGTCTACGATACTTGGTTGATATTAGAACTAATAATCTTCTTAGAAAATCATAATCCCAGTCTAACATAGTATTGCCTAGTTCTTGCATCATTTCATTATTTACATAACATCCAATTAAAGAATATATTTGATTTAAATCTTCTATATCAAAATTAGGTGCTTGATTCATTTCATCTTGTCTTCGTAATTCTTCATATGCTGCTGGAGACGAGTCTGTATCATTACGAATAATTTCATAGAATTTATTTTTACCAAATTTTACTTTTGATTTTTTAAATTCTTTATAAATTTGTTCTTTTAATTCTTGTCTTATAAATATTGTTTTACCTAATACTTCTTTAGCATCATTTTCATCAAAGGTTGTTTTATTATTATCTGTTAAATGATTAAGAATAACTATTATTAATCTTCTTACTATTTCTTCTCTATTTAACATGGGGAAAGTTTTTATTATTTCATCATAGTAGTTTGCATTAATTAAATATAAAAATTGATTTATATTCATTTGTTCATTGTCATCTATCTTTGCATCATAATTATTCATTTCTTGATGAAGTTCATGTAAAAATAAAGTTGAGGATTTAGTTACATTATGATCAACAGAATTAGCCTCAGTCATCATTAAAAACAATTGAGATGCATGATGCATATCTCTTAGTTGTCTATCTTTGGCTTTTTCTTTTAAATAATTCATTCCAAAATAAACACATGGACTTAGTAATATTGTTCCTCCTGTTATGATACCTAAATCATTATTTGTTGATGGTATTAATGTAAGGAATGCTGATAGTGATGTTGCCATGCCAATACTTGCAATTATTTCTGTTGCTTTGTCTGCTCGTTTTTCAAATTTATTTAGATCAGAATCTTTTTCCATAATGCTACCTCTTTTGATTGTCTATTATATCATAAATTAATTTATATAAAAGAAAAAACTATGATTTCTCATAGTTTTTAGTTAATTAACACTACCGCCGCCGGATCCGGGTCTGTCCGGTTTATTATGTACCAATATTTCATCTGTTGTTATTAAATAATTATGATTATTTTCTACTTCAATATTATATACATAAGTTTTATTATTTCTTTTACTTATATTTTGGATGTTAGTTGGTCCTTTTTTAATACTTAATAACTTGTCATTAAAATTTAATTTTTTGGTATTAACCCATCCTTTATTAATTACATAGAATGGATGCTCTTCTGTTGTATGAATTATTTGATTATTAACTTTTAGTGTATAAATTTCATCTTTTTGATGAATAAATGTTTCTAGAACTTTCTTTAATTCTTTAGTTTTGGTTTCTAAATTGTAAGAATATACATAATCTCCTGATTTAATATCTTCTATATTTTTATAGCCGTTTTCAACGGCAACTTTTGTGCCTGCTACAAAACAAGAACTGGTTGAACATGTTTTGCTTGTTTGAGAATAAATTATGTCATGTTTTAGATTTGTTATATTTACTTGACTGGTTGGTACTGATGTCATAGAGTCTTTTAATTTTACAATCAATTTTATAACTGCTTTAGTACTTGATGAAGTTGATCCATTTAAACATCTATATCCCTCTGTATTAATAACATCTCCTACTTGTACTGATGATCCATCAGAATATATTAGTGATACTTCTAAGTTATTACAAACCAAGTTTGCGTCTGCAGTGTTTCCTGTTGCTGATGTACAAGTTGGTGTTGATGAAATTATAGAAGTAATTTCTCCTGTTACGTCTCCACTATTTAATACATCAAAATATAATGTTACTGTGTCTGACGGTTTTGTTAATCCAACGCTATAAGAGATTGTTGTACCATTTACTACTGGTGTTGTATATGTTGCTGTCCCAGTTGTAGCATTTGTTTGTGATGTTGAATTTTCTAATTTAATATCCCAAGTTGATGAATTTACTTGAGCACTTCCTTGAATGGATAGCGTTTCACTTAATGCTGCATATACAACTGTTAATGTTACTATAGATATGATAAGTATGGCGATTAAAGTTGCCCCTATTTTTTTACCTCTTTGTCTATGATTCATTTTATACACCTCTATCTTCTTAATTATATTATATATGTATATATAAAAGCAATAAAAAAGAACCAATTGGTTCTTAATCTACATCATTCATCATTTCATATGTTCTTTTAGCTGCACCTTTAACCATCTTTTTCATACGATGCATGGCGACAGGATTTTTCTTCATATACATATATCCTGCTACTCCCATTCCTCCAAGTACAGCCATCATTGTCATAGTTTTTGCTTTCATATAATCACCTCATAAATATTATGAGTTGTTTTATTTTACTTTATACCATTTATAAGAAAATCTTTTATTGTTGTTCTTCTTATATCTACTGAAGTATTAGCAACGGCAATATCTAAAGCTGAAATATCTCCGATGATGTATAGTTTCTTTTTACTACGAGTTATACCTGTATAGACTAGTTTTCTATATAACATTTTATTATAATTTTTTACTATTGGCATGATTACTATATCAAATTCTGATCCTTGAGCTTTATGAATTGAAATAGAATAAGCTAGACGGAAATTACTAAAATTAGATGGTGTATACTTAACGATGTTTCCATCAAAATTAATATGAATTTCTTTTTTAGGTGAAGTTATAATTTGTTCAATGATACCAATATCTCCATTATAAACATTTTCTTCTGGCATATTAGTTAATTGAATAACTTTGTCATATTCTCTAAAAGTAAATTCTCCAATAGTTAGTTCCTTTTTAGTTTTATCTTTTGGATTAAAGATTGTTTGGAGATGTTTATTTATTTCGTCTATTCCAACATAGGTTTTATACATTGGTGCGAGTATTTGGAAATCTTTATATGAAACATCTTTATAAGTTTCTGATATTTCTTTTATGTGATTAATTACTTGATCTGGTGTACATGATATAAATGTTAAATCTTCTTCTTTATTGAAGACATCTCTCATTACTTTACCATTTCTTATATCATATGCAAGTGTAATAATATTAGAGTCTTTTCCTTGACGATAAAGCTCTTTTAATTTTACTGTTGTAAGTTTTTCTGAAGAAATCAAATCATGTAATAATTGACCTGGTCCAACTGATGGTAATTGATGATCATCTCCTACTAGGATTATTTTACAATTAGCAGATAATCCTTTTAAAAGGGATGCCATTAAATAAGTATCAATCATACTTGCTTCATCTATTATTACTAGTTCAACTTTACTTTTATTATATTCATTTACTTGAAACTTATTTGTTTCTTTTTGCCATTTTAAAAATCTATGGATTGTTGATGCTCTAAGTAAGGTAGTTTCACTCATTCTTTTAGCTGCTCTTCCAGTTGGAGCAAGAAGAGCTATTTTATCTTGTAATTTTTCATATGAAAGTTTATTACATTGACGATATAATTCAGTAATACCTTTCATAATAGTTGTTTTACCTGTACCTGGTCCACCTGTTATGATTAGAAAATCTCTTAAATAACTTTCTTTTATAGCTTGGAATTGCTCTTCATTATATCTTATTTCAAAGAACTCTTCTAATTGTTTTATTTTATCATCTAAATCTTTTTCTTTTTCTAGCGGATTATTTTCTAATAATCTAAATCTTTTTACGATGAGAGTTTCGGCATCATACATATCTTTTAAATATATTTTTTCATCTTTTACAACGATATCTGAGTCTTTAATTAAATCTTTTATAGCATCAATATATTCATCTTGTGTTATTTGAACATTAATTACTCTTGGTAAAAGAGAGATTAATTCTTCATCATAATAGAAACTATGACCATATGTATTACTTACTTCATTCATTATATAAATTAATGCGGCTTTTACTCTAATGATATCATTTTGTTTTACTCCCATACGAAGTGCTATTTGATCAATCTTTTTATATGTAATATCATTAATATCTTTTATTATTTGATAGATGTTTTCTTCAATTATTTGTTTTGTTTTATTCTTATAAAAGTTGTAAATAATCATCGAATCTCTTGTTGAAAATCCTAGATTGCCTAAATATAAAATCATTTCATATGATGATTCATACTCTTTTAATTTTGTATGAAGTGTTTCAATATTTTTCTTGGTAATTCCTGGTATTAAAATTAAGTTATCTGGATTTTCTAAGATTATTTTTAATGTGTCTTTTCCTAGAGTATCAACTATTTGTTTAGCCTTCTTTTCTCCTATTCCTTTGAATAGTCCACTTGTTAAAAATTCAATAATAGAGTTTTTTTCTTCTGGTTTACAACGTTCATATGATTCTACTTGAAATTGTTCTCCATACTTGTCATGTTCAACTAATTTTCCATAAAAAAGATAGGTGTCCATATCATTTAATTCATGGAAATATCCTGTAAATGTAATGACCCTATCTAGATAATCTGCTAATTTTTCATCATTTGTGTCACTTACTTTAAATAATCCAATTGTATAGCCTTGAGTACTTTGATAAATACTTCGGCGAAAGTTTCCTTTAATATATGTTCCCATCTTCTTCCTCCTAGTATTTATTCTATCAAAAATTATTCGGCTAAACAATAAGGATAGTCTATTTTTGTGACTTTTACTTGAACAAATGTATTATGTTCTAATTCCTTATTTATTTTTACATAAAGATAGTTTCCAGTATGTCCATAACTATAACCATCTTTAGCCTCTTCTATTAATACTTCTACTTCTTTTCCTATATATTTATTAAAATAATTTTTCTCTAATTCTTTAGATACTTCTAGTAATCTTCTTGCTCTATCTTTCTTTATTGATTGATCTAGGTGATTTGGCAAGTTTTCTGCTACTGTTCCTTTTCTAACACTATATGGGAAAACATGTATCTTAGTTAATTCTAATTCTTTACAAGTATTAATTGTCTTTTGAAATAATTCTTCAGTTTCTCCAGGGAATCCTACAATTACATCTGTAGTTATAGATATTTCTGGACGAATTAATCTTATCTCTTTTATCTTATTGAAGAAGTAATTTAAATCATATTTTCTATTCATTAGTTTTAATACTTCATCACTTCCTGCTTGAAGTGGAATATGCATATGATCTACTATTACTTTATTATCTTTTATTACTTCTAATACTTCATCAGTTAATTCTGTTATTTCAATTGAAGAGATTCTTAATCTTTTTAATTTTTCTATCTTTACTAATTCTTTTAATAATTTAGCAAAGTTAGTATTTAAATCTACTCCGTAGTTTCCTGTATGAATACCAGTTAATACAACTTCTTGATATCCATTATTAGTTAAATCAGTTATTTCTTTAACTACTTTATCTAATTCTTTTGAACGACATTTTCCTCGTACAAATGGAATAATACAATAACTACAGAAGTTTTCACATCCATCTTGTACTTTTACAAAGGCTCTTGTACGACCTGGGAAATCTGTTATATACATATCTTCAAAAGTAGTTTTTTCTTCTTTATATAATCTTTTTAATGTTTCTTTCTTTTCAAAGTATTCATCTAATAATTCAACAATCTTTGATTTATCTTTATTACCAATAGTTATATCTAATCCATCTATTTGGTAATCTTTATTAGCTTCTATAAAGCATCCCATGGCAACTACACAAGCATCAGGATTTTTCTTTATAGCATTATTGATCATCTTTTTAGATTTTGAATCAGACGTATTAGTTACTGTACAGGTATTAATTATATATACATCACAAATATCATTAAATGATTTAATTTCATAGTTGTTTTCTTTTAACTTATTTATTACATATTCACTTTCATAGGTATTTACTTTACAACCTAGAGTTAATATACCTGCACTTCTCATAACTAATTCCTACTTTCTTTATAGTTTTTATACCAGTTTTCTGCTTTATTCTTTGTATTTTCATAAAACTCAGTTGATACATCCTTTAGAGTTTCATAAGTATTTTGAGCACTATCTTTTAGTGTTTCTTTACTTTCATTATAAGCATTTTCTAAATTATCATAGTTTTCTTGTCCATGTTTATCAATATACTTATCTTTAATTTTATCTTTTAATTCAGTGATTTCCTTCTTAATATTAGCATATACATCTTTTGAAGTTGATGCAATATTTTCCTTATAGTTAGGGAAAACGCTTTCAATCTTAGTATCTATTTTATCATATAAATCTAATACTTTTTCTTTTGCTGAATCAGTTAATTCATCAAATGTTACTCCATTAATTTCTCCATCATAAAAGATAAAGTCTGTTAATGTAATAAAAGTATTTTCTAAGACTTTTTGATCCTCTGCAGTTACTTCTTCTTTTTCAGCTATAGCAGTAACTTCTTGTTCAACATTATTAATATAAGTAACGAATTCTTCATCTGTTTCGATTACTTCTTCGTCAATTAGGTTATATTCATATTTATCAGTTACTTTTACTTCGGTTGTTGGTTTAGAACATCCTGTAATAATAATGGTACTTATTAATACCATAATAAATAACTTCTTCATTTTCATTCCCCCTCAATAGTGAACATATTATATCATATTTTAGTGTTTTTTTCAAGTTTCATCTATATTATACACATTAAATCTAATAAAAAAGACTAACTTTTTCGTTAGTCTAAATGACTTTGTAATTCTTTAAGAGTCATTACGAAATCGTTTGTTTTCTTGATTTCTTCATCTAATTTTTCATAATTTGCAGTATTTTCAAGTTCTAATTCACTTTGTGGTCTGATACCATAAATTGGTGAAATTACTGGACTACTCTTAAATTTCTTAGTAGTTTGATATGCATTAGAGATTGTTTGTTGAACTTCTTCTACAGGTTCAACTTTAACTGTATTGAAATCATCTAATACTAATTTTTGTTGTTCAATTACTACTGGTTGAGTTTCAATAATTACAGGTTCTTCTACGACATGATCTTCTAAAGATTCAATTTCTTCAACGATACTTTCTACTGTTGTAGGTTCACTGATACTGTATTCTTTCATCTTAATTTCAAGATCTTGAAGTGAGATTGGTTCATTTCCTTCATCTGCATATTGAGTTAACTCATTTTGTTCATACATATCTTTACTTTTTCTTACTAATTCTTCTAATGATATAATTGCGTTTTCTTCTTGTTCTTCTTCATATGATGTTAGACTAATGTTCTTAACTTCTTCAACTACTGGTGTTTCTTGTACTTCTACTTCTTGTTGAGCTAAAGCTTCTGCTTTCATTAATTCTTCTGTTAATCTTCTAAGCTCTGCTTGAGCTTCTTCTTTGTTTGGTTCGATATCTGTATAGCATAATTCTTCTTGTTCTTCTTCAATTACTACTGGTTCTGCTACAACTGGTTTAACTTCAATTTCTTCTTCTATTTTTTCAACTTCTGCTTGGTCTTGTACGATTTCCATATTTTCAACAATCATGTCTTCAATATCTTTTTCTTCTTCAAAATATTCTACTTCTTCAGAATATTCTTCAATTGGAGCTAAAACAGGTGTATCGTAAATTTCTTCGTTTACATCATAACCTTCTTCTTCAAGTTCTCTATTTACTTCCTCTACTAATTTGTTCAATTCTTTAGTGTTGTGTTTTCTTTTTCTCTTGTAGTAAGTTTTGTCAATTAAATATATTAAAAAGCATAAAAAACATGCTACTCCTGCTACCATGTAAACCACAATAATTTCTTTTGATGTTAAAAAATTAATTAATTCGTTCATTATGTCCACCTCTATATTATTAGAATATCATAGCTTAATTTTTAATCAAAGATTTAATATCTTTTTAAGATGACATTTTAATAATTTTACATCTACTTTTACAAAAGAATACACTTGTTCGAGTATTCTTTTTAATCTTTTGTTTTGATAGATTAATCATAACATACTTTTTATTTTTAGTGTATAAAATTCATTAAATTTTCATATATTTTTGTATGAATAAAACTTTTATTAAATCAACATTCATATTACTTGTTGGTGGTATTATTACAAAAGTACTTGGTATGCTTATAAAAATAGTTATGGGAAGATTTGTGGGTGCTGAAGCTTTAGGTCTTTATATGATGATTCTTCCAACCTTTTCATTGTTTATTTCTCTAGGGCAAGTTGGGATGCCCACTGCATTAATCAAACTTGTTTCTACTAAGAAATATAATAATAAGAAATTATTGTTTTCAATTTTTGCTTTTACTCTTATTATTAATCTCTTTCTTATACTTATTATTATATTTGGATCTAAATTTATTGCAGTTAATTTATTAAAAAATATAAATACTTATTATGGGTTATTATCTATAGGATTAGTTATTCCTTTTACTACAATTTCAAGTATTTGTAGAAGTTATTTTTTTGGAAAAGAAATGGTTTTTCCTCATATTATGTCTAATATTATAGAGGATGTTGTAAGACTAATTTTAATATTTTTAGGTAGAGATTTTTATAAAAAGAGTCTATCTTTTATAGTTAGTTATCTTATATTAATTAATGTTATTAGTGAAGTTGTATCAATACTAGTACTTTTATTTTTCTTACCTAAAAAGATTAGTATTACAAGAAGTGATTTTATATTTGATAAGAATTATTTTCATGATAGTTTATCTATTGGGATACCTAATACATTAAGTAGATTAATCTCTTCTATTGGATATTTTTTAGAACCAATAATTTTAATAAATATGCTAAGTTTTAATGGTTATAGTAATACTTATATTACTTATAATTATGGTGTATTATCAGGATTTGTTATGCCTATAGTACTTCTTCCCTCTTTCTTTACAAGCGCTTTATCACAGGCTTTATTTCCTATTATTAGTAGAGATTATAGTAATAAGAATTATTCTGGTATAAAGAAAAAGATGATTACTGGAATTAGCTTATCTTTTGGTATTGGATTTATTCTTTCTTTATTTATATTTATATTTGCAAGATATTTATTATTCTTTTTATATGATACTTATGAAGGCCTTTCTTTTATTAGATTCTTACTTGTTGTATGTTTACTTCAATATATTCAGTCTCCATTAAATATTTGTTTAGATGCTACTAATAGAAGTAAATATGTATTATTTGGATCAATTATTGGTGTAATATGTAGAACATTAGGTTTAGTTATTTTTTCATTCTTTAAAATTGGTATTTGGAGTTTAATTCTTTCTATCAGTTTAAATGTTGTTGTTACAACTATATATTTATTAAAAAATATCATTTCTTCACAAATTTTACACAATTAGTGTATAATATGGACATCAAGGAGGAGTTTCAAATGAAGGTATTAGTTGTTGATGATGAATTAATGATTAGAGAAGTCATTAAAGAATATTGTCTTGCAGAAAATTATGAAGTTTATGAAGCAGTTGATGGAAATGACGCTTTAACTAAACTTAGTAATAATACATTTGATGTGATGATTTTAGATATTATGATGCCTAAAATGGATGGGTTTACTCTCCTAAAATCCTTAGATTCTTCACTTCGAGTACCAACAATAGTCTTATCTGCTCGTGGGGAAGAATATGATAAACTATTGGGCTTTGATCTTGGTATTGATGATTATTTAACAAAACCGTTCTCACCAAAAGAATTAATTGCTAGAATTAAAGCCCTTACTAATAGAACTAGTAATAATATTAATGCTTATAAATTAGGCAGTTTAGAAGTCAATTTCTCTTCACACTATATAAAGATTGATAATAATATTATAAATGTCACTCCAAAAGAGTTTGAAATTCTTTCTTATTTGATTAAAAATAAAGAAATTGCAATATCTCGAGAACAACTACTTTCTAGTGTTTGGGGATATGATTTCTTTGGAGATGATCGTACAGTAGATACTCATATAAAAATGTTAAGAAATAGTTTAGGGAAATATCGAGACCATATAAAGACTGTTCGTGGTATAGGATATAGGTTTGTTGAAAATGAAAATGAATAGTTTAAATGTTCATATTTGGAAATATTTCTTATTATTTTCAGTTATAATTTTAAGTTTTTTGTGGGTATTTCAAGGGTTATTTTTAGATAGTTATTATAAGTATGGTAAGATTAACGATATTAAGAAAGTTGCTGATGTTGTGAAAGTATATCAGAACTCAAGGAACTTTTCTACTGTTGTTAATGCAGCTAGTTTAGATCGTAGTGTTTGTGTTGAAGTTATCGATAGATATTATGGTACTTTATATACATCTTCTTTTCTTGGTAAGGGATGTTTTACTGGTAAAGAAAAGAATACTAAATACAAATATGATTTTATAAGTAGTCAGTTAGATAATAGAACTTATGAACTAATTAATCCAGAGTTCAATAATGAAACTTTAGTTTATGCAGTTAAATTAAATGGTGGTAGATATGCTTTTATTAATACATCTGTTGAGCCAATTGATTCTACAATTAGTTTATTACGTGGACAATTAATTGTTATTACAATAATTGTATTATTACTTTCATTTGTACTATCCTATTTTATATCTAATTTAATATCTTCCCCTATTGTTAAGATAAATAAATCAGCAAAAAGACTAGCTAAGGGAGAATTTGATGTAGAGTTTGATATTGATAGTAAAATATCTGAATTAAATGAGTTATCACGAACATTGAATTATACTAAGGATGAACTTAGTAAAACTGAAGAATTAAGACGTGATTTAATGGCAAATGTTTCACATGATTTAAAAACTCCTCTTACAATGATTAAGGCATATGCAGAAATGGGAAGAGATTTACATAAAGATAGTAAAAAGAAACGTGAAAAAGATATGGATACTATTATTGAAGAAGTTGATCGATTAACTATTTTAGTAAATGATATTTTAGATTTATCAAAAATGCAGTCTAATATTGAAAAAATTGAAATTACTGAGTTTAATATAGTAGATTTAATAAATGATATTATTAATAGATATAGTGTTTATAGTGAACTAGAAGATTATAAGTTTATATTTAATCACGATCAAGAAGTTATTCTAATTAAAGCAGATTATAAAAAGATGGAACAAGTTATTTATAACTTAATTAATAATGCTATTAATTATACTGGAGAAGATAATACTGTTATTATTAATGTTAAAGTTGATGATGTTATTAGAGTAGAAATTATTGATAGTGGTAAAGGTATTAAGGAAGAAGATATTCCATATATTTGGGATAAATATTATAAAAATAGTAAAAAACATAAGCGTAATTTAATTGGTACTGGTTTAGGATTATCAATAGTTAAAAATATATTAGAATTACATAATTATAAATATGGTGTTTTATCTAATGAAGAAGGTACTACATTCTACTTTGAAATAAAAAAAGAATCTAATTAAATAGATTCTTTTTTGTTAGTTATAAATATATAACTCATGTTGACAACGTGTACATGCTACATATAAAAGATTTCTTTCATTAGCTTTGTATGAGTTATTTCGATCATTATAGATTATTACACTATCAAATTCTAATCCTTTAGCAGTATATGCTGGAATGATAATTAAATCCTTTTTAAACTTCTTAGAATTAGCATCTACTAATGAAATATTTATATCATCTTTAATTAAGTTATAAATTTTTTCTGCTTCTTTATTATCTTTAGTAATAATTGCAGTTGATTTATATTCAGATTGTAATGTATTTATATCATTAATAAGACTAGTTTTTAGATCTTCTATACCTTTTCTAATAATAACTGGTTTATTATTTTCTTTTCTAATTGCATTTACATGTTTTAGATTTAAAATTTTATTTGTATATTCAATTATCTCAGGAGATGAACGATATGTTTTTAATAATTCTAAGTATTTTGTTTCTCCTTTAAAGATGTCTTTCAATTCCTCTAATGATTCATATGCATAGTATGGATTAATATTTTGATTAATATCTCCAAGTATTGTGAAGTCTGCTTTTTGGAATATTTTACTTATAATTATATATTGTAATTTATTGTAGTCTTGGGCTTCATCAATTACAACTTGTTTAATATTTCCTTCATAAGCGAATCCTTGTAAGTGACCTTTAATATATGTAAATAATAAGGCATCTTCATAATTAATAACTTTTTGATTTATAAAAGAATTAATTGTTGCTTCTGGTAAATTGTATTTTGAATAACTACTTTGCCAGAATCCTTTATAGATTTCTTTGAAATCTTTCTTTAGATTTGAGTTTTCTCTTAATAATTTAGCGAAAGTTTTGGCTTTCTTATTGCTTCCTTTATAGAAGTTTTGAGATAGTTTTTTAGCCATCTCCTCTACTCTTTCAAATAGCGGTAATCTATCATATCTGTAATGTAACCATTCATTCATTTCATCACATGATACAAAGTTTATTTCATTTTCAGTAAAGTCTGATGTTATTTTGATTGATTTAACATAATCTTCAATATAATTATCTAGATCTTTTATTATTGCATCACTTTGTTTATACTTAATTAATTCAGGGAATTCTTCTTTATAAGTATAGTATCTTGAGACAAAGTTTGTGAATGTTTCAACATCTTTATATTCATTTAAGAAGAATGATAAGTAATCTGCGAATGTTGTTTGTAAAGTATTATTTTCTCCTAGAGATGGTAATACATCAGAGATGTATTCTGTAAAGATGTTGTTTGGTGAGAAGATTAAGATGTTATTACTACTTAGGCGTTCTATTCGATATAGTAAGAATGCTATTCTATGTAATGCCACTGTTGTTTTACCAGAACCTGCTATTCCTTGGACAATTAAGTTATTATCTTCTAAGTTTCTAATTACTTTATTTTGTTCTTGTTGAATAGTATTAACAACATTTTTCATCTTGTCACTTGATTCATTAGCGAGTACTTCTTGTAAGACTTCATCATCAATGTTTAATGATGTATCAAATACTCCTACTAATTCATCATTTTCAATTTTATATTGTCTTTTTCTTTTTAATTCACCAGTATAGATACCACCTGGTGCCTTATACTCACATGGACCAGTTTCATAATCATAGAATAAACTACAAATTGGACTTCTCCAGTCGTATAAGATGTTGTTTAAATTTTTGTCTTTTAAATAAGTTAAGGATATGTAAATATTAAATACTTTTCCTTCATCGTCTTTGAAAACTATTGATGCGAAATAAGGTTTATGTTGTACTTGTCGTAATTTCTTGAAGTATCTTTGTTTGGCGAGAACTTTATCTGCTTCCATTGCAGTTGCAGCCATTACTTGTTGAATTTCAGCGTTGTCAAAACTACTAGAGTTCTCCCACATCATTTTTTTGAACTCAATTAGGTCTTCTTCATCTTGGAAAACGTCAGCACCAAGTTCTTGAAGATTGTCTCCTAATAATTTTTGTACTTTATTTAGAATTTTCTTCTCTTTTTGAAATTCTACTTCACTAATTGCCATTTTTACCTCCTTAAAATATTGAGAAAACTAAGCAAAATGCGAAAAAACTACATTTTTATCATGTAGCAGCCAAAATAAATATGGAATTTTTTGCAAACATCTATTAGAATATAGCATAACGCTTTTTCATTTTCAAGATATCTACATAAAAAATAGTTACTTTACGTAACTATTTAGTTTGTTCTACTTTTACAAAGTAATAATTTCCACTTTCATCTTGTTTAAAAGTAAATTTATATTCTGAAAACTCTTGATAATTACTTTCATTTACTACAATATAATTCTTTTCATAATCATTCAACATTTTTTGTTCGTATTCTGTAAGTTTATATTCGTTTTTAAATTTGATATTATAATCCCTCATTGATATTTCTTTTTTATTGTAGTCATCACCATGATCAAAATCTTTATATACAATAGATAAATATTCTGAATCATTTGATGTATAATCATTATTCGGATCTGGTAGAACGTATGCGAACGACATATATACATATGCTTCTTTTTTCTCTTCATCCTTTATAAATTTTGATTTATATGTATGTAGATTTCCTACTCCTGTACCACCGCAAGCAGGATCAGGTAAGAAATATAATCTTTGATTTGCGTCATATATATATCGTCTACACCACGCGCTTATTTGTTCTATTGGATTTTCAACTTTATGGCCAAACAAACGCAAACTTCTTGTGTTTACAGTATCTTCGGAAATTTGACGAATATAATATTGTTCAAACTCTCCATATTCTTTTTGTAGAATACTATTCTTTTTCCAATCATCCCCTGCTACTTTTCCCCAATCTAAACTATCTAATACAATAAATTGTTTTTGTTCAGCTGTTAGCGGATTTTTTAACACACCTGTTCTAAATAAATATAAACTGAAGTCGCTAGAATAAAGATCTTTTCCTGTCAATTTACCTTCTTCATATATCGCACCAACAAGTATCGAATCTATTTTATATGATAATTCTGCTACAAATTTAAAATATTTTCTTTTTGCTTCATCATCTTTAGTTGTATCTTCATCTTTTTTAGAATTATTATTTTCTACTGTTTCATTATCTTTTGGTTTGATAATATCTATAACGGATGGTAATTCAACACCAAGCAAAAAAATAATACATATCGTTATTCCTAATATTATATATATTATTTTTTTATTTTGTTGTTTTGGTTGTTGTTCTTTATTTAATTCAGTATTATTGTTATTCATAGTATACTCCTTTATTTTATACCTATATGTTATCATTTTTATTTAATTATTTGCAAGTGTTTTCTTAGTTTTCTTTTATATAGATATTTTTTTACGAAAAAACAGTTACTTTTGTAACTGTTATTTATTATATTCTTTAATTAAACCTATAAATTCTTCTTGTAATTCTTCTAGTCTATCTTCTGTTTTTGCTTCAAATCTTGCAGTTAAGTTTGGCCCTGTATTTGATGCTCTTACTAATGCCCATCCATCGTCAAATAGAACTTTAACTCCATCTATATTTAAATAATTATAATTCTTTGATTTAGCATATTCTTCTATTTTATTTACTATTTGGAATTTTTTATCATCAGTAGATTTGAATTTTAATTCTTCTGTAGAATGATATTTTGTAATACCTTCTAATAATTCATCTACTGTTTTATCTGTATGGGATAGGATTTCTAGTAATCTTAATCCAGCATATAATCCAGAATCAAATCCTGGCCATCTATCACGGAAATATACATGTCCTGAAAGTTCCCCACCAAATGGTAGATCTTCTTCTCTAACTTTGGCTTTAGTATAAGAATTTCCTGTTCTATAGCAAATTCCTTTTCCGCCTAATTTTTCTATTTCGTCTGATA
>JAEDES010000003.1 GCA_016293205.1 Bacilli bacterium
GGTTGATTATTCGTTAGGCTATTAATTCTTCTTATTCTATCTTCTCTTGGCAGGTATTCATCATCATCTCTTGTTAACTCTGAATTGATTCCTAATTCTTTTAGTCTTCTATCAATATATTTAGCTGCTTGTAGAGTTAGGTCTTTCTCCTTTATATTACCATTTACTGCTCCTGAATCATTTCCACCATGTCCAGGAATCGGAAAAGTCCAAATTTATTATTTTTATATTAGAACTCAAAGTTCCATTCTATTTCTATATCTCTTGTTTTATTATCTTTATTATAAATTCCAATATATACTTTATCAATAAATTCATCAACTATTATTTTATTTAAAGAATCAATATGTTTATATTTTTTTAAAATATCATTAGCTTGTTTTTTGTTTTCTTGAATAGAATTTATATTATTAATTTCTTTTTCAATTATTGATATTCTATTAGTCATATTTTCTATTTCCTTTAAATAATCATTAGACATTGAAATAAACATATCTTCATTAACATTTCCTTTTACTTTATCTTCATATAAATTTCTATAATAGTATTTATTTTCATTGATTTTCTTTTCAAGATTACTTTTCTCTTTGTTTAGTATATTAATTATTTCATAATTTGCATTTTGTTTATTATTCTGATTGTAGAGATTTTGTAAGTTTACTTCATCATAATAGTTACTTAATAAATCATTAATTGCATTTAATATTATCTGCTCTAATTCATCCATTCTTATTGCTTTATTATTATCACATATATGATATTTTTTAGCTCCTTTACATTGCATATATGCTCTCTTGCCTGTTGTTTCACCTTTCACATTATATACATTTCGCATAAAAGACTTTCCACAATTAACACAATAAATTTTTTTACTCAAATAATGGATTTCTCCGTTTTTCATTGGTGCTGCATGTGTCTTTAAAATTTCTTGTACTTTATTCCAAGTTTCTATGCTAATTATCGGTTCATGAGCATTTTCTATCCTGCACCAATCTTTTGCATCAACTTTCTTAAACTTATGAATTTTATATCCCATTGATGTCTTTTTACCTTGAACTAAATTCCCAATATATACTTCATTTCGTAAAATCTGTGCAATAGTATCTGGACTCCATCTAACATTTTTTAAATCACAATTTGAACATACAAATTTACTTCCTTTTTGCTTCTTATAAACGGACCTAGGCGGAATATTATTATTGTTTAGAAATTCACATATTTTATAATATCCATTGCCATTTGCATACATATCAAATATTCTTTTAACTACTTCACTCGCAATTGGATCTATAACTAATTTATGTCCATCCTCATTTCTTTCATATCCGTATGGAGCAAAACTGCCCATGAATAATCCATCTTCTCTTTTATTTTTTAATGACTTTTTTATATTTGTAGATAAATCATCTAAATACCACTCGTTAATAAGCCCATTTATTTGACGAGATTTTTTGTTAGATTCTATGCTTGTATCAGCATTATCAACAATACTAACAAATCTAACTCCCCATTCTATAAACTTATTATGTAGGTATCTTTCAATAACTTCCATATCCCTTGAAAATCTAGATTGGCTTTTACATAAAACTAAATTTATCTTTCCACTTTCACAATCTTTTAAAAGTCTATTAAAATCCGGTCTATCTACTCCTGCTCCTGAAAAATCATCATCTGAATAAATATCAACAACATTCCATCCATTTTGATTAGCAAATTTTAGACACATACTTCTTTGATTTACTATTGAATCACTATCATCATTTTTATTTAATTTATCTCTATCTTCATCAGATAATCTACAATATACACCTACCTTTTCAATCATAGCCATTCCTCCAATACTTTTTTGAAATGACTAAAATAATTAATAAATACACTCATATTATACATTAATATCAAGAATTCTTTAATAATAATTCTTGATTCTCTAATGCAATAATAATATTTATTAGTTTTTTATTAAAAATCTCTTTTAATTCATTATTATTTTTATTCTCTTTTGTCTTAAATTTATATTTTACATTATATACTACCTCCATTACATCTATTCCCCCTTTGCTTATTTCTTATAAAACATAACCTTATTATTTTTTATCATATATCAATCCTCCTTAAACTCACTTAATATTTTTTCTAATTCCTCTAATTCTTCTTTACTTGCTGGACTAGATTTACATATTTCTGGATGTTCCATCCAATAAGGCATAATTTCTTTATTTTTATTATATTTATTTTTATATTTATTATTTATATTATGGGTGCAGTCACTTGCATACTCTTTATTACATGTTTTTGCACTATCTATTGCAACTTTTGTTGGTATTTTATTATTATTTAAATATATTTTCCTTTTTCCATTTTCATATTTTATATTTATATATTCTAATTTTTTTAGTTTCGACAACGAATAATTAATTGTTCTTTGAGATTTATTAATATACTTCTCTAAATATTCATTATTTGCATAACAATAGGTATTTTTTAAGGTAAGTGATATGATAAGTCCCATTAACATTCTATCTGTTTCTGATAATGAGCTATCTTTAAATAATATTCTTGGAATCATAATAAAATCACAATCTAAATAAATATATATCACCTTTTGTATAATAAATAAGGACTATAATTCCTACTTGTTTATCTATAATAAATATAGAAAGGTACTAATATAAATCTCCGAACATTTATTGTACCTTGCCTTACTAAAAGATTATAAATCACCTTAGTAAATATGAATCTCATACATTCCTGGATTGTATTCCTTATATACTATATATTTAAACTTTTCTAGTATTTTTAAATTATTTCTAAATCCAATGTTTGTAATTGATATAACTTGTTGTATTTCGCCTATATTAATATGGGATATCATTTTATCATAGCCTTTAGAATATAAATAAGCATATATTTCTTTTGTTTCAGCTTTGATAAACTTATCTTTCCATATTTTATGATTGGTTAAATCTAGTTTCCTTTTCATTTTTACCTCCTTTCTGTATTGGAAATTAAGTTTCCGCAATTCAATATTACATTGTAATTACCGTTTTGTCAACTAAGTTTCCATTTTTTATTTACTTTTTATAATATTTAATATATAATTAACTTATCACTGGAGTGTGATTATATGTTAAAAAAAGAAGAAACAATTGCTGAATTAGTTAGAACTGCTAGAAAAAGTAAAAAAATTTCAGCACGAAAACTAGCCTCTTTAGTTGGTGTTAGTCATACTGAAATAAATAACATAGAAAGTGGTTTTAGAGTTAAACCATCTATCTTAGTTCTTAAAGGATTCGAAAAATATCTAGATATTCCATTTACTAAAACAGCTAAACTAGCTGGATATTCAAATGATACAATTAAATATGGTGATGGTGAAATTATCGTCAGTTATGAAATGTATGATAAAAAATTAAATGAATATAAGGAAGAAATAAAACATATGCAATATATAATTGATCTAAAGAGACATATTGCTATGGATATTAATGAACAATTTAAAAATATACATAATTATTTAAATGAACAGAGCGATATTAATAAAAAATTATTGGATAGTGCAAATTCTATCGAGAGATATTTATCTGAGATAGAAAAAAAATACGAAAGTATTTTAAAAGAAAAATAACCTTTTCATACCGATTAGGTTATTTTTTATTAAAGAATACGTGGCACGTTTTGTGAGTTTACTCATGAAAGTGGCGATAGTATTCTTTCTTTTTTATTTCATAAAAAAGGCAACATATTATATATTATCAATTAATAAATATGTTGCTTATGGGATTCCAAAGGGCGTTCCCTTGGCACACAGCGTTATTGGCTTTGCCAATATCGTAGTGTGTTACTTTATTGACAAAAAATGAGCCTACCATTTAATAGACCCATTTATATCAATGTATTAAAATTTATATATATTATATTTATTATATATACTATAATTGATGGAATTAATAAGATAACAAAATTTAATAAATAAATTGATAATATTCTCAATTGGCTATATCCTACCATTTTTAATAACAGGATAGTTGTTTTTTCATAATATATAGCTGTTGTAATGGTAATAATTAAAATAACAAATGAAATAACAATTAAAAGTTTAGATATTATACTATAAAATGATAAATTATTTAATGTATTATTATACATATTATTTGCTATTAATAATTCCGCTTTATCTTTATATTTTTCATATAATGAGATTTTATTAAAAGATACACTATAATATCTTGTGTTTTTTTTAGTTTCAATGCCATATGTTTCTAATTCTTCTTTTCTCATTTCTTTTATTTCAATCTTTTTATAGTTTTTTCTTATCTCTTTTTCTATTTTAGAATCGACGATCAAAAATATTTCATTATTGTTACTAACTATTTTTCTATCAACTTCTATATATTTGTTAATTATTACATTATTAAATATAGACAATATTGTTATTAATACTAGAAAATATATATTTCTCTTTTTTCTAAAAAATGAAAGTATATTAATCATTTCTTATAAATTCACTTATCGCTTTTTTCTTTGCTTTAAAAAAATAATTTTTTGTTATAATATAATTTACTAATATTTCAACAATAAAAACGAACAGAATATAATACCAAGGCAATACGGCTTTTAATCCCATAGATACTAAATCTACCTTTGTTTTGGTATATATTATTATTCCAATGACATATAAAATTAATGTTATTACAAATGAGATTATACTACATAATATATTTTTTACATTATATATTTTATACAATTCGTTATGACTATATCCACATGTTAAATATATGGAAATATTATTTTTTTCTTTATTGTAATAACTATTTAAATATAAAAATTTCACTCCGAAAAATAAGAAAACACTTATTAAAAATACAATGAATATATTACTATAGATTGTTTTTATTGCATTTGAATCGGCCGAAACCATATAATCGGCATTAACACCAAATTTTTGAACATTTTTAAATACTTCTTGTAAATCTGAAGAATTTTCTACAAATAATACATATATATCATCAATCGTTGTATATTCGTCCAATAATTTTTTTTGAACATCTGCAATTTTTATCATATCATTTTCTGATAAGAATGCTGTTTCCTTACCTATTCCATAATTTGATGAATCTACTGAATCTATAACTTTTACTTTTTTAACTTTAGCACTATCTATTGTTATAGAAATCCATTTCCCAATTAACTCTTTACCTTTATATGTTTTTCCTGACACTTCTAATTCTAATTCATCAGAAACTATCATTTGTCCTACACCAAGTGAAGTTATCTTCTCATCAATAAATTTCATTTCTTTTGGAATTGAATGAAATTCAAGCATTGTCATGTTTGCATGTGCTCTTATATATGTCTCATATTCTTTTTTTACTATTTTCACATTCTTTATAGTTTCAATTTGACTAAGAAGTTCTTTATTAGTTTCATCTATTCCATATATTCTAATTTTATGAGCACTAATCCCATCTTCTAACATAATTCTTCCAAATCTTTGATATGAATAATATGCAGTAAGTGATATTAAAAGCATTAATATAGTGAATGAGCATAATAGTATTTGTATCCAATCTTTTTTATTATGCTTTAATGTTTTTAGTGTAATTAATATTCTATCTGAAATTTTCATTTTTTCACCTCAAATAGTTTACCATCTCTTAATTCCAAACATACATCTGCATATTCGAAAACTAATTCATCATGTGATACTATTATGACACAATATCCTTCTTCTGATAATTTTTTTAAAATATTAAATACTTTTTTTGTATTTGTTTTGTCTAAGGAGCTTGTTGGCTCATCACATAAAATAACCTTAGGATTATTTGCAAGTGCACGTGCTATACACACTCTTTGTCTTTCTCCCCCTGATAATTCTTTCGGATAGTGATATAATCTATTTTTTAATCCAAATTTTTCTAATAACCTTTCAGCTTTTTGTTTTCTTTCATTTTTATCTATATCTTCGTTTATTAACATTGGTATTTCAACATTTTCTATTGCATTTAAATATTCATTTAAATCCACACTTTGAAATACATACCCTATTGCTTTATTTCTTATTTTGCATCTTTTATTATCATTTATATTTTTTGTATTAGCTCCGTCAAATATATAATTTCCATCTGTTGCATTTTCTAATAATCCCAATATATTAATCAAAGTGGTCTTTCCAGAACCACTTTGACCAAATATTGCATAAAGTTTATTTTCTTTAAAATTATAATTTACATCAACTAATACATCAATTACTTCTCCGTTTTTGTTAAATTTTTTTGAAATTTTCTCGAGTTTCATTAACATACGTCCTTTCAACTTTTACAAATGTATAGATGTAAATTAATAACTACCAACTGTCATAGTAGCATAAGTTGTACCAGTATTACCAACTACTTTATATCTAAAACTTCCAGCATTAATATCAGTCCATGTTACTCTTGCTGATAAATTCGCATTAGTTAACTTAGTTGTTTTTGTACCTAAACTTTGCCAATAGCCAGCTGTTGATCTTTCTAATGTTGTATAGTGTCTTGTATATCCAGCACTTCCTTTTGAAATACTGCTAACAGCATATGTTGCATGAGCATTAGCATCTGTATAATCATATGTTCCAAAAGTTGAATTATATGTTGATGTTATTGCTAATGACCCAACAGTATAATTTGTTGCAGCATATACAGCTACTGCAAAAACAAGCGATAATACAGTAGAAGTAGCCAATGCTTTAAATAAAGTCTTCATAAAACTCCTCCTTTCCTCTTATATTTATGAAAAGTCACTTTGCATAAATAAATTATGCTTGTGACACTCATATCACTATATTTTTAGTACATTATTTTCTTGCCTATATTCTATCATTAATATTTTTATTAATCAATATTTTTTTTACATTCCTATCTCAAAGTCATCTTTATTATCATAATCATCGTCTAATTCATTATATTTAGAAATACCATAATATCTTTTATAATCAACATAATCAAATAATTCAGTTTCTTCAGATGTCCCAACAGATATATTAATTACATCTTTTTTATCAAAATAATTTTCATCATAATATTGCTTAATTTCACTTGTTGTAATATTTTTTATCATTTCGCTACCTAATTGTAGTAATTTTCTAAAAAATCTCTTAATGGTCATTAAAACGTCTTTTAACAAAACATTTAGCTCATTATTTTTTTCATTAAGTTCATAGTTTTTTATTTTTAAATTTTCAATTTCATTCTTATATAAATTATTTTCTCTTTTTATAGATTGATAGCTTCTCGTGTAACTATCTACTTCTTTATACACTTTTTCAAGTTTTGGTTGTAAATTCATTACATTAGTAGCATTATCTATAACTTTATTAATACTTTCAAAAGTATCTTTTTTTATTTTTACATACTCCTTATCAAAAAGGACATTTTTATTAGATTTAATCTTTTCTTTTAAATCATTTACTGATTCATCTAATTTTTGTGTCTTGTTATTTAAATCTAAGTTAAGTTTTTTTGTTATTTTTTTTAATTCTTTAATATTTATATTCTCATTATCACTACCTTTAATACCTCTTTCTAAATCAAAGCCTTTTTCAGTTAGTCTTTGATGATATTTGTCTTGTAATTGAGATAAGTGATTTTTGTCTTTTATATATTGTTTTTTAGAAATTGTATATCTTTCCGTTTTAGTTCTGTTATCATATTTTTTTACAAGTGGAATTACAACACAATGAATATGTGGTGTCTTTTCATCGACATGAAGAGTTGAATGTAATATTTGTTCTTTAGTGTAACCTAAATCTTCATAAACAAATTCCATACAAGCATCTGCCCATCGCATTAATTCTTTATTACTCATATTATCAAAGAACTTATTTGATGCTGTAAATAATAATTCATCAGCAACTACATTTCTTGAACTATCTACCATAACATTAAATTTTTTCTTTCTATCCTCTCTTTCTGTCTTTTGTTTCTCTAAATGCTCTTTTTGATATTCTTTCGTTATATTATAAAAACCTTTAACATATTTCTCTGCTAAAGGCACTAATTCAACATTATATTTACTCATTTCTAACTTTATATCAGGATTAGATTTATAAGCCTGTTTTTCTCTTTTATTGTGCGTTCCAATTTGTTTTAAATCACTTAAAGTCATAATTGGTTGACTTCTAAATATTGCATAATTTAAATTCATTTATCATCCTCTCTTTCTTTTTATATTACGAAAAAAGATACTTAACAATAAGCACCTCAAATCCTTGTATTTATTAATATTTGTAGTCATTTCTTAATTTTTGGATTTTTCATTATCCTCCATGACCTGCATCTACAATTACTTTTGTATTCATATAATCACCTAAAATAATATATGAAAAAAGAACCAATTGGTTCTTTATTTTTGTTTTGATTCAGCTTGAACTTCTACTTCTTTTTGTTCACCCATCATTTGTTCTAATTCAGATAATTTTTCTCTTGCATATTCTTGTGGAACTCCTGCAATAACATTTTCTAAATCTTCTTCAAACATTTCATCTTCTTCTATTACAACTTCTTCTAATAGTTGTTCTTCTGTATCTTTATTTTTATCAAATAATTTCATATTTATACCTCCATTATATATAGAGTATATCATTATTTAATAATATTTGTCTAATTTTATAGCATGTCTTTCTTTTTTAGAATTAATGCTACTATTAAGGCAATTACTAAAGATATACCTATTACTATTGGAAATGCGTGTTGATATTTTGTTATGTCTCCTAATGGAATGTTCATTCCTAAGAATGAAGAAATCATTGTTGGAATACTCATTACGATTGTTGCAGCTGCTAAAAATTTCATAGCAATATTCATATTATTAGATACTATTGTTTCATATGTATCACTTATAGAGTTTAAGATATCTCTATAAATTCTACTCATTTCAATTGCTTGTTGTGTTTCGATTGCGGCATCTTCTAGTAAATCTAAGTCTCCTTCATATAATGGAAGGATTGTACCTTTACTTAGTTTTTCAAGAACTATATCATTTGCTTTTAATGAAGTAATAAAATAAACTAATGTTTTTTCTATTTCTAAGACGTCTACTAAATCTTTATTTTGAGTAGATTTTTTTAACACTTCTTCTTTTTGCTCAATTGCTCTATTTACTTTCTTTAATGCTTTTAGATACGCTAAAGCTGTTCTTAGTAAGATTAAAATTAAAAATCTTGTCTTTTTTGCTGTTCTAAATAATTTTACTTTATCTTGTTTAAAATCATCTAAAATAGATACTTTTTTAGGTGAAACTGTAATTACATAATTATTATCAGTTATTATAATACCTAATGGATATGTTGCATATTCATATTCTTCTTCATAATATGGTGTATCTATTACTACTAACGTAGCATTATTATCTTGTTCTACACGTGGAAGTTCTTCTACGTCTAGCATTTTCATTATTAATTCTTTATTAACTTGTGTTTTTTGAGCTACTTTATCAATTTCATCCATAGTCGGCGAAGTAAGATCTATCCAACAATCTGTTGTTATTTTTTTTAATTTCTTAATTTTTTTATCAACTGAATCAGTTTTAAATACTTTTAACATAAACCTCACTCCTTTTCTCTCTCGCATATTATATCATATTTTGTTGATTTTGCAAATAAAAAAGAAGTTCTGCTATTCAGAACTTCCTAATACTACATCAGCTTTATTTTCTTTTCCATCTCTTATGTATGTAATTTCTACTCTATCTCCTGCATTATGTTGATATAATTCATAACGTAAGTATGCAATATCTTTTACTTTTTTACCTGCTAGAGCAGTAATTACATCACCTTTTTTAAGACCAGCTTGTTTAGCTCCACTACCGTCAGTAGTATCTACTACTACAACACCTTCTTTAATATTTTTATCTACTAAAATACTATATCTATATAACATTGATGTATCTGTTACATTTAACATGTTAATTCCAAGTACAGGCCATTTAATTTCTTCTTTATTTTCTAGTGCTGAAGCATGACTCATGGCGTATTCAATTGGAATTGCAAATCCCATTCCTTCAATTTGGTCATCAACTAATTTTAATGAACAAATACCAATTACTTCACCATTAACATTTAATAATGGACCACCACTATTCCCTGGGTTGATTGATGCATCTAATTGTAATACTCTCATTACCCAGTCATTACTTGATGATGATACACTTACTGTTACCATTCTTTCTTTTCCTGATAATATTCCAGATGTAACGCTTCCTCTATAGTCAAATCCCATAGGAGAACCTACTGTAAATACTGTATCTCCTATTTTGGCATTTTCACTGTTACCAATATTTGCTACTTGTATAACTTCTGATTTAGGAATTCTTAATACCGCTAAATCTAAATATTCATCTCCACCAAGAATTTCTGCATCTACTGTTTTATCATTAGACATAACTAATTCAACTTTTTCAATATTTTTTATTACATGTTGATTTGTTAATAAATATCCATACTTGCTATCTACTTTATATACAAATCCAGTACCAGTTGATGCGATTGAGCCATTTTTATATCCTTGAATTAAAACTGTTGCATCATATATTTTTTCAACAGCAGGAGCTAAAGAATTTTTTTCATATACTTGAGTTTCATTCTTTGTAATTATAGTTCCTGTTGTATCTACTAAGTTACTTATTATTGGTGTGAATTTTAATAATCCTAGTGTTATTACTCCACCCATAACAAATGCAAATATTACTAATAAAAATAATTTTAAATCATTTTTAATTTTTTTCTTCATTAATTATCTATACTCCTTTCAATTTTTGCTAGGTCTTGCCAATTTAATGGGAATCCCATTCTATTTAATACTTTTTCTAATTTAATTGTATGTAGATTATAATCTAATGTTTGAACAACATTTTCTAGTTCTAATGACATATTTTTGAAATCTTCTGCTTGAAGCATTTGTTTCATAATAATTATTAGTGCAAATAAGTCGTTTTTACCTTGAACATATTCATTATCTACTTGTTTTAAATTTAACATTTTATGATAGATTGTATCATCAATTTCTTTTTGAGTCTTATTTTCATATAGAATATCTTCATGAGCACAAAGATTACGATAGTTTGCAAGTATTGGTAAGTAAACAATAAAATTATCTACATCAATTCCATATACTTTTGCAATTTCTCTTTGATCTTCAGGTTTTAAAATAGAATACATCTCTCCTACTATTCCAAATGATAAAACCTTAACTAAAATCCAAAGTGGGATATATCCATAGTTTGATACATAGTGTAATGTTGCACTATGTTGAGAACCATTTACTCTAATTTGTCTTTTCATTTTACTTATTAAATCATTAACTTGTCTTTGACGTGCTGGATCTTGATTAAAGTTTTTATTACGTAAGTAATCTCTTTCACGATATCCATACTTCTTAGATAATTGATATGATGTAATTGATTTTAAGTTATTTTCAATTACTAATAAGTATTTAAAAACAATTGTTCTGAATGAACGGTCAAATAAGAATAAACTATACATCTCTTCAAATGTAGTTCCTTCAAGGAACGTTCTATCATCTTTCATAAATAAATGACGATATCCGTTTAAGAAGAAATAATTTTCTCTTAATAGAATTTGCTTAGTATACTTTTCATCATTTATAGTCATCCCTTTATGTTTGAAGATTTCTACTTGCTCATCTAAGTTTTTAAATTGTTTTTCAACATGTTTCTCCATCATATTCTCACCTATTATAAATTATAACATATAAATAGAATAAAAGTATGAAAATTTGGTGAATTTATATGTTATAATACAAATACATCTTTATTTGATGTTAGGAGGGGTTTTTATATGCCAGCAACAATAACACATGCTTATTTTGCACAAGATGTTTATGAAATACTACCTAGTAAATTTAAAGATAAATTAGATTGTAGTAGAGTTAGAATGTTCGGCCAAAGTATGGATTCATTATACTTTTATAATTTGTTTTCTATATTACCAGGAAAAAAAATAAGAGACTTGAATGCATATTTTCATAGAAATAAAACTCAAGAATATTTTATTAACTTAATTAATTATATTAAAGATAATGAATTATATGATGATGAAGATGTTTGTTCTTATTTAGTTGGATTAATATGTCACTTTGTATTAGATTCAACTATTCATCCATATATTATATATAAAACAGGTATCTGTGATAAGAAAAAGAAATCTACTTATAAATATAAAAATATACATGAATTCATGGAAGTATTTTTAGATAATGATATGGTTAGAAGAAGAGAGAGAACAAATCCTTATAAATTTAATATTGGAAAGTTTTGTTTTAATACTAAGAAGTTTTCTAATGAATTAAATGAAGCAATTGATTATAGTTTTGAAAGTACTTTTAATATTAGAAACATGGGGGATATTTACTATAAATCATTAAAACAAATGAAAATGGCTTTAAATTTATTTAGAAAAGATACATATGGATATAAAAGAATTATTTATAAATTTATTGATAGTTTTACTAGTAAATCTTCTTTAAGATTAGAAAGTGTCAGCTATCATTATCCTTTAAAAGATAAACATAATTTTTTAAATAACAATCATAAATTATGGAGAAATCCTACTACTTACGATTTAACTAGTACTGAGAGTTTTGTAGATCTATATTTAAAATCTATAAAGATAGCAAAGGTTATGATATGTGCAAGTTTTGATTATATTGAAGGAAAAGAGATTGAATTAGAAAAGATAATTTTAAATAATAGTTATGTTCATGGATTAGATTGTAGTTTAGATAAAGAATTAAAATATTTTGAATTTTAATTCTTTTTTTGTATAGTTATTTTTATTTTTACCATACTATTTTTAGGTGATTATATGTTTTATAGATATGAAATTAAAAATAATGGTAAAGAAAATATTTTATACTTATATTTAAATATGGCCTATGAATTTTCTAGAGAATTGGTACTTGATGTTAATCATGATGAGATTACTCGTAGAACTAAAAATTTTATTAAAAATAATAATATTAATTATGATGGTGATAAAGTATATTTAGTTATAGATGGAATCGTTGTTAAAACATTAGATATTAATAGTGTTAATGAACCTGAAGAAGTTAATACTGAACTTAGTTATAGTAATGATAAATTTCTTATTACTTTGAAACTTGATGATAATAAATTTATAGAAGTTACTATGAGAGATTTTTTATTAGGTTCATTATCTAATAACATGATATTAGATATGGAAGAAGAAACTATTAAGTCTTTGGCAATTCTTTATAGAACATATGCATATAAGGAGATGGAAGATAAAGGATATATTGATATGAATGATGGTATTTGTATGTATAAGCCTATTTCTTACTATAAGATGATTTGGATTGATAATTTTAATTTAATTAAATCTAAATTAGATGAAGCAATTAATTATACGGATTGTATGTTTATTGTTTATAAAGATAAATATATTTTACCTTTTATACATCTTTGTAATAATGGATTTACTTATGGACATAAGGATTATCCTTACTTAAAGAAATCTAAAAGTTTGTGGGATATAGGTTCTCCTTATTATATGGATATTAAAGATTTCAATTATGAACAATTTAATAATAATTTAAAGTGTAATATTACTAATGCTGATACTATAGAGATACTTGAGATAGATTATAAAGGCTTTGTAAAACGAATTAAGATTAAAGATAAGATTTATACTGGCGAAGAGTTTAAAAAGGCTCTAGGGCTTAATTCTCTTAATATTAGTATTATTATGAATAAACACTATATTAGAATTATAAGTAGAGGCTTTGGTAATTGTTTAGGTCTTAGTATATATGGAGCGAATGAACTTGCTAAGAATGATTTAAATTATATAAGTATTTTATTCTATTATTTTAATAATATAAAAATTAATAAATATGTATAAAAAAAGAACTTCTATTGTGAAGTTCTTTTATTTGCTTCTGCTAATTTTGCTAAGGCTTTATCGGCATCTCTATATAGTTCTAATGTAGTTTCTAAATATTTAATATATCTATCTACTACACTAACAAAGTTTTCTAATTCATATGATTCTTTATTTTCTATTAAAGTTGTCACTGTTGCATTACTTGCTTTTAATTGTTCAATACATTCTGATATTTGATCATATGTTAACTTTCCGATCATCTTAAGCACCTTCCTTTTGTGGTTCAGTTGTATGAGCTGGGGCTTGTTGTTTTTGTGGAGCACCAAATAATTTTGCACCATCAACAACTGCAGATTTTGTTTCTTCAATACTTTCAATTAAAGCAATATTATCATTATCTGGATAATTAACTTTTAATTTTGCAGCAACTTCAAATATTTTATTTACTGCAGTTACATATTTATTATAATCTGACATTGTACCCTCCTATATTAGAATGATTCTTGAACCATTTTTTAAGTCTGTTTCTCTTACCTTATTATTCACATCATATATTTGACCAGTTTCTTTACTAAAGAAATTAGAATCTTGTCTTGGAGCATATGCCCCTTCAGTTATTTCATAAAGTGCATCCTCAATTAGTTTTTTTACTGTACCAATAGTCTTATTAATTGGAATATAAAGGTCATATGATTTTTCAATTAATGGTATATCTAATTCTACTAATATCTTGTTATTTTCCATATTTCCTCCTATTCATCTGATGCTAATTTAATTAATACTGCTTTTCCTTTTTTGATTACATAACCCATTGTCTCATCAATTTCTGCACGAAGTAATCTAGCATTTGTTGTAACTTTAAGAGTGAATTGGTTAGAAATGCCATTACCCATCCAAATACCTTCAGATAATTGTGCAAGAGCTTTGAACCAACTTTCATAATTAAGACCTTTAATGGCATCAATTGAATCAACAACAACAATCTTAATTGTTCCTAATTTTGCTATTCCTTCTAGCATTTGAGTAAACTTAGTTTTTTGTTCTTCTTCTAATTTACCTAATAATCCAGATAAACCAGTTATTATAGCAAGAACAGGTTCTGTTGTATTATTGGCAACTTTTGCATCATATATTTCTAGCAGTTTATTTACTGCATCATTACATTTATCTGAACCATATGTAATTGTTGGATGTGTTGGATATTCCTCAAATATTAATGCTGAGTCTAATATGAAACTTTTAGCATTAGGTATACGTAGGAAGTGCTTTGCTAATCCATGAATAAATTTTGGATTAGCTGTAATATCATCCCCAGTAACAATGTACAATGGCGTTGGTGATAAGTCGATTGTAGAAATTGTAAGTGCTTCTTTTTCAACTCCAACAGGTATTGTTCTAATATTACCAAGTTTACTTTCAACGAATTCAGTTGTAACAACTTCTGGTAAAATTGGAATCTTTTTAGCTTTATTTGGGCAAATGGCTTGTAATTTCTTACATATAATTTTAATATAATCACTTATTTTTTCTTCTTTGTATGAGTATGCAGTTTGGAATTCATATACTGCTTCTCTTTCAATTAATCCACGTCCATAAATCTTTGATGGCTCTATTTTTCTGGCACCAGGTAATATGTTGCTATAATCTCCTGGATCATTAAATTGTAAGCAGACATTTTGACTAAAGTTTTGTCTTGTTCTATATCTAACTGTATTAGTTCCATTTGTTGTTAAAACAAATATTACTCCATATTTTAAACAATCTCTTGTCATTTGATTTATAGCATCTTCATAATCTGGATATGTTTCTAAGAATGTTTCAACATTGTTAATAACAACTATAATTTGAGGAATTTGTTTTCCACCATGTGAAATATAGAATTCATACGAACCATTATAATCTACAAAAAGATTTTTTCTTTCTTCAATTATTGCTAATAACATTTTAAATAAGTTTTCAATTTTATCTTTATCTGATGATAATAAAATATCTCCAACATGTGGTGCATTGTTAAATACTCTTAATGTTTCTGCACCAAAGTCTAATAGATAGAAGTTTACTTCATCAGATGTATGATTTGTAATTATTGAATAAATCATACTTGTAATAAGCATTTCCTTACCACTTCCACCTACTCCGTAAATAATTGTATTTCCGTCTTGAGATAGTGGTAAAGTAAATAGTCCTTGTTTTTGATTATTTGGATCATCATATTCTCCAATAATTGGATTTAAAACATTTTTTTGAGATACATAATTGTATTTTTCTGCTAAAGCATCTGTATAGATTACATCTGGTATTTTTTCTAACCATAATTGATCTATTACTATGTTGGATTGTTTAGCTTCATTTACAATGTATTGGATAATACTTGTAATTTCTTCACCTTTTGATTCTGCTGCAACAGTTTCATTATCAGTATCTAGTACTTTTAATACGTTACCAACATTATCAATCAGTGTTACTGATTGGTCTACTTTTTTCTTTCTTTTTTCTGTTGGATAGTATTGAGCTCCTCCCCAAGCAGCTTGTCCCATAGCGAACAATTCGTTATAACCTACTTGTAGGTAGAAACGTCCTGCTTGCTTGATTGATGCTGCATCTGGACATTTAATCATATCCATACTATCTGATTTATCTTGTACTTTTAAACATACACGGAATTTTGAGTTTGACCAAATTTGATCATCAACAACTCCAGATGGTTTTTGTGTTGCAAGAATTAAGTGAACTCCTAAGGAACGTCCGATACGAGCAGTTGATATTAACTGTTCCATAAATTCTGGTCTTTGCGCCTTTAATTCGGCGAACTCATCACTTATGATAAATAAGTGTGAAATAGGTTTTTTAACTTTTCCTTTTCTGAATAAACCTTGATATTTATAAATATCGATTGAACTTTCATTTAAAGCATCTCTAGCTTCATTAAACATTCTTTGACGTTTACGAAGTTCTGATTGAATAGATGCTAATGAACGGTTCATTTCATTTGTATCTAAGTTTGTTATTGTACCGGCTAAGTGGGGTAGTTTCATGCCTGTTTCTTTATTTTGGAATACTCCGGCTAAACCTCCTCCTTTGTAATCGATCAATACGAATGATACTTCGTAAGGATGATAGTTTATAGCCATTGAAGCGATATAAGTTACAATAAATTCTGATTTACCAGAACCTGTCATACCGGCTACAAGACCATGTGGTCCGTGGAATTTTTCATGTAAATCAAGTTTAAATAATTCTCTAGATTTATCAAGTCCAACTGGTGCTTGTAATGTTTTAGTAGGATCATTATTTTTCCATCTACTTAAGATGTTTAGTTGCTCTACCATACCAACATTGTACATTTCTAGGAATGTTACTGATTTTGGTAAACTTTGTTCTTGTTTTGCTATATCAATTGGAATGTTTGCTAATAATTTAGCACATTCATACATATTTAGTGTAGGATCATAGTCAGCAACGAATTCTTTTTGTTTATTTGAAACTAATTCATTTTCAAAAATACCTGACTTTTTATCCCCTAAACTTATGAATGCTTTACATTCATTTGGAATGTTAATTAATCTTGGACTTATTACTATTAAACTAAATCCAATATTTAATTTAGATTCTGCAATATCTTTTATCAATTCAATATCACGATATTCTTTATAATCATCTGTAATGATTACGTAGTATGGTTTTCTTTGTTTATAATCAATTGTACTTAGTTCTTTTTCACCATTGCTACTTTCTGTATATTTTCTTGCTTGTACTTCTTTTTCAAGTACTAGTGAAACTTCTTTTGCTTCATCTTTATTGCTTGCATAGAATCTAATCATATGGTCATTACTCCAACAGTGTGGAGCAATTTTTAAATATTCCCAGTTTGAAGAATTCTTTTCTGTTGTGAATACAACAATTTTTAAATCTTCGTAACTATGATATGTTAGCATTTGTAATACTAAACCATCAATAAATTGTTGTTTTGTTGCTGTTGAGCCAATAATTGCAGAGATATTTTTTTCTGCAAATGATAATGAAACTGGAACATTTTCAAGAATTTTTGTATCATTTTTAATTTTATAAACTTCTTTTAATAATTCATCACAATCTAGTGAGAAACTTTCAGTTGGACAGTTAATTGTTCCTTTTAATTCTGTTGAACCAATACCTAGTCTTAAATCTAAGAAGTCTTCTTGATCAATTTCTCTTTCCCATAGATTTCTTTTCTTACTTGAAATAATTTCTCTAGTTGATGCGATTGGTAAATAGTTGTCTATTAATATTTGTGTTTGAATTTTCATTTCGGCAACTATTTTTTCATGTTTTTCTTTTATATATTTACGATATTTTTTGTTTCTTTCTTTATCTTCTCTTTTCGCTTTTCTCTTTTGGTAACGTTTATTTAATGTTGGCCAGATAAACATTGTACTTAGCATTGCTCCTGCTGATATTACTTGTCCACTAACATCAGAAAAGTCTTGAGTACCATTAATAACATTCATTAAAGCAGTAAATCCTGCTGACATTGAAGAGAACCCCATTGTAATCATTGGCCCTAACGAGTAGATTGCAGGTGTTTCATCTTCTTTATATGCTGAACCTGGAGGCGGATCAATTGTTATATTAACCGGTTCAATTCTTGTTTTAAATCTAGGTGCTCTAAAGAAATAATCTTCTTCTTTGTAGAATTCAATACCTTCTTCATCTGGATTATCAAATTCATGTTGAGTTTGAACAATTGGTCTTTCCATATCAAATTTTGTATTATCAAATCTTACAAAATTTCCAATATTATTAATTATTATAGATTGTTCCATAACAATTATTTTTAATCCCATTATAAATACAATATCACCATATTCTAATGTAGTTTGCGATGTTATTGCTTTATTATTTACATAAGTCCCGTATTTACTATTTAAATCTTGTACTGTCCAAGAACCACCATTATATATTAATCTTGCTTGTTCTTTAGACACTAAAGGATACTCATAGCAGATAGTTGCTTTTGAGTCATTACCTATTAAAATTTCCCCTGGATTTTTCATACGTAATTTTACTGTACTTGGTTCCATTGTTGGAGAACAATATAAAATTACGTATTCATTGTCTGTATTTATTTTTAAGAAATATAAACTGTATTCACGAAGAATTGCAGATGATATTTCTTGATCACCGTTCATAATCTTTGTTTCAAAGTCACTCTTAATTTTCCATTGGCCATTTTCTTCTTCAACGTTGATTAAGTTTCTTTCGTTACCTAAGTAATCGTTATCTTTGATCCAATAATTTCCAGCTATTTCTGTTGGTAATGTGAAATTATAAATTTTGCTTTTTTTAATTAATCTTACAATCACTAGAAATCACCCCAGATACTATTCCTATTCTATACTAAATTATATCTTTTTTTTTATGTTTTTACAATAGTTATTTGCTTTTTACGTTAAGAATAAAATAACACATTTTTATTTTATACATATTGTATATTGGTGATTATATGTTTAATTATTTTTGTAGTTTATCCCCTATTGTTCAGGCCTTTTTGGGTGGGTGTTTTACTTGGTTTATTACTTCTTTAGGAGCAGGGATTGTTTTTTTCATTAGAAGAGAAAATAACAAGTTAATGAAATGTCTTAGTGCCTTTGCAGGTGGAATTATGTTGGCGGCTGCTTTTTGGTCTTTATTAAATCCTGCTGTTGAAATTAGTGAAGAAGTTGGTCTTAATAGTCCTTTAATATTATCTAGTGGATTTTTACTTGGTGTTTTATTATTAATTGGATTTGATTATTTTTGTAAAAAGATATATGAAAAGAAAGATAATAATTATTATAAAAGAAGTTGGTTAGTTATTTTATCAATCACTATTCATAATATTCCTGAAGGTTTGATTGTAGGTGTTGCTTTTGGTTCTGTTGTTAATGGTATCGGAAATTATGGAATCATTGAGGCTTTACTTTTAACTTTAAGTATTGCAATACAAAATTTTCCTGAGGGTTGTTCTATCAGTTTACCATTAAGAAGAGATGGCTATTCAAATAAAAAATCTTTCTTAATTGGACAAGCTAGTGCATTAGTTGAACCTATTTCTGCTGTTTTAGGCGCATTACTTGTTATGAAAATACAATTGATTTTACCATTCCTTTTAGCTTTTGCTGCTGGTGCAATGGTATTTGTTGTTGTAAGTGAACTTGTTCCTGATATGAATGATAAAGGTTATTTAACTACATTTATATTTATAATAGGATTTATTTTGATGATGGTTTTAGATATTGGTATAAAATAAAAAGTCCGAGTAATCGGACTTAAATTATTATTTCTTGACCATCTTCTGGTACAATTATGTTTTCAATTTTTAATTCAATTAATTTCTCTCTTGTTGGTATTTCCATATGGCTTACAACATATGTACATTGTGGATATTTTTCTGATAAGTATTTTAAATTATCTATTCCCATGTGTTTTGTAGTTCCTTCTGGAAACATGCAATCACAGAAAAGATAATCACATTTTGATGACATATATTCGACATTTTCACATAATGCTGTATCTCCTGTGAATCCAATATATTTATCATTATCCTTAAAAATGTATCCATACGACGGCATTCTACCATGTTCTACTTCTACTCTTTCTACGGAGTATTTTTTTAATTCAAATATATTTTTATGTTCATATTTAAGATTTAATATTTTTAATATTTCTGCTGTTGAATTTGGAAAAGCTAGTTTTAATAGGTTTTTTATTTTTCTTTTTCCTTCTTTTCCACAATAGATGTTAATATCTAATAATTTGGATTTTGATTTTAATAAAAAATAGAATGGTATATCAAAATAATGATCTCCATGAAAATGTGTGATAACTATATCTTCTATAGAATTTGGATTTATATCAAATCTAAATAAATTTTTACATGTACCATTTGGAAAATCTACCATTGTTTTTTTATCTATTAAGTATGAAGCACTATTATATTTATTCCACATACTTCCACTACCAACTACTTTTACTTTCATTTTCCACCTCTATTTTATTAGTTTCTTTTGAAGGCAGTATGGTATTACTTCATTTTTTAATGTATTTGATAGCATTTCTGTACCAAGTGCTGAATCATACCATTCAAATTTTTCAATTTCTTCTGATGTTGTTAGCACTCCTTCTAATTCACCATCATATTTGAATACATAAAAATGAATTGGAGTTTTTCCATCACTTGTTGCGATTTCATCAAATTCCATAACTAATTCGATTTTATTTTCATCAAATATGGCATCTTTTCCTAGTTCTTCATGGCATTCTCTTATTGCTGCTTCTTGAGGAGTTTCACCTTCCTCTACTCTTCCACCTATCATTTGATATGTTGGCCTTTTTCGAGGTTTATCAATTAATAGTTTATTGTCTTTAAAAAACATTGTTCCTACTACTTTCATCTTATCACCTGAAATTATTATATCAAATATTTAGGCAGCAAAAAAGTCCACATAGTGGACTTTTGAAACTTTGTATTAACGTTTTGAGAATTGTGGAGCACGACGTGCTTTCTTTAATCCTGGTTTCTTACGTTCTTTCTTACGAGAATCTCTAGTAATGAATCCTTCAGCTTTTAATGTTTTTCTGAAACTATTTTCTGAATCTGCAGGTGTAGTTTTGTCATAATCTAATAATGCTCTTGTAATACCTAAACGGATAGCTCCAGTTTGTCCTTGGAATCCTCCACCTTTAACTTTAGCATCTACATCGAACATTTCTCTTGTGTTAGTTACATCAAGAGGTTGACATAAATCCATAACTAATACTTCGAATGGTAAATAATCATGAACATCTTTTCCATTAACTGTAATTTTTCCAGTTCCTGGAGTTAAAGTAACACGAGCTACAGAAGTTTTTCTGTGTCCAGTTCCTGTATAAACGTTTTTCTTTTCTTTTGCCATAACTTATACCCTCCTACTTAACTTCAAGCACTTCTGGTTTTTGTGCTTGGTGTTTATGTTCGTTTCCTGCATAAACGAATAATTTCTTGTACATTTGTCTTCCAAGTCTATTATGTGGAAGCATTCCTTTGATTGCTCTTTCCATCATTTCAACTGGATATTCTTCTCTCATTACTTTTGCAGTTCTTTCTCTTAAACCACCTTGATACATTGAGTGATCATAATACATTTTGTCTTCTAACTTATTACCAGTTAAAGTAACTTTTTGTGCATTGATGATTACAACGTTGTCTCCGCAATCAATATGTGGAGTATAAGTTGGTTTGTTTTTTCCACGTAAGTATACTGCTGCTAAAGAAGCAACTCTACCTAAAGATTTACCTTCAGCATCAATAACATACCATTTACGTTCTACTGTTTCTTTTTTTTGCATATAACTTGTCATAATTTTCTCCTTTTACTTAAATCAGACTTCCCACGGTCCAATTTATGTGGGGATATTTCGAATGTACCGATTATGATTATACTAAAAATTTCTTTAAAAATCAATAGTTTTTTGTATTATTTCATAAGGTTTTCCCACATTTAAATTGACTTTGTAGTTTGGTCTGCTAAATCCATTTCCCCTTCTAATTCACCGATGGCGATTAGTGCTTGTTCTAGTTGTTCATCTGACATAGATTCAACACATGCATATGCATCTGAAAGTGTTGCTCCATAGGCAACTTGATCCCTAGCTATGATTGATCCTGTAGACATACTAGCAGTTAAACTTGCTATTATTGCTGTATTCTTTTTTGACTGAGCTAATGTTGATGATGCACCTCTTTTTTCATCAATTTTTTGGACTGTTGCAATAGATGAGTGTGCAGTTGGAACTGCTGTTGCTGTTCCTGTTCCTATAAACGCTGTTGCTGTTAATGATTCTAACATATTATTTTCCTCCCCTGTTTTTATTGGCTGCTTGATTTGCTGCTAATGTTGTTTGAACTAATGAACGTAATTGTTCTAGTTGTTCTTTTGTTTCTATTCCTTCAATAATTTGTTTCATTGTTGGAATATCCTCTGTTTTTTCCATGGCTTTACTAATTACCTTAGCTGCTTCTCCGTGTTTTTGCATGTTGTTTGCCATTCTTCTTGCTTCCATCTTTTTGAATGTATCTTCTCTTTCTTGGAAGCGATATATATTATAATTTTGAATATTTATACATTGAAAGTTTATAAAGGCACTTGCTAATTCTTCTATTAAAAATGGTATTGCAAATGGAATTCCTGCGATTGTTGCTGCTGTTAACAATGGTATTGTTATTGCATTTATAATTATTCCTCTTTTATGAATATTTTTATTCCAATTTAAATAATAAATCATTTCTGTTGGTTTATTCATATCCATATGATAGTTTCTATTTTGTTCTCGATGCCATTCTTTTCTCATTGCCATTTTTAATTTACGAGTTTCATCAATTATTCTTTTTTGGTCTTCTTCTGTTTTGGCTTTCTTTAATAATTTTCTTTTCTTTTTATCACATTGTTTGTCATAAAACACTAAAAAGTTTGGCCATAATTTTTTTAATACTTTAAACTTAATATCTTCTACTTTAAAGACAACTTTTTGAAATTGCAATGCACCAAGTTTTTCGCATTGCTTTATCTTTTTTTGATAATCGCCCTTCATAAATTTTTCCCCCTATTACTCTCCATTGAGTGTCACTTATTATACCATAAAAGGGCAAAAAAATCAATAGAAGGTCTTTCTACTGATTATATTGTCTTTGTATATACTTTTGCATCTTCTGATTTTTCTTCAGATATTTCTATAAAATCTAATTCTTTATCGGCTAACCTTTGATCAAATTCTACTAGTTGTTCTACACTCATTGAATTAACATAATCTTGTGCTTGAATAACTAAAACATGATTTGAATTTGCAGATAAATATGTTGCTGTTGATGTTGCCATTGATGATAATGTATCATTATCAATATATGATCCATCTCCTGATAATGTACTAGTTGATATAGCACATGAAGTTGTTGATAATAAGTCTCTCATATTGTTCCCCCTAACTAATATTCAACATCTATAAGGTACAATCCTTCTGCTGGCGCAGTTTTTCCTCCTGTTGTTCTATCTTTATTTTCTAAGTATCTTTCCACATCTTCTGTGGATATTTTATTTTCTCCTACTTGGATTAACATTCCTACCATGTTTCTAATTTGATAGCGTAGGAATCCATCTCCTTTAAATGTAATTTCTATTTTATCACATTTTCTTTCAATTGAAGCTCTAAATATTGTTCTAACACAATTTTCTTTTTCTTTACTTTCAGTTACAAAAGCTCTAAAGTCATGTGTTCCCAAAAATACTCTTATGGCATCTGCCATCGCTTCAACATCTAAATCATAGTTATATTGAAACACATAATTTCTTTCTAATGGATTATATTCTCCAACATTAATAATATACTTATATTCTTTTGTTTTTACATCATATCTTGCATGAAAATTGTCTGGTACTTGGAATGTTTCAATAATATGAATGTCATCTGGTAAATTACTATTCATCGCTCTTTTTAATTTATGTTCAGTAATATTAACATCAATATCAGCATGTCCATATTGGCATAACGCATGAACGCCTTTATCTGTTCGTCCAGTTGAAGTTATAGTTGTTTTTTTACCATTATTTATTTTTGTCAAAGCATTTTCTAAACATTCTTGAATGCTTAAAAGACCAGGTTGAGTTTGAAATCCACAGTAAGCTGTTCCATCATATGAAAATTTCAACAAGTAACGCATTTTATCACCTCTTTTTCCACAATAATTGTGAATTAAACATGTTTATATATATCTTTTATTATATCTCTTATATCTTTATGATAATCTATTTTTACAGACTTTTTCTTTTTAGCAAGATAAGTAAATTCTATTATTTCTGGAATTAAGAATTTATTCTTTTTTAAAAAGTCTACTCTTTGATAAACTTCAGTAGTTGGTCCTTCTAATATAACTTGATTATTCTTTATAAAAATCATATTATCTGTATATTTGTGAAGAGCATTTTGATCTGTTGATAATAAAACTATATTTATATTAAATTGTTCTTTTAGTCTTTGTAATAACATAAAAATTTTCTTTTCATTTTTATTATCTAAAAATTTAAATGGTTCTTCTACTATTATTAATTCTGGATTTGAAATTAGACTTAAAGCATATTGAAGAATTTTCTTTTCTGATTGTGATAGAGTTTGTAATGTTCTTTCTAAATATGATTCGTCTAATCCTACTATTTTTAACGAATCTCTTATTTTTTTTGAATAATCTTTTATAATTAAATTATTTTGTTTTATGGTTTGTTTCATTAATTCATTTACTGTTAATACATATTTTGGTATTACTAGTAAGTTTGGTATAAAACTAATTCTCTTTTGATAATTTTTTATATTTTCTTTTGTTATTTTTTCTTCATTTACAAGTATAGTTCCTTTACCCTGTTTCCTTTGAGTTAATATTTCAATGTAATCAGTTAATGATGTTCCTGTTATACCCGTAATTGTTTTATATTCTATAGTAAAATTAATTTCTTTTTCATTGTATAGATAGTTAATAAATTTTATTTCCATAATAAATCCACCATCCTATCTTTATCTTGTTCAATGCAATTAATTAATTCATAATCTCTTAATTTAACAGATAAATCAATCATAAATGGTAAATTTAAACCTGCTTTATTCATGATATTATCTTTTTCAATTATTTCTATTGGATTACCTTCAATCATTATATTACTATCACTAATGACATATAAATAATCTGATTGAAGCGCTATATCTAATGATGATGTTACTAAAACTATAGTAGTATTTTCTTGTTGATATTGTTTTAATATTTCAATAATTGTATCTAATTCTTTTTTATCAAAATATACTGATATATCATCAATAAAAATAATACTTGGATTATAGATAAAAGCTAAAGCTAATTGTACTTTAATTGTTTCTTTTATATCTAGTGAATCTAAATTAGATGATTGATATTTTGATAATTTTAATTCTTTTATTACTTTTTTATATCTTTTTGTTTTTTCATCTTTAGATAAATTTAATAAATCTAAATAATGATTAAGTTCTTCTTCTAATGTGTTTGTTACATAATTTATTTCTCCAGGAATAATTACTTTTAATATTTGATGTAAGTCAGTTAACTTATAATCTTCTAATTTTATATCATACATAGTTATTGTGTTGTTGATATCTATTTGATTATCTAACATTCTTAATAGAGTTGTTTTTCCACAATTATTTGGTCCGGCTATTGTTATAAATTTATTTTCTTCAAGACCTATACTAAAGTCATTAAAAATACCTTTATATGTTAGACCAATTATTTCAATGATATTTTTTGACATAATTATTCCCCCTATGTTTTAAAAGCCAACATTAGTTGACTTTTTTCTTTTGGATTCTATATGTTATTCCTAATAATAATTTTAATGGTACAAATCTTCCAAAGAATTTAGCGCATTTCATTTTGAAACCTGGAATGATTACTAATTTCTTTTTAAACATTTCATCAATAGCATATTTTGCTACAAAAGTGCTTGTTAGAGGCTTAACTCCAAATTTTACACCTGCAACATTATTGAAGTTAGTTTCAACTGGTCCTGGGCATAAAACTGATACATGAACGTTTGTGTTTTTTTTCTTTTGTTCATAATATAGTGCAGTTGATAGCTGATATACATATGACTTAGTTGCATAATATGTTGCCATCAATGGACCAGGTTGAAAAGCTGCTGAAGATGCAACATTTAATATATATCCAGATTTTCTTTTTTCCATATCTTTTAAGAATGATTTTGTAAGTATATGTACTGCTTTAATGTTTGTATCAATCATTTCTAGTTCTTTATTTAAATCAGTATCTGTGAAATATCCGAAGTCACCAAAACCAGCATTGTTAATTAAAATATCAATGTTTTCTTTTCTTGTTAAAACATATAATTCTTTAACTTTTTGTTCATTAGATAAATCTGCTACAATAATAGTTACTTTTGTTGAAAGTTTTTCTTGTAATTCTTCTAATTTTTCTTTGTTTCTAGCTACTAAAATTAATTCACATTTTTTTGTTGCTAGATATTTTGCCATATCAAGACCTATCCCAGATGATGCTCCTGTTATTAATGCTTTCATAATATTCCTCCAATTAATTTTATTATAACAAGTTATATGTTTTTTTTCTATAAATATAAGTTTTTTGACTTCTTTTTTGACAAAAAAAATAGGAATTTCTTCCTATTTAATTTATTTATTATTTAGCTTCATCTACTAACTTTAAAATAACCATTAAAGCATCGTCTCCGCGTCTTTCAGCTACTTTTAAAATTTGTGTATATCCACCATTACGGTTTTCATAACGTTTTGCTAAATCATTGAAGATTTTTTCAACAACTTCAGTATCGTTATGTAAGAATGCTAATGCTTTACGACGAGATACTAAATCTCCTTTTTTTCCGTAAGTAATCATTTTATCAACGAATTTACGTACTTCTTTGGCTCTAGTATCAGTAGTTGTGATTGCTTCGTTCATAACTACTTGTTTAGTTAAAGTTGCAAGCATACTTCTTCTATGTTTATTATCTCTTCCTAATTTTCTATATGCCATAATTATCCCTCCTTAAATTTTAGTCTTCATCACGAAGGATTAGACCCATATCTCTAATTTTGTCTAAAACTTCTTTTAGAGATTTTTTACCTAAGTTACGAATTTTCATCATATCTGATTCACTCTTATTAACAAGGTCTTGTAGAGTGTGGATTCCAGCTCTCTTTAAGCAGTTATATGCTCTTACAGAGAAATCTAAATCTTCGATAGATGTTTCTAATGCTTTAACTTTTGGATCTTCAGTTTTTTCAATCATCATACCACTTACATCTGCAATTGATGATAAATCAGTTAAGATTTGGAAATGTTCAATTAAGATTCTTGATGCTAAAGCGATAGCTTCTTCTGGTTTGATTGATCCGTTTGTCCAAACATCTAAAATTAATTTGTCATAACTTTCATCTTGTCCTACACGAGCACTTCCTACTTCGTAAGAAACTCTTTCGATTGGAGAATATAATGAGTCAATAGCGATAACTCCAGCTTTTTTAATATCATAAAGTCTTTTGTTTTCTTCACTCTTAACATATCCACGACCATTTGTAACAGTCATTTCAATATTTAATGAACCACCTTTTGATAATGTAGCGATTACTTTATCTTTGTTGATAACTTCGATATCAGCATCACATTCGATATCTCCAGCAGTTACTTCTCCTTCTTTTGTAGCATTAATTCGTACTGTTTTTGTTTCATTTGAATGATTTTTAAATACTACACCTTTTAAATTTAAAATAATAGTAGTTACGTCTTCATATACTCCATCGATTGTTTGGAATTCATGAAGAACACCATCGATTTTAATACTACTAATAGCGCTTCCTGGTAGAGATGATAACATAACTCTTCTTAAAGCGTTACCGATTGTAGTACCGAAACCTCTTTCTAATGGTTCAAGTTCAAATCTTCCATAAAAATTACTTTCTACAGAATCAGTTATTTTATAAATTGGTTTTTCAAATTGTAACATGAAACTAACCTCCCTTTATTTTGTTCCACTAAATTATCCTTTTTAAACTATCCACGTGGACGTTTTGGTGGACGGCATCCATTATGTGGAATTGGTGTAACGTCTGCGATAGCTGTTACTTCTAATCCAGCTGTTTGTAATGAACGAATAGCTGTTTCACGTCCTGGTCCTAAACCTTTAACGCGAACTTCAACTTTACGCATTCCCATATCAAATGCAACTTTTCCTGCAGCTTCTGCAGCCATTCCAGCAGCGAATGGAGTTGATTTTTTACTTCCTTTAAAACCGATAGCACCAGATGATGCCCAGCTTATTACATTACCGTCTTTATCAGTAATTGTTGTAATTGTATTATTGAATGTTGAATGAACATGTGCAATACCTTCAGGAACATTCTTTTTAACTTTTTTCTTTCTAGTCTTATAAGCCATAAGTCTTACCTCCTTTTAATAATTTAAACTAAGTTTTAACTAAACTTTTTTCTTATTTGCTACTACTTTACCTTTACCCTTACGAGTACGAGCATTACGGTTAGTTCTTTGTCCTCTTACAGGTAATCCTTTTTTATGACGAGTTCCTTCGTATGAATTGATTTCCATTTTTGTTTTGATATTCATACTAACTTCACGACGTAAATCTCCTTCAGTTAAATGTTTGTTGATTTCGTCACGAATTAAAACTAAATCATCTTGAGATAAATCTTTAGTTTTAGTAGTTGGATCAATATTTACATTTTTAAGAATTTGTTTTGCAAGACTTCTTCCAATACCATAAATGTAAGTTAATGAAATACAAATATGTTTATCATTTGGAATGTCTACACCTTTAATACGTGCCATTTAAACACACCTCCTATTAACCTTGTACTTGTTTGTGCTTTGGATTTTCACAAATTACTCTTATTTTTCCTTTGCGTTTTACAATTTTACATTTTTCGCAAATTGGTTTTACTGATGCTTTTACTTTCATATATTTCCCTCCTATTATTTACGATAGGTAATACGCCCACGTGTTAAGTCATAAGGCGATAGTTCTATCATTACGGTATCTCCTGCTAAGATTCGAATGTAATTCATTCGTATTTTACCAGAAACGTGAGCTTCCACAATGTGTCCATTTTCTAGTTGAACTTTAAATTTTCCTCCTGGAATAATTTCAAGAACTTTACCTTCAATTTCAATTGTATCTTCTTTAGCCATCTTTTCACTCTCCTGTCAAGATTTCATATCCATCGGCAGTTACTACTACTGTATGTTCAAAATGAGCTGATGGACGACCGTCTTCGGTATCTATTGTCCAATCATTATCGTGAATAAATATTCTTGGACTACCGGCTGTTATCATTGGTTCTACGGCTATAACCATTCCTTCTTTAAGTCTTGGACCTGTATTTGGAATTCCAAAATTTGGAACTTCTGGATCTTCATGTACTGATGTACCAACACCATGTCCACAAAGTTCTTTTACAACTCCTAAATTTTTAGACTTAGCATAAGTTTGAATTGCATACCCTATATCGCCAACTCTATTTCCTGGTTTTACTTGCTCTAAACCAATAAATAATGATTTTTCTGTATGTTCTAATAAGAACTTCTTTTCTTCATCAACTTCCCCTACTGCGTAAGTCCAAGCTGAATCTCCATGATATCCTTTATAGCAAGCGCCGATATCAACAGATACTATATCACCATTTTTTAATACATAATCACTAGGAAATCCATGAACTACTTCAGAATTTACACTAATGCATAATGTATATGGGAAACCTTCGTATCCCTTAAAAGAAGGTGTAGCACCTTGGCTTCTAATGAAGTCTTCTGCTAACTTATCTAACTCAATAGTTTTAATACCTTCTTTTATATATGGTTGTAGATACTTATGTGTTTTGTAGACTATATTACCAGCAATTTTTAAGAGTTCAATTTCACGCTTACTTTTAATTGTAATCATTTAATCATCCCCTTAGTTATTACTTATTATTTCATCTACAGCGTTGAATATATTTTCAACTGTGTCTTCTCCGTTAATAACGTGTAAGACATTTTGTTTTTTATAATGTTCAATAATTGGTGCAGTCTTTTCTAAATACATTTTATAACGTGTTTGAAAAGCTTCTAAATTATCATCATTACGTTGATATAATTTTCCACCACATTTATCACATACTGATTCAACTTTTGGTGAACTATTTTCATCATTAATATTGTATATTGCATGACAATCTTCACAAAGTCTTCTACCAGTAATTCTTTTTTCTAATGTTTTTTCACTAATTTCTAGATAAATAACATTACCTATTTCATAGCCTAAGTTTGCTAGAATTTTGTCATATTCAATTGCTTGATCCAAGTTTCTTGGAAATCCATCGATTATATAACCATTTTTGCAATCTTCTTTATTTAAACGTTCCTCAATTAGTTTATAAGTAATTTCATCTTTTACTAATTTACCACTTGCTAAAGTTTCATACACGTAACTTCCAATTTCACTATCTTCTTTAGATATTTCTCTTAGAATGTCACCTGTTGAAATATGAGGTATATTGTACTTTTTTGTTACCAATTCGGCTTGAGTACCTTTACCTGCCGCAGGTGGTGCTATAAACATGATATTTTTCATAAATATTACCTTCTACTATATCCTCTTTTATAACTTCTAGTTAGAATGCTTCCTTCTAGTTGTTTGTAAGTTTCAAGTGCCACTCCAACTACGATTAATAATCCAGTACCACCAATAGATACAGATGTTGGTAAGCTTGTTAAACTTGAGAATATTATTGGTAAACCTGCGATAACTACTAAGAATGTTGCTCCTAAAACAGTTAATCTTGTTAACACTTTAGTAATATATGCTCTTGTATCATCACCAGGTCTTATTCCTGGAATATATCCTCCATTTTCTTGTAAGTTCTTTGCAAATTCTTCTGGTTTTACTTGAATAAATGTATAGAAGTAAGCAAAGAAGAAAATGAATACTACATAAATTCCGAACCCTACCGGTGTTGTATATGTTAAATATTTTTGTACTATCAAAGTAAATGTATCGTTCTTAATAACTTGAGCAATAATACCAGGTACTGATAATAAACTTGATGCGAAAATTACTGGTATAACTCCTGCTGTATTAATTTTGATTGGCATAAAACTTTGAGCAGCACCTCCATATGCACTTGTTGATTTGTTTGCATATTGAATTGGAATTCTTCTTTCAGATTCTTGAATAAATACTACTCCAATTACTATTGCGAAATATAATATTACAAATAAGATAAATTCAATGATCCCAAGTGTAATTACTTGAGCTGTACCATTTAATGTTACTAATCCACCAAATGCATCAATAAACATTTGTGGAAGAGTAGCAATGATACCAGCCATGATAATTAAACTTAAACCATTACCAATTCCTTTTTGAGTGATTTGATCACCTAACCATAAAAGGAATGATGTACCAGCAGTTAATACTGTTGCTATATACATGTATTGCATAGGTGCCGCTTCTTGTCCTAAGAACGCGAATGCAAACGCATAGCCTTCAATAAAGGCAAATGCAATACCTACATATCTTGTAATTTGATTTATCTTTTGTCTACCAGTTGGTCCTTGTTTACTTAATTCAGTAAAATAAGGAATGATATCCATTTGTAATAATTGAATAATAATGGACGCTGTAATGTAAGGAGTAACTCCTAATGCGAAGATTGAGAAGTTTTGTAATGCTCCTCCACCCATTACGTTAATTAATTCTAAGAATCCTAAGTTGCTAGTTAAATCTTGTGTTCCAGGAACTCTAATTGAGATACCTAATATGAAGATTATTAATGCTCCAAGCGTAAAGTATATTCTATGACGAAGATCTTTATTGTTTGAAGTGAATAATTGCTTCATAGTTTTAAACATACTAGATCACCTCAGCTTTACTTCCTGACTCTTTAATTTTATCTAAAGCACTAGTTGAGAATTTGTTAGCTTGAATAGTTAATTTCTTTTCTAACTTTCCATTTCCTAATACTTTAACTCCATCTAATTGATTTTTAATAATTCCTGCTTCTTTTAATAATGCAGGTGATACTACTGTTCCATCTTCGAATACATTTAATTCTTCTACATTGATAACAGCATATCTAGTTTTGAACATAGCGTTCTTGAATCCACGTTTTGGAATTCTTCTATATAATGGTAATTGTCCACCTTCAAATACTGGGTTAACTCCACCACCACTACGTGCTTTTTGTCCTTTTTGTCCGCGACCACTTGTTTTACCAAGACCACTACCTGATCCACGTCCAACACGTTTTTTAGCTTGAGTAGCTCCGATATTTCTTTCTAATTCATGTAATTTCATTATCCTAATATCTCCTCTACTGTTTTACCACGAAGTTCTGCAACTTGTTCTACAGTCTTAATAGACTTTAATGCATTAAGTGCAGCTGTAGCCATATTTAATTTTGTTCTTGCTCCTAGTGATTTAGAGACAACATCACGAATTCCTGCTAATTCTAAGATAGCACGAACAGATCCACCAGCGATAACTCCAGTACCTGCTGCAGCTGGTTTAATAATAACTCTTGCAGCTCCTGAATGTCCGATTGCTTCGTGAGCAACTGTTCTTCCATCGATTAGAGGTATTGTGATTAATTTTTTATTAGCATCTTGAATTGCTTTTTTAATTGCATCAGGTACTTCATTAGCTTTACCAATACCTAATCCAACTTTACCTTTACGGTCACCTACTACAACTATAGCAGAATATCTTCTTTGACGTCCACCTTTGTTAACTTTAACAACGCTTTTTACGTCAATTACTAATTCTTCTAAAAGTTTTTCTTTAGGTTCTTGAGTCTTTCTTTGCATAATACCCTCCTATTAGAATTCTAATCCATTTTCACGTGCAGCTTCTGCTAGAGCTTTTACACGTCCGTGATAAAGGTATCCACCTCTATCGAATACTACTTTTGTAATTTTTGCTTTTGTAGCTTTTTCAGCGATTGATTTACCAACTGCTGCAGCTGCTTCAACATTACTTCCGTTTTCAAGTTTTAATTCTAATGAGGAAGCAGATACTAGAGTAGTTTTTGTTTCATCATCAATGATTTGTGCATAGATTTCTGCATTTGAGCGGAATACACAAAGTCTTGGGCATGCGCTTGTTCCCATAATATTTTTACGAATTCTTTCGTGACGTACTAAACGCATACTATTACGTGATTCTTTTTTTATCATATTTTTCTTTCTCCCTTCCTATTGATTAAGCAGCTTTCTTTCCTTCTTTACGACGAACATGTTCATCTTTGTAACGAATTCCTTTACCTTTGTATGGTTCAGGTTGTCTAACTTTTCTAATGTTAGCAGCAAATTCACCAACTAAAGTTTTATCAATTCCTTTAACTGTTATTTCTGTATTACCATTAGCTTCTACTGTTAAACCTTCTGGAATTTCCACCTCAACTGGATGTGAATAACCAGCGCTTATAACTAATTTTTTTCCTTGAACATTGAAACGGTACCCAACACCAAGTATTTCTAAACCTTTTTCATATCCTTTAGTAACACCAATAATCATGTTTTGGATTAAAGCGTTCATTGTTCCATGCATTGCTTTTGCATTTTCGTTTTTACGTTCTAAAATAACTGTATTTTCTTCTTGTTTCATTGTAATGTCTTTTAACATAACTTGTGATAAAGTTCCTTTTGGACCTTTAACTGTAACTACGTTATCAACATTTTCTACAGTAACACCTTCTGGTACTGTAATTACACGATTTCCTATACGGCTCATAATGACACCTCCTATATCTCATTTTAAATTTACCATGCTAACATGGGTTTCAAACTATCTTTGTCCTTAATTACCAAATATAAGCTAGAACTTCTCCACCTATATTTTCTTTACGTGCTTGTTTATCTGTCATAATTCCTTTTGATGTAGAAATGATAGCGATTCCTAAACCATTTAATACTTTAGGGATTTCATCATTCTTAGCATAAACACGAAGACCTGGTTTGGAAATTCTTTTTAATCCAGTGATTACTCTTTCTTTCTTGTTTGTATATTTTAAAGTTAAAACAATTGTACCTTGAGCATCTTCACTAACGATTTTATAATCTTTTATAAATCCTTCTTCTTTAAGAATTCTTGCGATTTCTTTTTTAATATTAGAAGCTGGAACTTGTACTTCTTCATAACGCATTTGGTTAGCATTACGAATACGTGTTAACATATCTGCAATTGTATCTGTTACTACTGCCATTTTATTTCCTCCTTTCCAATTACCAACTTGATTTTTTAATTCCTGGTATTTGTCCTTTATAAGCTAATTCACGGAAGCAAATACGGCAGATTCCGAATTTACTCATAACTGCGTGTGGACGACCACAACGTGAACATCTTGTATATTCACGAACTTTGAATTTTTGTGGTCTATTAGCTTTTATTATCATACTTTTCTTTGCCATAATTTTCCTCCCATTTTACTTTCTAAAAGGAATTCCAAGTCCATTTAATAAGTCGTAAGCTTCTTCATTAGATTTAGCTGTTGTTACGAATACGATGTCCATTCCTCTTACTTTTACAACGTCATCATAATCGATTTCTGAAAAGATTAATTGTTCTTTAATTCCCATTGTATAATTTCCTCTTCCATCGAAAGCTTTTGAACTAACTCCACGGAAGTCTCTTACACGTGGTAATGAGATAGAAATTAATTTATCTAAGAAGTTATACATTTGTTCCCCTCTTAGAGTAACTTTACATCCAATTGCTTGACCTTCTCTTACTTTGAATCCTGCAATTGACTTTTTAGCTCTTGTAACTACTGGTTTTTGTCCAGAAATTTTAGCAAGATCTGCTACAGCTGCATCTATTAATTTAGAGTTTCCTGTTGCATCTCCTACTCCCATATTAATAACAATCTTTTCTAATTTTGGAACTTCCATTATTGACTTATAATTATATTTTTCTTTTAAACTTGAAACAACTTCATTTAAGTATTTCTCTTTTAGGCGGTTCATAGTTACCCTCCTTCCAATTAATCAATCTTCTCGTTTGATTTTTTTGCTATTCTTATTTTTTTGTTTGTTTTTGTATCAGTTGTATGTCCAATTCTAGTTCTTTTTTTAGTCTTAGGATCAAGAATCATAACATTTGAAGCATTAATAGGTGCTTCTACTTCAATAATTCCACCTGTTGCTTGAGCAGTTGCTTTTTGATGTTTCTTTACAACGTTAACTCCTTCAACGATTACTTTATTATCAGATTTTAATGTTTTAATAATTTTTCCTGATTTACCTTTATCAGAACCAGTGATAACTACAACTTCATCTCCTATTTTAAAGTTCATATTTATCCTCCTCTTATAGTACTTCTTTTGCTAAAGAAACAATTTTCATGTAATCTTTATCACGAAGTTCTCTTGCTACTGGTCCAAAAATACGAGTTCCTACTGGACTCTTATCATCTTTGATGATAACACAAGCATTGTCATCGAACTTAATGTAACTTCCATCTTCACGACGAACGCCTTGACGACTACGAACGATAACTGCTTTTACAACTTTTCCTTTTTTAAGTGGTGAGTTTGGAATAGCACTTTTAACTGTTCCAACTACTACATCACCAATGTTACCAGTTTTTACTTTACTTCCACCTAAAACACGGATAACTAATAATTCACGTGCTCCAGAGTTGTCAGCAACTTTCATACGGCTTTCTTGTTGTAACATAGATTATTCCTCCTTTTTCATCTAAGCGTTAAATAATAACTGCTTCTTTTACTACTTCTTTTAAGTAGAAATGTTTAGTTTTTGATAATGGTCTAGTTTCAACTATACGAACAGTATCTCCAACTTTTGCGATATTTTTTTCATCATGTACACAATATTTTTTTGAGCTTTTAACTCTTTTGTGATATAACGGATGGTTTTTATAAGTTTCAACTAAAACACTGATTGTTTTATCATTAGTTGCGTTAACTACTTTACCAACTAATTCTCTATTTAATTTCTTTTCCACTTTATTACCCTCCTACTCGCTTATCTCACGTTCTCTTAGAACTGTTTTTAATCTTGCAACAGTGTGTCTTAAATCTCTAATTCTAGAAGGTTTTTCTAGAGTTCCAGTTGCTTGTTGGAAACGTAAGTTAAATAATTCTTCTTTAGTTTCAACTAATTTTTTGTTAATTTCTTCTGTTGATAATTCTCTAATTTCTTTAACCTTCATTGATTTCACCACCATTTTCTTTTTTTACAAATCTAGTTGCAATTGGTAGTTTATGAGAAGCTAGTCTTAATGCTTCACGAGCAACTTCTTCAGTAACTCCAGCAATTTCGAACATAATCTTTCCTTCTTTAACTACTGCAACCCAACCTTCAACGTTACCTTTACCTTTACCTTGTCTTGTTCCGATAGGTTTTTTAGTTAAAGGCATATGAGGGAAGATGTTTATCCAAACTTTTCCACCACGTTTCATGTAACGAGTCATAGCAATACGAGCAGCTTCGATTTGATTTGCTGTAATCCAAGCTCCTTCTTTTGCTTGTAATCCGAATTCACCATTTGTTAATTCTCTATTACCACGTGATCTTCCTTCGTAAGGTAATCTATGTACACGACGATATTTAGTTCTTGACGGTATTAACATATTAATTACCTCCTTTTGCTTTCTTATTTAGGATTTCTCCTTTATAGATCCAAACCTTTACACCGATTTTTCCGAATGTTGTGTCAGCTTCAGCTGTAGCATAATCAACATCTGCTCTTAATGTATGTAGAGGAATAGTTCCTTCTGTGTATCCTTCGCTACGTGCCATATCAGCACCACCTAAACGTCCAGATACTGATGTTTTAATTCCTTTAGCTCCTGCTTTCATTGCATTTCTGATTGCACGTTTTTGAGCCATACGGAATGATGCTCTATTAGTGATTTGGTTAGCGATTGAATCAGCTACTAATTGAGCATTCATATCTACTTTTTTAATATCAACGATTGAGATTTGTACATTTTCATCAGCAATCTTTGATAATTCAGTTTTTAATTTTTCAATTTCTTCTCCACCGTGTCCAATCATAACACCAGGTTTAGAAGTATGAATTACAACTTCACATCTCTTGGCATTTCTTTCGATTTCTACTTTAGCAATACCAGCGTTTGTTAAGTTAGCTTCTAAGTATTTACGAATTTTAATATCTTTATCTAATAACTTAGAAAAATCTTTACCGTTAGCATACCATTTAGCTTCCCAGTCTTTATTTATACCAAGTCTAAGTCCATTAGGATTAACCTTTTGTCCCATTTTGTAACCTCCTTATTAGTTTTTTGTAGCCACTACTATATTTATGTGACTAGTTCTATGATCTTTATGTCCGATATGAGAACGAGAATCAAACATATGACGTTTCATAACAGGACCAGCATCTACTCTTGCTTCTTTAACGTATAGTGTTGCAGCTTCTGCACCGTTATTATTAACAGCGTTAGCAATAGCAGAATCTAATACTTTTTTAGTAAGTTTTGCTGACTTATTGTGTACATTATTTAAAATTTGTAAAGCTTCTTGTACATTTTTACCACGAATTAGGTCTGCTACTAAACGAGCTCTAATAGGTGATACTCTAAGTCCCTTAGCAATTGCTTTTGCTTCCATTTATTTCCCTCCTAGTCATTTTTTCTATTTCTTTTTGTCTGAACCATGTCCACCAAATTTACGTGTTAATGCGAATTCACCTAATTTATGTCCTACCATATCTTCAGTAACATAAACTGGAATAAATTCTTTTCCATTATGAACTGCAAATGTGTGTCCTATAAAATCAGGAAAAATAGTGGAACGGCGTGACCATGTTTTAATGACTTCTTTTTTTCCAGACTTATTTAATTCTTGAACCTTTTTTAGTAATCTATCGAATACATAAGGTCCCTTTTTTAAACTTCTTGCCATTTATTAATCATCCTTTCCTATTATTTACTACGACGACGTACTATGAACTTGTCAGATTGTTTTTTCTTACGTGTCTTTAATCCAAGTGCAGGTTTAGCCCAAGGTGTCATTGGTGCTTTACGTCCTACTGGAGCGCGTCCTTCACCTCCACCATGTGGGTGGTCATTAGGGTTCATTACAGAACCACGTACTGTTGGTCTAATTCCCATGTGACGGCTACGTCCTGCTTTTCCAACTTTAACTAATGAAGAGTCTTCATTTCCAACTTCTCCAACTGTAGCCATACAAGTTCCAAGAACTTTTCTTTGTTCTCCACTTGATAAACGAATCATTACATAATTTCCTTCACGACCAAGGATTTGTGCAGATGAACCAGCACTTCTTGCTAATTCTCCACCTTTTCCTGGACGTAATTCAATGTTATGAATCATTGTACCAACTGGGATATTCATAATTGGTAATGCGTTACCAACTTTAATATCAGCATTTTCTCCTGCTTCAACTGTCATTCCAACAGTTAAACCTTTTGGAGCGATGATATATCTTTTTTCTCCATCTGCGTAATTGATTAATGCAATATTAGCAGTTCTATTTGGATCGTATTCGATTGTTGCTACTGATCCAGGTACGTTTAATTTATTTCTTTTAAAATCAATGATACGATATTTTCTCTTTTCTCCACCACCGTGATGACGAACTGTAATTTTACCTTGATTATTACGTCCACCATTTTTCTTGATAGTAACTACTAGAGATTTTTCTGGTACATTAGTTGTGATTTCTTCATTTACTAATGCGCTCATTTTTCTACGTCCTGGTGTAGTAGGTTTATAATTTCTGATTGCCATAATTTATTTCCTCCTTCTAACCAAGATCAATTGTTTGTCCTTCAGCAAGAGTAACAATTGCTTTCTTTGTACGATTAGTTAATCCTGTATAACGACCAACTCTTCTTTTCTTTGGTTTTACATTCATTGTTCTAATAGATGTAACCTTAACGTTAAATATTTTTTCAATTGCTTCTTTAATTTCTAATTTAGTAGCTTTTGGATCAACTTTGAAAGTATATTTTCCTTCGCTTTTAGCAATTTGAGATTTTTCAGTAATAACTGGTGCTTTAAGAATTTCTAAATATTTTAAGTCTTTCATTATTTAAGCACCTCCTCAACTTTGTTTAATGCATCTTGAGTAATAACTAATACGTCAGTACCAACGATGTCTAATACATTAATTTCTTCAGCAGAGATTAATACTACGTTTTGTAAGTTTCTTGAAGCTAAAACTAAGTTATCTTCAAATTCACTAACTACTAATAATACTTTTTTGTCTGCTACATTTAATGTTTTAAGAATATTTAACATATCCTTTGTCTTAGCTGTTTCAACAGTTAAGTTTTCTAATACGATGATTGCTTTTTCATTTAATTTATCAGCTAATGCAGATTTTAAAGCAATTCTTCTTTCTTTCCTATTTTGTTTTTTGCTGTAGTCTCTTGGTACTGGAGTTCCATAATTTCCTCCACCTACCCATTGAACAGCTCTAATTGAACCTTGACGAGCACGTCCTGTTCCTTTTTGTCTCCATGGTTTTCTTCCACCACCAGATACTTCTGAACGATTTTTTGTTTTATGTGTTCCTTGTCTTAATGAAGCCATTGATAAAATAATAGCATCATGTAATACATTATTATTTGGGGTAATTCCAAAAATTTCTTCGTTTAAATTAATGTCCTTTACTTTTTCACCTTTAAGATTTAAAAGTTCTACTTTTTGCATTTACGATTCCTCCTTTCATCACTTTCTAATTTTTTATTTTTCTTTCTTTATTATATATAGTGATGATTTATTCTTCAGTATTTTCTACTGTTTCTTCTGCAACTTCTTCAACAACTACTGGTTCAACATAACTTACTAAATCAGCAGCAGCATTTTTTGTATTTGGTTTTTTAACTGCAGTATGAATCATAACAAATGATTTCTTTGGACCTGGAACATTACCTTTAACTAAGATAACACTATTTTCTGTATCAACTGATACGATTTCAAGATTTTGAACAGTTCTTTGAACATTACCCATTTGTCCTGGCATTTTTTTACCTTTTAATACGTGCATTGGTAATAAAGTACCAAGTGAACCAACACCTCTATGATATTGAGAACCATGTCCCATTGGACCAGTTGATTGGTTGTGACGTTTAATAACACCTTGGAAACCTTTACCTTTACTTGTTCCTGTTACATCAACCAATTCCCCTTCGCTGAAAACGTCTACTCCAATAGTTTGTCCTAAAGTGTAATCGTTAACATTAACTCCTCTAATTTCTTTTAAGAAGCGCTTAGGTGTTGTATTTGCTTTATTTGTATGACCCATAGCTGGTTTGTTGCTTAAACTTTCTCTGATAGTATCAGTTGCAAGTTGTACAGCTTCATAACCATCTTTTTCAACTGTTTTGATTTGTGTAACCACATTTGGTTCTACTTCAATAACAGTAACCGGAATTAATTTACCTTCTTTAGTAAATACTTGAGTCATTCCGATTTTCTTACCTAAGATTCCTTTCATTATTGTTTCCTCCTAAATTATTTTGTTTTGATTTCAATATCCACACCACTTGGTAAATCTAAATGAGCTAAAGCTTCAATAGTTTCCTTGCTTGGATTTTTGATATCAATTAGTCTTTTGTGTGTACGCATTTCAAATTGTTCACGTGAATCTTTGTGATTATGAACAGCTCTTAAAATTGTGAATTTTTCAACTTCAGTTGGAAGTGGTACTGGACCAGAGATAACTCCACCAGATCTTCTTACTGTTTCAACAATTTTCTTTGCAGCATTATCAAGGATTCTGTGATCATATGCTTTAATTCTGATACGAATTTTTTCTGTTGACATTGTATATCCTCCTCTCGCCTATATCTTAGTATAGACTTGCTCCGCGCGAATAACCCAATAACGAATTAACAACTTAACCCGGTGTATCGACAACCTCGCGCCTCTAAGCAGCCACACGTCTACAATTATACCAGTGGGTTGCTATTTTTGCAAGTGTTTTTTTGAGAATTTTGTTATTTTGTGCGCTTTTGCGAAGATTTTTACAATTTAATTTACATTTGATTATCTATTTTTATTTTTTAGTATTTTTTGCTATAGCTTTTAGAGACGCTGGAGCTATTAAATCCTTACCAAACTTATGATTTATGGCATCCAATGTCTTTTGGAATGAATCTTCTTCATCTTGTACCGATTCTTCTTCAAATAAAGATATTTGTACTTTTCTTGTTGTTGTCAAATCACCAAGTCTTACTCCTATTAATCTAATTGGTTCTTTTTTATAACTTTTTTCAAATAATTCTATTACTTTAGAATATATATCTTTTGTATTATTTGTTTCTCTTGATAGTTTTTCTTGTTGTGAATAACTTATAAAATTACTATCCTTATATATTATTGCTACTGTTTTTGCATACTGATTTTGATTTCTTAATTGATGTGCTACATCTTGTGTTTGTCTAAATAAAACTTCTTTTAGTTTTACCTCATCAGTTGTGTCATGTTGTAATGTTTCAGTTGTACTTATACTTTGATTTTTATTTTTTCTTGGTGTAACTTCACTATTATCTATTCCATTTGCTGATAATATCATTTGTTCTGCCATACTTTTAAAATGCTTTTCTAATTCTTTTTTGTTAGCTTTTGCTAAATCTTCTATAGTTTTTATATTTAGTCTATTTAATACTTCTGTAGTCTTTGCTCCAATCATAAAAAGGTCATTTACTGGTAATGGCCACATTTTTTCTTCTATTTCATTCATATACAAAGTATGTACTTTATCCGGTTTTTCAAAGTCAGATGCCATTTTTGCACATAGTTTATTATTACCTATCCCTACATTAACTGTGAATCCATAAATTCTTTTTATATCTTCTTTTATTTTATAAGCAAGTTGTTCATAGTTGTCATATAGATAATTTGTTCCTGTCATATCTACAAAGCATTCATCTACTGAGAATTGTTCTATCGTAGGAGAATACTGTGTTAAATAATTATAAAAGTTTTTTGATTGTTGATGGTACCATTCATGATTAGCAGGAAATATTTGTAGTGATGGACATTTCTTTTTTGCTTGATAGATTGTTTCAGCTGTTTTGATTCCAAATCTTTTGGCTACTGGAGACTTTGCTAAAACTATTCCTCGTCTTTCTTTCTCATCTCCTCCAATAATTGATGGGATTTTTCTAATATCTTGTTTATATCCTTGCTTTAGTAATAATACAGCAGTCCATGAAAGAAAAGCATTGTTTACATCTATATGAAATATTATTCTTTCTTTCATGTTATCACCTCGTCTTTATTTTAGATCTTTTATCTTTATTTATCAATCGAACAAACATGATTGTAAATTTGTAGTTTACATATATTTAAGTGCATTTAGTGGATAATAAAGGCGTGGTGATGTTATGAATAAATATGAATATAACATATATGAACAAATTTCTAGAAATATTAAGAAATATCGTAAGGAAGCTGGTATGACTCAAGCTGTTCTTTCTGAAAAAGTTGGTCTTTCTCATGAATTTATTCGTAGAATAGAATCTAAGAAGGGTGTTAAAACTTTCTCAGTTGATACTGTTTGGAAGATATCAGTTGCTTTAAATATCGATCCGGGTAAATTGTTTGAGATTGATATTGATGAATTTAAAGAAATATAAAAAGATTCACATTTGTGAATCTTTTATTTTTGAATTAAACTATTTCCTGTCATTTCTTCTGGAATATCTAAGTTCATTAATTCTAGAATTGTTGGAGCAATATCTCCTAGTTTTCCTGGGTGTAAATTAATGCCTTCTTTTGTAACAATAAATGGTACTGGATTTGTTGTATGAGCAGTTAAGATATTATTATTTTCATCTAACATTTCTTCGCAGTTACCATGGTCTGCTGTTACAATTAATATTCCATTTAATTCTTTTACTTTTTCATAAATTTTACCTAGACATTCATCTACACTTTCAACTGCTTTAATTGCTGCTTCAAGTACTCCTGTATGCCCTACCATATCTCCATTAGCAAAATTTAATATTACTAAGTCATAGTTTCCTAATTCATTTAATAGTTGTTCGTTTACTTCATAGGCACTCATTTCTGGTTTTAAATCATATGTTGCTACTTTTGGAGATGGTATTAATAATTTCTTTTCATTTTTATAATCTACTTCTTTTCCACCATCAAAGAAGAATGTTACGTGTGCATATTTTTCAGTCTCTGCTATTCTTAGTTGAGACTTATTTTGTTTTTCAATATATTCTCCCAAGATATTTTTTAATACTGGATCAGAATAGGCATGCTCTGCTATTACTGATTCTACTACTGGCATCATTGTAACTGTTTTTAAATTATTAAATCTTGTTACTGGCATATCATTAAAGTTTGGATTTGTTAATGCTGTTAAGATTTCTCTTATACGATCTTTTCTATAATTAAATACAATTAACCCATCATTTTCTTGAATATTTCCTTCTTTTTCAAATACTGCTGGAATAAAAAATTCATCATATATTCCATTCTTGTAACTTTCTTCAACGAATTCTTTTGGACTATTTGGATATTCTCCAATACTATTTACAATGGCATCATATCCTTTTTGTAATCTATCAAAATTATTATCTCTATCCATTCCATAGTATCTTCCACCAATTGTTGCTATTTTTCCTAAATCAATTTCAGCTAATTTATCTTCTACTTGTTTAATATAAGTATAGGCACTTTGTGGTAGAACATCTCTTCCATCTGTGAATAAATGAATATATAATTTTTCAATATTATTTTGTTTTGCCATGTCAATGATGGCCATTAAATGATCTATATGTGAATGAACTCCACCATCACTGATTAATCCCATTAAATGTAATTTAGAATTATTATTTTTAACATGATTTATTACCTTTAATAATTCCTCATTACGATATATTTCTTTATCTTCAATGCTTTTATTTATTAATTCTAATGGTTGGTATACGATTCTTCCGGCACCTATGTTCATGTGACCTACTTCACTATTCCCCATTTGTCCTTTAGGCAGACCAACTTCTTGTCCTGATGCATTTAATTGTGTATGTGGGTAGTTATCCCATAACATATTAAATATAGGATTGTTTGCTAGTTTTACTGCGTTCCCATGTTCTTCTTCTCTTAATCCATAGCCATCTAAGATAGCTAATACTGTTGGTTGTGTCATAAATCCTCCTAAATTTTATTTTCATTTAAACAGAATACTGCATATATTGGTATATATCTAACATCTTTTCTTGTTGAGAAGTTATTTTCAGTAATTCTATATGCTTGTGGTACTGTAAATTTTTTCATAAATACAGATAATGATTTTGCTTTAGATTGTGTTCTTGTAGCAATTTCTAGTGGAATAATTTGTCCTTTTCTATTTTGAATTACAAAATTTACTTCTGCTTTTCCGTCAGATTGATAATAGTATAAAGAATATCCTGCTTCTACTAATGTTTTTGCAATATGATTTTCATATAGAGTTTCTCTTATTCTTTCATCTGTTGCTATTTGTTTATAGTTTAGATGGGACATTGTTACTAATAATCCATCATCTGGTATATATAATTTAAAACTATCTTTTTCACGACAACTACTTAGTGGTGATTTTACTGCTTTAATTTTAAAACTTCTATATACAATTTGATTATTAATTAAGAAATTAATACTGCTTTCATATTCTTTTGCTCTTTTTCCAGTTCCCATTGTTCCGTATTGGAATTTTTTATTTTCTTTTTGTAATTGTTCTGGAATTGAATCAAATACTTCTATACCTCTTGGTATATCTATTAATACTTTATTTAACGCTACTTCTTTTTTATAAACATCTACTATTTTTTGTTTAATTGAATCTATTTCATATTCACTTTTTCCTGCAATTGATGCTGCTACAACTTCTGGTAGTCCTCCAGATATTAAATATTCTTGGAATAATTCCATTGCAACTTTGTGGAAAGGACAAGTCTTATGCTTTTCAAATGATTCTTTTATAAGTTCTGCAAGATTTTTTTCATTATGCGCCCATAAGAATTCTTCAAAGTCCATTTCTGACATACCTTTAAATTGTAATTCTTCTCCTTTAAACTCATTTAAACGTTCTCTATTTGAAGTTATACCAATGATATGATACTTACTTTTTGAACTTCCAAATAGTTTCATACCTCTTACAACTTCAATTGATAATAAATTATCTAAGATGATCAATGTATCTTCTGGTAGGATAGTTTCCCCTGATATTAAGGAAAGATTTAAGATTAACTTCTCTGGTGATTTTTCTTTTTTAAATAATTCTTCTAATACTTTGTTATTTTCAGTATTGAAGTAAATTACGTTTTTATATTCATTTTTTCCAAACTCTAAGACAGAGTATGTCTTACCAACTTGTTTTGGACCATATAGTATTAGTGGTTTTCTTATAATATCTTTTTGCCACTTTCTAAAAAAAGCTTCTATTTTTCGTTCCATTTACTGTATCCTCCTAACATATTTCATAAATTTAGTATACTTATTAATTGTCATAAAGTCAATAAATGTATTTGCGAAAGCAAAAAAAATAACTTAAAATAAAAAAAACAACTATATTTTAGAGTTGTTTTCTTATTAAAACCTATTATCTAGTCAAAAGTGGTTTATTATATTCTAATCTTAATTTGTCAGCTATTGTAATTATAAATTCCGAATTAGTCGGTTTCGCTTTATCAATATCTACACTATGTCCAAAAATATCTTCCATTAATTGCCAATTACCTCTATTCCAACTTACTTCTATAGCATGCCTTATAGCTCGTTCTACTCTAGAGACGGTGGTTTTGAAACATTTTGCAATTTCTGGATAAAGTTCTTTAGTAATTCCTCCTATTATTTCAGGATTTTTATAAACAAGTGTAATTCCTTCTCTTATATATTGATACCCTTTAATATGAGACGGGACACCTAACTCATGAAGTGTTTTAGTAATACAAATTTGAAGATTGTTATGAAAAACATCTAAAGTATGACTCCCATATTTAACACCAATCATTACCTCTTTAATTCTTTTTTCGAGATCTTCTAGTCGATAAGGTTTTAATAAGAAGTAATTAACTCTATATTCTGATACTCTTCTTATAACATCTTGAGTATTATAAGAAGTTACTACTATAACTTTTTTGTCAATATTCTTCTCTTCAAGATATTCTAGGATACACAGTCCATCCTTAGTAGGTAAAATCAAATCCATTATTATCATGTCATATTCATCTTGTTTTGATTCAATTAGTCTAATTGCTTCTTCTCCATCATTTGCAGAAAGTGACACTGTTATCTCAGCATTATCTTTAAAGTATTCTTTGATTGTATCTACTAAGCATTTATTGTCATCTACTACGAATAGTCTTGTTTTGTTCATGGTGCTCTCAATTTTATATTACGCGTATTCTAATTATATAATATTTTGTCATAAATTGGTAGAAAAAAAAAAGACAACTTTTGTCGAAATTGCCTTTTATAGTTTTTCTATAAACTCTTTTAAAGTATTTGGTTTTAAACTTAATCCACCTAGTAAATATCCGTCTATAGTTGGACATTTCTTTAGTTCCTCAATATTTTTTTCATTAGCGCTTCCACCATATAAGATTTTACTTTCTGGTAGTAATGATTTTATTAGTTGAAGAACTTCTTCTATTTCATCATTTGTTGGGATTAATCCTGTACCGATTGACCAAATAGGTTCGTATGCAACTATAAGAGTTGCTTTTTCTTCATTAGTTAATCCTTCTGTATCTTTTGTTATTTCATTAGTAATAACATCAACTACTTTATTTTGTTCTCTTTCTTCTCTAGTTTCTCCACAGCATAGGATTGGAGTGATTCCTGCTTGAAATAATTTTTTTAACTTTTGATTTATTTCTTCATCAGTTTCTCCAAGTTCTTGTCTTCTTTCAGAGTGACCTACAATACAATATTTAACATTATATGACGCTAAATCTGTTGCAGATACTTCTCCAGTATGGGCTCCTTTGTCGTTTTTACTTACATTTTGTGCTCCAAGAGAACAATTTTTTAAACTAAAGTTAGCAATGTTTAAATGTGTTGGACACATTATCATTGGATGTTCTGTTGATAATTTTGAAAATTCTTCTTGATATGAATCAAATTCTTCTTTATTTAAATTTGATTTATTATTTAATGCTATAATCATTTTTTACTCTCCTTTAAAGAAATTAGCTATTTTAGTAAATAATCCTGTTTTTTCTTTCTTTTCTTTTAATGCTCTTTGATATACTTCAAGTACACTTAAGGCATAACTACGTGAACTACAGTGTTCTGCTTGAACTCTAGCTTGCTTACTGTACGTATCAATCATCTTCTTATTTTCATAGAACTCTGTTACTTGATTTACATATTCCTCTTGATTTTTGAATACTCTACCATTTAATTCATCTGTTACTGTTCCTCTAAATGATTCATCATCAATACATAAAGGAGGTATTCCTGCTGCCATTGCTTCTATTACAGTTAATCCTTGTGTTTCTGTAGTAGATGCAGTTGCAAAAACGTTTGATGCATGATAGTAGATTGGAATTTCTTGCCAGGCTGCTTTACCATTAAAAATAACATTTTCTTTTAATCCTAAGTTTTCAGCTAATTGTTCATATTTTTGTTTATCTGGTCCATCTCCAACTATTAGTAATTTAATATGATCATCATATTCTACTAATTTCTTTTGAGCTTCTATTAAAAATTCTACATTCTTTTCTTGTGCTAGACGACCTACAAATAAAATTACAAATTCATTCTTCTTGAATCCTAATTTTTTCTTTAGCATTTCTACTTCTTTTTTATTTATATTTTCTTCAAAGAAACGATCAACTTCTATTCCTGTTGGAATAATATGAATATTCTTTGTGAAGTTATATTTTTCTTTAAATAAACTATATATTTTATTAGTTGGTACGATTAATTCGTTTGCTGTTTTATCACAATAGAATTTTGTTAAATACTCAACTATTTTTTTACTTGATTTTTCAAAATATCCATGAGTTATATAATGAGTGTAATCTTCATATAAAGTATGATATGTATGTACTAGAGGAATATTAAATTGTTTTGCAAATAGTCTTGCTAAAATACCTACTCCAAACTCAGTATGAGAATGAATTACATCTAAGTTCCATTTTTTCATTTTATTAATTAACGTTACTGGATAAATGCTACTTAGTCTGTAATCATATATACCAATTGGAATACCTGCTACTTTTAATATTCTTTCTTTTTCATCATATTCATGTTTTAAGGCATTATTGCTTACTGTTACAACATATACTGTATGTCCTTGTTGTTCTAATGCTCTTTTTAACATTGCTACACTTGTTGATACTCCATTTATGAATGGAGGGTATGTATCTGTGAATAATCCGATACGCATATTTTCACCTTCCTATAAAAAAAGACAAGAGTCTAGTGTAGATGAGTAAAGTTACTACTAACTGCTTGACTTTCTTTTTCTTTTAAATATGTTATATAGCCATCTTCTTCTCCAAGATTTTCAAATGATTGTTCCATGCTATCTATTAGTGGTCTTTCTGTTGATTTAATTGATACAAATACTTCTTCCATACCTAGTATATTTAGAGCGTAGTCTGCTGCTAAATTGATAATAGGTCTTTTTTTCTTTTGAGATAATGGCGCAAAATAGATATTACAGGTTTTTATATCTTTAGATACATGAATTATACAAGCATCTGTTATACTCTTTTGACCTGTATATAGAGTTAAAGATATTTCATTATCTTTAGCTAGATGTTCCTTGTATTCTTCTTCTGTTTTTTGTCCTCTTGTAGTTAAAAGGGCAGTTGTTGCATATGTTGGTAAATTATTATCTCTTTCGAAATTGTCTAGTAATTCCATATGTTCGTTGTTATATGGACTTACTACTGTTAATTTATTTGTATTCAATCGTTCCACCTACTTTATTGCTTCAATTCCTGGTAATGTTTTTCCTTCTAGATATTCTAGAGTAGCCCCTCCTCCTGTTGAAGCATGATATACTTTTTCTTTTAGATTTGCTGCAGCTGCTGCGGCAACGATGTCTCCACCACCTAAAATTGTTTTTATATCATTATCTACTAAGAATTGTAATAATTCATCAGTATGTTTTTTATATTTTTCAAATTCATAAACACCTAATGGTCCATTCCAAAGTACTGTTTTTGCATTTTTTAAATGATTTGCAAAAGCTTCTTTTGTTTCTGGTCCAATGTCTAATCCCATTTCATTGTATTCAATTTCATTAATTAAACGAACTTTATATTCTTCATCATTAGAATATTCTGTTGTTACTGCTACGTCTACAGGTAAAACTATTTTGTCCCCATATTCTTTTAATATTCTTTTACAGAATTCTAAGTTTTCTTCATCTAATAGAGATGTTCCAATTTCATAATTTTCTGCTTTTAAGAATGTGAAAGCCATTCCTCCACCAATTAAAATCTTATCAGCTTTTGTTACTAAGTTTTCAATTACACCAATCTTATCAGATACTTTTGCTCCTCCTAGAACAACCATAAATGGTTTTTCTGGATTATCTAAAGTACTTAGTGCAGTTAATTCTTTTTCTATTAAGAATCCAAATGCAGAATTTCCTGGTAAATTTGTAGCAATACCTACATTTGATGCATGAGCTCTATGGATTGTTCCAAAAGCATCATTGATAAATACATCTCCTAATGATGCCCAATATTTACCTAATTCTTCATCATTCTTGCTTTCTTTTTTTCCGTCTAAATCTTCGTAACGTGTATTTTGGATTAATACAACGTCACCATCTTTCATGTTATTGATTGCTTCTTCTAGTTTTTCTCCTCTTGTTTCATCAATAAATGTTACTGGTCTTTCTAATAATTCTTCTAATCTTTTTGCTACTGGAGCTAGATTATTCTTTTCTAAGTCCGCTTCTTCTTTTACTCTTCCTAAGTGTGAAAGTAAAATTACTTTAGCATTTTTTTCTAAACAGTAGTTAATTGTTTGTAAACTACTTACGATTCTTGTATCGTCTCCAATTTTTCCATCTTTTAGTGGAACATTGAAGTCACAACGAATAAGTACTTTCTTATTATCAATATTTAAGTCCTTGATTGTTTTCATAGGTCATATTCTCCTTGTCTTAATTTAAGTATATCATTTTTGATAAATAAAAAAAAGGAATTGCTTCCTTTTTAACTTATTTTTACACTATTTTTCCATTAAGTATTTAGCTGTTCTTACCATTTGAGCAGTATAACTCATTTCATTGTCATACCAAGATACAACTTTAACTAATTGTTTTCCGTTTACTTCTAAAACATTAGTACTTAATCCATCTACTAATGAACCGCATCTACGTCCGATTACGTCGCTTGAAACGATTGGATCTTCTGTGTATTCAAGTGTTTCATTTGTAGCAGCTTTTAATGCAGCATTAATTTCTTCTGCAGTAGTGTTTGTTTTTAATTCAAGTGTTAAGTCAACAACTGATCCTGTTGGTACAGGTACACGCATTGCAGTTCCATCTAATTTTCCTGCTAAATTTGGACAAACTAATCCAATTGCAGAAGCTGCACCAGTTGATGCTGGAACGATATTTGCAGCACAAGCTCTACCACGACGTGCTTTGATACCTTTTTTATGAGCGATATCAAGTGATGCTTGGTCGTTTGTATAAGCATGAACTGTTGTCATATATCCTTTTTCAATTCCAAATTTTTTATCTAAAACGTCAACAACTGGAGCTAAACAGTTAGTAGTACAAGAAGCTGCACTAATAATTTTTTCATCTCCTGTTAATGTTTCATGGTTTACGTTGTAAACGATAGTTTTAATATCACCTTTTGCTGGTGCAGAGATAATTACTTTTTTAGCTCCTGCATTAATGTGTGCCATAGCTTTTTCTTCAGATGTGAATAATCCTGTACATTCAAATACAACATCTACATCTAATTCTTTCCAAGGTAACATTGCTGGGTCTTTTTCAGCATATACTTTTACGCGTCTATTACCGATAATAATTTCATCTTCATCGTTAGAAATTTCATCAATACGATAATTTCTATGATTAGTATCATATTTTAATAAATATGCTAATTGTTCTGCATCTGTTAAGTCATTAATAGCAACTACTTCAAATTCTTCATTTTCTTCCATTAAACGGAAACATAATCTTCCGATTCTTCCGAATCCATTGATTGCAACTTTGATCATTTATAAATCCTCTCCTTTTATACTTTCATTATAAATAGTTATTTTTTTGGTTTCAATATATTCGACTTATTTTTACACTTTTCGATGTAAAAATATTTTATCCACAAGTTGTCTTTATATAAATAAAAATATCCACAGTTATTGTGGATATTTATTATTCATGGAAATAGCTTCCTCCAATAAATTCTCTTAATATAGAATCTGCTGGAATAGCGTCTGCAGGAATTGGTAAGAATAATCTTAAGAAATTAATTAATCTCTTAGCTTCTTCATAATATGGAGAATCACTATCTACTGAATATAGTAATGGTTCTACATATGTTTTTAATACACCAATTTCATAAATTAATGCAGAGTTGATTGTAGCATCAGCATCATCTTGGAATGGGAAGATGTATTTTTCTTCACCACGACGAACACTTGGCCATAATTTTAATGTATGGTCTACTCCATAACCTCTCGTTCTATTGTCTCTAATAATACGACGTAGTAATCTATTATCACTTGTACAAATACGGTTATGGTCATCCATATTAATTTCTGTTAATGCAGAAATATAAATCTTATATTTTTTCTTACGATCAATATTAGTTAAAATTTTATCATCTAAGGCATGAATACCTTCAATAATCATAATGTCATCATCTGCAAATTGCATTTCATTTTTAAATTCTTTAATTCCGGCAGCAAAGTTAAATGTTGGTACAGTAACTTTTTCTCCTCTTAATAGTGCGGCCATTTGTTTGTCAAATAATTTAACATCCATCGCTTCAAGACATTCATAGTCTGGTTTTCCATCTTCGTCTAGTGGAGTTTGGTCTCTTTCTACAAAATAATCATCCATAGAAATAACTTTTGGTGTTAAACCAAAACTTTGTAAATACATACATAATTTTCTTGATGATGTTGTTTTTCCTGAAGAAGATGGTCCCGCTACTAAGACAATTTTTACATCTTTCTTTCTTGCATTAATTTCTTGTGCTACTTGTAACATTCTATTACTTTTTAATGTTTCATCAATTTTTATTAAATCATTTATTTTACCTGTTGATACTATTTTATTTAAATCAACAGCATTTTCTATTTTCATTATTTTGGCCCAATCACGTTGTTCTTTAAATACAGCAAACATGTTTGGTTGATGCTTATATTCTTTTATTTTTCCATTTGAATATGTAGTTGGGAATCTTAATACAAATCCATAATCATTTACTAAAGTAAAATCAAAATCTTTTAATCTTGAAGTACTATTAGCCATTGGACCATAGAAATAATTATATGAGTTACCTAACCTATATAAAGTAATATAACTATTAGTATTGTATTTCATTACTCCTGCTTTAGCATAGTCTTTTATTCCATTAAAATACTTTATAGCTTCAAGACGATCAATTGTTACTTTTGAGATAGGCATGTCTGCACTAATAATTGATTTCATTGTATCTTTTAATGCTTTTAATCTGTTTTCAGTAACTTTAAATGTAGTTTCAATATAAATACCTTTATCTAATGAATGTTGAACAATTATATTGTTATCATTTCCAAATAACTTTTTAACAGCATATACCATTATATATACAAGTCCGTTTGTATGAGCACGTCCACCTTCTCTAGATGTTAAATCTAAAAATTCAATTTCACAATCTTCTTTTAGTTTACTTGATAATTCTTTTACTCTATTATTTACGCGTGCTAAAAGAATAGGAAACTTTTTATCTTTTTGATGTTCTGTAGCAATTTCTTCAAGAGTCACTCCTTTTGAATATGTATATTCTTGATTATTTATTTTTACTTTTACTGTTTCTATCATTAGACCACCCTTTTTCTCATCTTGTTATCATTATAGCATATTTTGTAGATTTAAAATATGTATAAATGTATTTGTTTACACAATAATATGTATAGGTGATATTATTTATGAATTTAATTCCAGTTGTTGTTGATAAAGAAATTAATGGTGAAAGAAGTTATGATATTTATTCTAGATTGTTAAAAGAAAGAATTATTTTTATTAGTGGAGAGATTAATGATAATCTTGCAAATACTGTTATTGCTGAACTATTGTATTTAGATTCTATTAATCATGAAGATATTTCTATTTACATTAATTCTCCAGGTGGAGTGATTACTGCTGGTATGGCAATATATGACACCATGCAATTTATAAAAAGTGATGTTGTTACTATTTGTATGGGAATGGCAGCAAGTATGGCCGCTTTCTTATTATCTAGTGGTACTCGCGGTAAGAGATTTATTTTGCCTCATGCAGATGTTATGATTCATCAACCTTTAGGTGGTGCAGAAGGACAAGCTACTGATATTAAGATTGCTTGTGACCGTATTTTAAATTTAAGAAATCGTTTAAATAATATCTTGGCTGATAATACAGGTAAAGCTTTATCTCAAATAGAAGAAGATACTGAAAGAGATAATTATTTAAATGCAGAAGAAGCTTTAGAATATGGACTTGTTGATAAAATTATAAAATAAAAAAGGACTTAGTCCTTTTCTTTTTGTCTATGTTTTTCTAATTGTTCTGCTAGATCTTTTATTTTTCTAAGACGATGATTTAATCCTGATTTAGAAAGTTTCTTATTAGTTTCAAAAGAAATAATTTCTGCTAATTCTTTTAATGAAGCCTCTGGATATTTTTTTCTATATTCAAGCGTTTCTCTAGTTTTATCATCTAATAAATCTATACTTGCAGTTTCTTCAATTATCTTTATTTGTTCTAATTGTTCTGTTGCAGTTGCAACAATGCGATCAATATTTGCTTGTTCACAATTATTTAATCTATTAGTTTGATTTTTCTTATCACGATATACTCTTACATCTTCATAATAAAGAACAGCATTGTTTGCTCCAAGAATTCTTATAAAGTCACTTATTTTTTCAGCTTCTTTAATATAAATCATGTAACCTTTATCTCTTCCTAAAATTTTAGCATTTAAATCGAATAAGTTTAATAATTTTTGTACAAAGATGGATTCTTCTGGAGTGGATATAAATAATTCCATATGATATCTTGATGTTTTCGGATCATTTATACTTCCACATGTTAAGAATACTCCTCTTAGATAGGCTCTTATTTCTTCATTTGCACCTACTATGTATGTTGGAACTGTATCCAATTTATTATTATCTTTATCTATTAGACCAATATCTTGAAGTATTTTATTTACTTTTTGATCTACTACTAAAGCATATAATTCTTTTTTACTGAAATTATTATTATCTTTAGTTGTAATATCTATATTTATTTCATAAATTGTTTTTAAGAAATTTTGTACTCTTTCAATAGTTGTTTTATTTTCTGTTGTTAATGTAATTGTATCTTCTATAAAGATTGCATTATTTCTAATGAATCCTGCTAGTTCGGCAATTATTTCTGATTCAGTATTATTAATACTTGAAATTTCTTCTTTTATTTTTGTTGTATATGACATTAGTCTCTCATTAAGTAAGAGAATATTAATGAACTAAGCTTTAAACTATTATGTCTTAGAATGTTATCTTCAACAATAATAAGGTCATCTTCTATTAGTTCTACTCCTACTTTTTCTAATTCTTCATAATCAATAATTACCGGTTCTTTTTGCTCTTCTGTTTCATATTTTTTAGCGATTTCTTTATCAAGTTTTGTATTACTTGCAATAACTGCATCTACTTTTTTATTATCTAAATATCTATTTAATAATTTAACGTGATCACTTACTGTGAAATCATCTGTTTCTCCAGGTTGTGTTACTACGTTACATAGATACATTATTGGCGCTTTAGCTTCTTTTAATACTTCTTTTACTTCTTTACACATAACATTTGGTAAGACACTTGTATAAAGACTTCCCATACTAAAAATTATTAAGTCAGCTTCTTTTAGAGCAGTTAATACTTCAGGTAATACTTTTGGTTCTTCTTTATAATATATTTTTTCAAATTGGCGTCTTGCCATTGTTATTTCTTCTTCACCTTCGATGATATTTCCATCTAAGTCTTTTCCCATTAAAGTAAGATTTGAATCTTCTGAAATAGGTAATACTGTATGACGTACATCTAATAATTTACTTAAACTTGCAATTGAATCTTTTAAGCTTCCTGTGATATCTAACATTGAAGTTAAAATTAAGTTTCCTACAGCATGTCCATCTAAATCACTAAATGTATTAAATCTGTATGACATCATCTTTTTGATTGGTTCATCAATTCCAGATAATGATGTTATTACTTTTCTTATATCTCCAACTGCTGGAGTATGAAATTCTTTTCTAAGTTTACCAGTTGAACGTCCATTATCAGAAACAGTAATTACTGCTGTTATATCAACTGGAAAATCTTTTAAACCTTTTAGTAAGTAAGAGATACCTGTTCCCCCACCCATTACTACTACTTTTTTATACATAATCCACCTCTAGTTTAGGTATAGATCCCCCTGATCGTCAGTTTCAAAATACCTAGTTTTCCCCTTATAGTATGTATCTTTTCTTTCTTCTTTTTTATATTTAAAGATACACATGAAATATAATCCTGCAAAGACAAAGATGACTGAAACTATTTGAGCGATTTTTACACTTCCTATCATAAGTGAGTCTGCTCTTAATGCTTCTACTGCGAATCTTTCGATACCATACCAGAATAAATAGAATCCTGTTAATTGTCCTCTTCTTAAATATTTATATTTTCTTACTATTAACATTGCAAGGAATCCAAATAAACACCATAATGATTCATAGAAGAATGTTGGTTGTCTATATTCACCCATTATATACATTCCATTTATAACAAATTCAGGAATTCCTAATTTTTGTAATGCAGCAAATGATGTAACAGCACCATATGCTTCTCCATTGAAGAAGTTTCCCCAACGTCCAATTGCTTGTCCTAGTATTAATCCCACAACTAACATATCTAATATTTTAAGGGCATATACTTTATGTTTACGACAATAAATAATTGTAAAAATTAATGCAGCAAGAATACCACCATGTATAGCAATTCCGCCATTCCAAATTTTAAATATTTCTATTGGATTAGCTAGATAATAATCTAAGTTGAACAATACGTAGTATGCTCTTGCACCAATAACACCAAATATTATGATATTGAATGCTAAATTTATAAAAAATTCTTCATCTACTTTTGTTTTTTTGAATTCTTTATATACAACTATGCTTCCTGCTAAAAGTGCTAAAAACATAAAGATTGAATACCAATAAATTTGGATAATACCTAAGTCTAACGCTATTCTATTCATAAATTACCCTCTTCATTCTATAAGATCTTTTTTAAGAACTGTCCTGTATATGATTCTTTTACTTTAGCAACTTCTTCTGGAGTTCCTTCGGCAACAATAGTTCCTCCTCCATCTCCACCTTCTGGACCTAAGTCAATTATATGGTCGGCTACTTTAATCACATCTAGGTTATGTTCTATTACTATTACTGTATCTTTATTATCTACTATTTTCTGTAAAATTGCAAGTAAACGCTTAATGTCATCAGTATGTAGACCTGTTGTTGGTTCATCTAGTACAAATAGTGTTTTTCCTGTTGCTTTCTTTTGTAATTCTTTTGCAAGTTTTACTCTTTCTGCTTCTCCTCCGGATAGTGTTGGAGCACTTTGTCCTAATTTAATATATCCTAAACCAACTTCTTCTAGAACTTTTAGTTTGTTTTTAATTTTTGGTACGTTTTCAAAAAATTTTAATGCTTCAGATACTCTCATATCTAATACTTCTGCAATATTTTTATCTTTATATTTTATATTTAATGTTTCCATATTGTATCTTGTACCATGACATACTTCACATGGAACATATACATCTGGTAAGAAATGCATTTCTATTTTCTTTACTCCGTCTCCACGACAGGCTTCACAACGTCCGCCTTTTACGTTGAATGAGAATCTATTTTTTTCAAATCCATACATTTTTGCTTCTTTAGTTGTTGTGAATAGAGTTCTGATATCATCAAATACTCCTGTATATGTTGCTGGATTTGATCTTGGAGTTCTTCCAATAGGATTTTGTGAGATTGCTACTAGTTTATCTAAGTTTTCAATACCTAGTATTTTATCAAACTTACCTGGTCTTTCTTTTGAATGATATAGTTTTTGTGACACTTCTTTACAAAGTATTTCATTAATCAAGCTACTCTTTCCACTACCAGATACTCCTGTAATACATGTAAATGTTCCTAGCGGAATATCTACATCTATATTTTTTAAGTTATTTTCTTTTGCACCTCTAATTTTTAAGTATTTTTTAGTACCTTTTCTTCTTTCTTTTGGTACTTCAATACTTTTTTTACCACTTAAGTATTGTCCAGTTATACTATTTTCGTTGTTCATTACTTCTTGTGGAGTTCCTTCAGCAACTATTTTTCCTCCAGCATCTCCTGCTCCTGGTCCAATATCTACAAGATAGTCACTTGCTAGCATTGTATCTGAATCGTGTTCTACAACAATTAATGTATTTCCTAAATCACGCATTTCTTGCATTGATTTAATTAGTTTTTCATTATCTCTTTGATGCAGTCCAATACTTGGTTCATCTAATACATATAATACTCCTGTTAATCTAGAACCAATTTGTGTTGCAAGTCTAATACGTTGTGCTTCTCCACCTGATAAAGTTCCAGCACTTCTATTTAAAGTTAGATATTCTAATCCTACATTTGATAAGAATTCTAGTCTTGAATTAATTTCTTTTAAAATTAAGTCTGCAATTTTAGCTTGTTCTTCAGTTAATTTCATTGTTTTATATGAGTTTAGCATTTCTTTAATACTCATACATGTTACTTCATAGATATTTTTCTTATCAATTTTTACTGATAATACATCTTCAGATAATCTTGCTCCATGACATGTATCACATTCATATTCAACCATGTAGTTTTCTAACCAATCCCTTATCCATGTTGAACTTGTTTCCATATATCTTCTTTCAAGGTTATTAATTATTCCTTCGTAGAAGTCTTTTGAATTATATTGATTTCCACTTTTTGATTGATATTTGAAACTAATTATTTCATCTGAACCATATAAAACTAATTCTTGATGTCTTTGAGTTAGACTTTTCCATGGCTTAGTCATACTTATTTTGTAATGTTTACACATACATTCAAGTTTTTTATAATCCAATCCTTCTGGATCGTCTGTTAATGTTTTTATACATCCTTCTGCGATCGATAAAGTATCATCTGGAATTAGTAAGTCTTTATCTATTTGTAATTTTACTCCTAATCCTTTACAGTCTGGACATGCTCCATATGGAGCATTGAAACTAAATATTCTTGGTTCTAATTCTGATAAAGAGAAATTACAATGAGGACAAGCAAAATGTTCTGAGAATAATAACTCTTCTGCATTATCTCCTAATATTTGAATGATTACTTTTCCATTTGATAATTTTGTTGAAGCTTCTATTGCTTCAAATAGTCTACTTCTTGAATCTTCTTTTAATACTAATCTATCTATTACAACTTCGATTGTATCTTTTTTATTTTTATCTAAAGTAATTTCTTCACTTAAATCTAATATTTCATTATTTACTCTTACTCTTGTATATCCATCTTTTCTTAGTTTATCTAATAAATCTTTATGTGTACCTTTTTCACCTTCTACTATTGGTGACATAATTATTAACTTTGTTCCTAATGGGTATTCTAATACTTTATTTGTCATTTCTTCGATGCTTTGAGAAGAGATTGGAATATTATGTGTTGGACAATATGGTACTCCTACTCTTGCAAACAAAAGTCTTAAGTAATCATATATTTCTGTTACAGTTCCTACTGTTGAACGTGGATTATTTGATGTTGTTTTTTGATCAATACTTATTGCAGGAGATAATCCTTCAATACTATCAACATCAGGTTTTTCTGAACCACCTAAAAATTGTCTAGCATATGCAGATAAACTTTCTACGTAGCGTCTTTGTCCTTCGGCGTAGATTGTATCAAATGCTAAACTACTTTTACCACTACCTGATAAACCAGTCATTACGATTAGTTTATTTTTTGGTAATTCTATATTTACATTTTTTAAATTATTTTCACGTGCACCTTTAACGATAATTTTATCCATAATATCACCTGTTTCATATTATAACACAAATTGTTATTTTTACTTATAAAAAAAAGAAATTTGATTAGCAAATTTCTCTTATCTTCTATTTGATTTTTTTATTTCTTCATCAGTTATCTTGTAAACAGAATCATATATATTTCCACCTATGGCGATTGGAAGTAATCCGATAAATCCACCTTGGAAAGCATATTCATTTCCGGCACCATTATATTCTCTTTCTAAAACTGATGCATATGTATTATTTGGATTTGCAGCAGCTTCATATACTTCTTTATCTGGGCATTTTCCAAATATTACATTATATCTATGAATTCCAGGAATTGCTAGCGCTAAGGCTACTTGAACTCTTCCATCTGGTAGTTTTATATAATCCGCTACTGTTGTTCCAGGAGCAACTGGCATATCAATTGTTCTTGCTGGAATTTCTTCTGATAAAGAATCTCTTTGTTCTGTAGTAACAATTCTTGTAATTTCATCTTGTACTTCTCTAAATAATAATGGTTTTTTGAATTCAAATTCAGTATTTCCACTTACTCTATATACATTAAATAAATGTTCATAAGTTACTTGTGGAGTTGGTACTTTACCTTGATTGTGTTGATCATATTGATATGTTGTATATAAATCATGTTCAAATGTTACATGAGGAATTCCATCGAAAGCTGCATAGTGTCTATCAGGGTATTGTCTTGCTGCTGCAACTGCTTGTGGTTGCGTGAAGAATTCTCCTTCTACTTCTGCTTGATTTGCAATCTCTTGAATTTGTTCATATGCTTCTGTCATATCTTGACCTGGTTCTAATAATACTGCAGATAAAATTACGTTTGGTAATCTATCTGGTAATACTTCACCTAATAATTCAGCATTTTCAAAATCTATATTATGATATGGAATTTTACATAATGTTCCACCTATTTCTGCTATAGGTGTAATGCAAGTAGAATCTCCATCTGCATATACTAATATGCTAAAGCAATTTCCATCTAGTCTATACCTTTGTACAGCAATTGCAGTTACTTGGTGTACTGAACCATCAGGATAAATAATAGTAATATTCTTCATTTTATCATTCCTTTTTATAAATATTTTCTCTCTTTATAAGTACATGATTGACATAATTTTTCAGATGGTTTTCTATCTTGAAATGATTTTTGTAATCTTTTATATCTCTCACTATATATTATATCATCAATTTCGTCATTGTAAATGTTCCCTAAATTAATTATTCCATTGCTGTCAAGACAACATGGGACAACTGTTCCATCTACTAATATTGCAATATGTGTTTTTAAAGCATAACAGAATCCACAACTATTGTGATTTGTTATTGATGGCCAATCAAATTCATTATCTTTATCCACATAAATTTTGTCTTTTATTTTTATGTTTTTTTCATTTTTTATTTTATCCACAATATTTGGGGAAAGATTATAGTACTCGGCTATTTTATCCACTGTACTTGTGGATTTTTCATCTAATGAACCATCTTTTAAAGTCCATAATCTATAAATAATAGTTTTATTTATTTTATCAACAGATTTAAATATATTTTCTAAGTAGTTTGGATAATTATTTTCTGAATGTAAAGAAAAATTTATTTTTGTTAAACTTTTCTTATCCTTTATCTTGTCTACTAATTGTGGAAATAAAGTTCCATTAGTTGTTATGTTTACTTTTAAGTTATTTTCTTCTGCGATATCTAGAAAATCTACTAAGTTTGGATGAATCAATGGTTCTCCTTTTACATGCAAGTAGATTGTATCTGTTTTATCTTTTATTTTAGAAATAATTAATTTAAATTCTTCTATAGTCATATTACGTAATGGTTTTTCTATTTTACTGCAGAATGAACAACTTAAATTACATCTATTTGTTATCTCAATATATATTTTTTTATACTTCTTCATCTGTATATACTACACACTCTAAGTGTCTTCCTTTTTTATCTGTAAAGTCTGAGAAATAATCTGATTCAGTTGTGTCATTTGAATCAAAATATATATAGTTTGGATCTACTATTTCTTTTATTAATTGATTAAATATAGCGTATCTTATGTCTAAATAATATTTCTTCTTTTTCTTTTTATAAGTATCTTTCCAGATTGGACTTGTTAATTCATCAACACTATCTAGTATAAAATTATCTTGAGATGGGCATGCTCCAATGTAAAAAGTCATTTCAAATGGAGGAGCATCTGTTTCTTTCATAAGTGTGTCTACCATTAGTGTTAATAAATTCTCATTTAAATTTTTGATACTTGCTTTAGCTACTACACAAGTACTTTCGTTTTGTTCATTCTTTGCTGATGCTATTATTATTGGTTCATCAGATGTTTCTACGGCAACTACTAAGTTTGGTGTTTTATCTTTTAGTATAACTACTTTATCTTTAATATTTTTATTTTCTTTTGTTGCAGTATGTGCAGAATGCTTTGTATTTTTATCATTTATAATAATTACATTTTCTCTTTCAATATTTCTTTTTGAGAAGAATCTTGTAAGTGTTGATTCATATAACATTTCTCTTTCTTCTTTTGTTAATTTTGGGAAATATTTTTTATCATTTGACATAATCCCATCCTTTGTTGATGAGACAAATACATTTAATTTCATGTTATACCTCCTAGTTTGATTTCATTTCAAATAAGATATCTCTTAATTCCATAGCTCTTTCAAAATCTAAGTTACGAGCTGCTTCTCGCATTTCTTGTTCAATTGTTTCAATAGTTTTAGCGATTTCTTTCTTAGTTGGTTTCTTAGTTTTAGATGTTGATCCTCCTGCAATATTAGAAATTACTTCTCTTATTTCTTTGTTAATAGTTGTTGGTGTTATACCATGTTCTTCATTATAGTTTTCTTGAATTGTACGACGACGTTTTGTTTCATCAATAGCATTTTGCATTGAATCAGTTATTTTGTCTCCATACATTATTACATGACCGTTGGCATTTCTTGCACAACGACCAATAATTTGAATTAAACTTCTATTACTTCTTAAGAATCCTTCTTTGTCAGCATCAAGTATTGCAATAAGTGATACTTCTGGAATATCAATTCCTTCTCTTAATAAGTTAATTCCAACTACTACATCATACTTACCTATTCTTAAATCATGAATTATTTGCATTCTTTCTAAAGTTTTTACTTCAGAGTGTAAGTATGCTACTTTTATATCTAATTCTTTTAAATAATTTGTTAATTCTTCTGACATTCTTATTGTAAGTGTTGTTACTAAAGTTCTTTCATTTCTTTCAATGCGATCTTTTATTTCGCCTACTAAGTCATCTATTTGTCCTTCTGTCTTTCTTACTTCTACTGTTGGATCTAATAATCCTGTTGGTCTAATTATTTGTTCAATATATTTATTATTAGTATGTTCTAATTCTAAATCTCCTGGTGTTGCCGAAACATAAATTACTTGATTAATTTTCTTTTCAAATTCGTCATATTTTAATGGTCTATTATCTAGAGCACTTGGTAAACGGAATCCATACTCTACTAAATTCATCTTTCTAGCTCTATCACCATTATACATTCCTCTTACTTGAGGAAGTGTTACGTGAGATTCATCTACTACTAATAAATAATCTTCTGGGAAGAAGTCCATTAAAGTAATTGGAGTTTCACCTGGCTTTCTTCCTGCCATTGGTGCAGAATAGTTTTCTATTCCAGAACAGAATCCTGTTTCTTGTAACATTTCTAGATCATATCTTGTTCTTTGCTCTAGTCTTTCTGCTGCTAGTAATTTATTATCTGCTTTAAGTTCTTCTAAACGTACTTCTAATTCACTTTTTATACGTTCAATCGCTGCTTGTAGTTTTTCATCACTTACTACGAAGTGACTTGCTGGGAATAAACTTACATTTTTCTTATTACTTAAAACCACTCCTGTTAAAGTATCTATTTCAGATATTCTATCAATTTCATCATCAAAGAATTCTATTCTATATCCAGTTGTTTTTTGATAAGCTGGGATTATTTCTAGAACATCTCCTCTTACCCTAAATGTACCTCTTTTAAAATCAAGATCATTTCTTTCATAAAGCATTTCTACTAGTTTTACTAAGACTTTATTTCTTTCAATTCTATCACCTACTGAAAGTGTTAACATTTTATTCTTATATTCTTCAACTTCTCCAATACCATAGATACAAGATACACTAGCTACTACAATAACATCATCTCTTGAAAGTAATGCAGATGTTGCAGCATGACGAAGTTCATCTATTTCATCATTTATTGATGAATCTTTTTCAATGTAAGTATCAGTAGATGGAACATAAGCTTCAGGTTGATAATAATCATAATATGAAACAAAATACTCTACTCTGTTTTCGGGAAATAATTCTTTTAATTCAGAATAAAGTTGTCCTGCTAAAGTTTTATTGTGGGCAAGAACTAGAGTTGGTTTATTTACTTTTTGTATTACATTGGCAATAGTAAATGTTTTACCAGTACCAGTAGCACCTAAAAGTACTTGTTCTTTTTTTCCTTGTTTTATACCATTTACTAGTTCATTAATTGCATTTGGTTGATCTCCACTTGGAGAATATTTTGATACTAAATTAAACATATACTACTCCTTTCAAATCATTCATATTTTAACACATAAGTATTAAATTCACAATAAATATATAATTATTCATTTTATGTTTTTAGTATTCAAAAGAATACTTTTCTTTGTTATAATTAGTATAGATAATAAACGGGGTGGCTTATGATAAATTTAAGTTTAATTATTTTAAGTAATAACAAAGGTGTTTCTATAGAAGATGGCATAGAAATTATTCTTTCTAATGAAGCCAATTTAGTTAATAATATTAAAAATGCTCAAGGTAAATATATTACTTTTACTAAAGATAGTGATATGATTGATCCTAGTTATTTAGATGTTGTAAAGAAGAAAGTTCTTGATGATTTTGATTGTTGTTATATTAATCATGTTATTGATTATGAGTATAAGAATAATCCTAAAATAAATAATAATGTTACTTTTTTAAAGAATAATCTTCCTTATTTAGGAGAGTATATTTGGAGTTTTATATTTAATAAAGAAAAACTTATTACTTTGTTAGATTGTGACTTAGATGAATTTAATAAAAAAGTTGATGAAATATTTGAAAATAAAACTGCTATTGGAGAAATATTAATTCAACATAATCCTAAGGGTGAGAAGATTCTTAATAACTTTATTTATTCTGATATAAAGAAAGAAGTTACTCTAAAAAACGTAATTTATATTGGAAATGGATGTAATGGTACATTCAATGGATATATAAGTTGGATTACAAATATTGGTAGATGTTTCGGAGATGAATATGATCTTACTTTTATGTATGATAACATTACTCCTCATACTTTAAAGAGATTTGAAGAGAAGTTTACTTGTGTAAAAAGAGAATATGATACTAATTATATCTGTGAAAGAGTCTCTTCTACTTATTCAGATTATTACTATCCACATAATATTATTGTTATTGATGAGAATTATTTATTTATCCATGGAAATTGTGCAGAAATTCCTAATAGTATGAAATATAAAGATGATATTTATACTAGGTATATTGCTGTTAGTGATGTTGCTGCTAAGAATGCTATTGGATATTATCCTTCTAAACAAATTGGATATATATTTAATCCATTTAAATTAGATGAGAATATGGTTAAGCCTCACTTAAAGATTGTTTCTGCGCAAAGATTTAGTAAGACTAAAAGGCCTGATAGAATCGAAGTTGTTGCGAAAGCATTAGATGAATTAGAAATTCCTTATACATGGAATGTATTTATGGATAAATATGAAGGTACAAATAAGAATGGATTAATTTATAGAAAAAGAGTTATGAATACTCTTCCTTATATAAAAGATGCTGATTATTTTGCAATATTTAGTGATAGTGAATCATATTCATATGTTGCAGTTGAGGCATTATCAGTTAATACAAAAATCCTTTCTACTCCTTTACCTGTATTTGATAAGATTGGTGTTAAAGAAGGAGAGAATGCTGTATTTATACCATTTGAATGTTTTGAAGAAGAAAATAAAGATAAATTAAAAGAAATATTACTTAAAGCATATAAGGAAAAAGAAAAGAAATTTGAATATAGGTTTAATGAAAAATTAAGTGCTGGATTCCATACAATATTTTTAAAGTAAAAAAGAAGATAATATCTTCTTTTTTTATGCATTTACTTTGTTAGTTTTAAAATTCATTATTTTATCAACATATGGTAGACGATTATGAATATATTCTTTTAATTGAGTTACTTCATATCCATTTAATTCTCCCCATTTTTGTTGTTCTTTTTCAAATAGTGATGGATCAATTTGATAATAGAACTTATCTATTTCATTTATAATATTTTCTTCTGATAAAACAGTCTGTCTTAATTCTTGATATCTTTGTTCTATTTCTTTTTTAAATAAAATACTTAGTCTTTCAAATAATTTATTATGACTTATAGGTAGAGGATAATCTGTTGGATATAGTTCTAATCCATGATAGAAAGATCCAAAAGTCGTATCTAAATCATATAAAGTTGGATACCATATTTTCCCATCATATGTTACAATGATTAAGTTTTTTGCAACATTATCAGCAATATTTAGAGTATGACACATAACATAATAATTTAGAGTTGCATCTAAATTTAAATATTCTTCAAAATCTTCTTTAAATTCTTGATCAGTAGAATTCATTACAAAGTTTATTAATCTTAACATTTTTTGTTGAACAGGTGGAGAATTATCATCTAATTGATTATTCCATCCGTCAAGACTTAATTCTCTAAATGATGTTGCTTGGGAGAACTTTTCTCCTACCATAATAATGTGGTTTGGATTATCTTTATCCATTCCATATAACCAATCATCTTTTGGTATATTTAGCGTATATAATCCATAAAATTCATTATTTAAATATACTTCTACTGGATATCCATCAATTAATCCATTATTTGGTGTATTTTGAAATAAATTATATTTTTCTTGCATTTGAGCAGCTAGATGGGCAGTTACAATGTTTCTTGAATGAGTTTTGTCTGACCAGTTAGCTTTTAATACATATTTATTTTCTCTTCCCCATCCAAAATCAACTTTGAATTTATCAGTACAATCTTCATCATTAAAAAATTTAATTGTATAGTTTTTCTTTGGATACCAGGCACTTGATGAACCTTGTATTTTTAAAGTTGCATATTTATCTATACTAATATTTTTACTTTTATATTTTACTTTAAACTTACCTATTTCAGTTTTATCTTTCATAGTTAGTTCACCTTCAATATATATTTTAGGTGTTTCTTCTTTTATTGGTTCTGGTATTTCTCTATATTCTATTTGTTTATATTCTATGTTAATAGCATATGTTATTAAACATATTGATAGTGCTGTAGCGATTAATATAAATATCGCTACTCTTATATATTTAAATTTCATCGCTTCACTCTCCAAGTTATTATTCTATTGTATTTTGATATTTTTTTCAATAAAAAAGACACATAGTGTCTTTTATCTATTATTCCAACTAGATGGTAAATTAACAATTGAATTTGGGTTAAATATTCTATTTGTATATCCTTCATAAGTACATCCACCATTATTTTTCCAGAAGCATGATGCAACTTCTAAGTGTAAGTGTGGCCCTGTTGAACATCCAGTATTACCCATATATCCAATTAGGGTGTCTTTTGTTACAAATTGACCTACTCTTATATTTGCGTAACTGCTTAAGTGAACATAAGATGAATATACGTATCCATTATTGTATTTATGTTTTACTACTACAATTTTGGCATTTCCATTACATCTAATCCCCATATTTGCACACCAACTATTTCCAACGCAGGCATCTGTATAAATTGCATGAATTGATCCTGCAGCGATTGGATAAATTGGTTCAGACTTATTATAACTTGATAAATCGTATCCTGTGTGATAGCTAGATTTACCTCTTACAACATATCCTTGTCTCATTGGTCTTGAGAAGAATCCTACACTTGGTAATGAATTACCACTTGATTGTTCTATTCTATATTGACATGCTTGAATATCTTCTGTTGCTCCACAACCTAGACTCTTATAATATTTAACCATTTCTTGTGCTTCTTTAATTTGTGTCTCAATTGATGGAACAGTATCTCTTAAAGATGCACTGTCAGCTTGAATTCTTTTCTTTTCAAATTCAGCATCATCTTTTAATTTAGTTAATTCTACTTTCTTTTGACTCAATTCTTGTTGTTTCTTTTTATTATTTTTAATTAACTCTTCTAGTTCTTTCATTACTTTATCATTATACTCTGTTAGTTGTTCTACTACAGACATACGATAAATCATATCAGTAATATCTTTTGCTCCAAATGCATATTCAAGATAGGCATTTGTACCATTTGCAATTTGATAATATTCTATAATGCTTTTACTTTCTTCACTTTTTCTTTCTATTTCTTTTTCACTTTCATCAATTTCTTTTTGTAATCTTTCAATTTCATTTTGAGCATCTACCATTTGTTGTTCTAAGTTAGCTATCTTCTTTTTGATTGCTGCTATATCAGCATCATTTTTGGCCATTTTACTTTTTACTTCATTTAATTCTGCTGTATACTTATTTACTTCTGCTTCAAATTGTTTTATTGTTTTAGCACTTGTCTCTATTGGTAGTGATATTAGAGATATTATTGTTACTAAAGCAATTGTTAATATTATTATTTTCTTCATTAGATTTTTAAATATTTCTTAACAGCACTAGCACTACCTACTGTACCAACAATTATTCCTATTACTAAAATAATTAATGAAGTTGAGTAAATAAATGGTTCTGGTTTAATTAATTGAATTAATTGTGAGAATAAATATCCATTAAAGTGAGTATAGAAAGCAGTATATCCAAATAATGTAATTAGTATTGGAACTACTGAACCTAAAGCTCCAAGAATCATTCCTTCTACGATAAATGGGGTTTTAATAGTAAAGTTACTTGCTCCTACTAAACGCATAATACTAATTTCTCTTTTTCTTGCAGAAATTGTTAATTTGATTGTATTAACAATTAAGAATATTGTTACTAAGATTAGGGCAATTACGATACCATAGGTTACTTTTTGAATTGAATCAAAAGCACTTACTAGTTTTTCAACCATTCCTTCTCCATAACGAACCACTGATACATTTTCAATTTCTTTTATTTGATCAGCAGTTTTACCTATTTTAGTTACATCTTTTACTTTTACTTGATAAGTATCTTTTAATGGGCTTTCATCATCTTCCCAGTTAGATAATACTGTATTAAATACTTCTGATTCTTGTTGCATTTGTTTTTTTACATCTTGTTTTGATTGAAATGAATATGTATCAACATTATCCATTTGTTTAATTTCTGTTTCTACATCTTTTATATCAGATGATGTTGCTTCTTGTTCTAAGAATACAACTATTGTTAAATCTTTTTCTATTTCCTTAGTAAAATTTTGAACATTGAATGAAGCTATTATTGCTACTGCTACTATTATCAATGTAATTGTAATACATGAAATAGATGCTAAAGATAAACTGAAGTTTCTTATTACACTTTTAAAAGCATCACGTATACTACGTGCTAACATTCTAATCGGCTTCATTGTAATATGTTCCTTTCTTTTTAAATGATACAAGTCTTCCTTCTTTTAAAGTAATAACTTGTTTTTTCATTGTATTAACTATATCTCTATCATGTGTTGCCATAATAATTGTTGTACCACGATTATTATTAATATCTTCTAGTACTTTCATTATTTCCATACTCATGTCTGGATCTAAGTTTCCAGTAGGTTCATCACATAATAGTAGTTTTGGATCATTTACAATAGCACGTGCAATTGCTACTCTTTGTTGTTCTCCTCCAGATAGTTGATCTGGGTAATTATGAATTTTATTTTTTAATCCTACATCTTCTAAAGCTTTTAATACTTTAACTCTTATTTCATCTTTTTTAGCACCAATTACTTCTAGTGCGAAAGCAACATTTTCATATACCGTTAATTTCGGCAATAATCTATAATCTTGGAATACTATTCCTAATTTTCTTCTTAATTTGTAAACTTTTTTATTTTTTAGTTTAGCAACATCTAGGCCTCCTACTATTATTTGTCCTTTAGTTGGTTTTTCTTCACGATAAAGCATTTTTATCAATGTTGATTTACCACTTCCGGAACCACCAATAACGAAGGAGAATGAACCTTTTTCAATGTCTAAACTTAAATCATAGATGGCAGTTACACCGTTTTTGTATTTTTTTTCGACATTTTTTATTCTTATTAAATCCATTTTTATCCTCCACCTTTGTAATTAAGTATAACATAAAAAGCACCATAAAAAAAGGTAATTACTGGGATTAAATAATTTTTTTATAAATAAAAAAAGCAATTACTTGCTTTTTATTTTCCACCTACTACTTCATATGCATCTGTTACTACGAAGAAAGCATTTTTATCAATTTGTTTTATTCCTTCTGTTACCTTGTAATATTCTCTTGAAGGAATTACTGAAAAGATTACTTTTTGTTTCTTTTCTAAGAATGCTCCTTTTACATCAAAGATTGTGACATTATGACATAAATCTTTCATAAGAAATGATTCAACTTGTTCTTCTTCTGTTGTGATAATATAGAATGCCTTATTATTTGATACACCTAATAGTACTTTATCTGTGATCACACTTCTTATATATAATGATATGATTGCATAAATTGTTGCAGTTATACCAAAATAATATCCTCCTACTAAAATAATAATTCCGTTTAATATCATTCCAGATTTTCCTACTGGTATGTGGAAATATTTATATAGAGTTTGAGTTATTACTGTAAGTCCTCCATTACTGTATCCACTCTTATACATTAGTCCATTTGCAAATCCTAAGATTACTCCAGTTATGATTACGACTATAAAAATATCATTTGGATTTACAGTCATATAGTTTACTAATGGTTCTGTTAATTTTACCATTGCTGGATATAAGAATGATACAACTATTGTTGATGCGGTCTTATCAAAATCTAAGAATGCTACACTTATTATTGTGCATAATAATGATAATATTAAAACCATGAAAGCTGGATCTATATCAAATACAAATAAAGTAATTTGTGCTATACCACCAGTTCCACCTGTAACAATATTCAGTGGTAGTAAGAACATGTTATATATAATAGCACTTATTAATAAAGATATAAATAATAAGAACATTCTATATAATTTATGATTTTCATCTACTATTTTTTTAATAGCATCCATCTACTCACCTCCGTACACTTCATACGCATCTGTAGCGACGAAGAAAGCTTCTTTATCTATAGCATTTATTCCTTCTCTTAATTTGTAATAATCTTTTGTAGGTAGAACACATAATAAAACATTTTGATTTTCTTTATTAAGTCCACCTTTTGCTTTAAATATAGTAGCTCCATGACCTAGTTCTGATAATACATAATCTTTTACTAAGTCATCTTGTTCAGTAACTATAAAGAAGGCTTTACTGTCTGATATACCAAGTATTATTCTATCTGACATAATACTTAAAATATATAAAACTAATACTGAATACATTAAATGAATTGGTCCAAAGACAATTGCTGATGTTGTTACAATGATACCATCTGTTATAAGAATGGCTTTTCCCATGCTTATTTTTAAATATTTGGATAATATTTGATTAATAATATCAGTTCCACCTGTTGTGAATCCTGCTTTTAAAATCATACCTAGACCTACTCCATATATTACTCCACCAAATAGTGATGCTAATAATAATTGAGATTCATTTATTGTAAATATTTTTGTTATTCCTACTGTTAATTCTAAGAATATTGGAAAGATTACTGTACCTAAAACTGAGTACTTTGTTTTTTCTTTTCCTAGTAAGAAATGACTAATTACTAATAAAAATATACCTACTAAAAATACAAAAAGTGCGTTATTAATACCAAATAAGTGATTTAAGATAATTGCTAGACCACTTATTCCTCCTGGTACTAAGTCATGACTTGCTAAAAAAGCATTGTATGAAATTGCTACTAATAAACATCCAAGTATAAAACTACCATATCTTTTTATTTTCTTTTTTAATAAATAATTCTTTTCTTTTTTCTTAGCTTTGTTTTCTAATATCTTCATATTATAGTCCTTTCTTTAAATTACTTTCTATAAACATATTAATATCTCCATCTAAGACTTTTGATACATTGCTTGTTTCTACTTGTGTTCTATGATCTTTTACCATTGAATACGGATGCATAACATAACTTCTTATTTGAGAACCAAATTCTATATTCATTTGAGTTCCTTTTAACTGATTAAGTTCTTTTTCTTGCTCTTCTAATTTTTTTAATAATAATTTACTTTTTAATACTTTTAGAGCTTGTTCTCTATTTTGAATTTGACTACGTTCATTTTGACAAGTTACAACTATCTTAGTTGGTAAGTGAGTTATTCTTACTGCTGAGTCTGTTGTATTAACACTTTGTCCTCCTGCTCCAGTTGAACGATATACATCTATTTTTAAATCCTTTTCTTCGATTTCGATTGTATTATCTTGTTCTATTTCAGGAGTTACTTCTACTGATGCAAATGATGTATGACGTCTATTATTTGAATCAAACGGTGATAATCTTACTAGTCTATGAACACCTTTTTCATTTTTTAAATATCCATAAGCATTAGTTCCTTTAACTCTAATTGAAGCACTTTTAATACCAGCTTCTTCACCGTCTTGATAATCAATTACTTCATACTTATAATTATTTTGCTCACAATAGCGCGTATACATTCTAAAAATCATCATTGCCCAGTCACAAGCTTCTGTTCCACCTGCGCCTGAGTGAACTTCTAGTATACAATCATTTTTGTCATATGGACCATTTAATAATAAAAGTAAGTTTAATTGTTCTACTTTTTCATTTAATTCTAATGTTGTTGATTCTAGTTGAGATTCCATATCTTGATCTGGTTCTAGTTCTAATAAATCTAGTATTTCAATTGATGAAGAGATTTCTTGTTGAAGAGACTCTATTGAAGATACTAAATTTTTCTTTTCATTTAATTTCTTTAATACTTCTTCACTTTTTTGACGATCATTCCAAAAAGATGGATCTTCTGTTTGTTTTGTTAAAGAAGTTATTTCATCTTTTACTTTTGGAATGTCAAAGTGACCTCCATAGTTGTTCTAAAGTGGAGGAATCTGTTTCTAGTATTTTTCTTAATTCTTTCTTTTCCATAAATTTCTCCTTTTGGACATACTTTCATAGCATAAGAATATCATAAAATAGTTTATTAAACAATTTATTTGGGTATATATTTTGTTAATTAACATATATTATTATTGAGGAAGGTTCACTGATAGTGTGAAGATCCTCTGTATATAGATTGAGAGCTTAGGCTCTCTTTTTTTGTAAAATAAAAAGATTACTTTCGTAATCTTATTTATGTACAAGTACTTTTGTACCTTTTTCTGTATATTCATATACATCATCTGCTAGATGCGGTGGAATATTAATACATCCATGGCTACCATTATAATGATAACTGTCTGTTCCAAAAACACTTCTCCATGATGCATCGTGTAATCCTTCACCATTGTTATAGTTCATCCAGTAATCAACTGTAACGTTATAGCCATCTCCAATTAGAGGTGTGTTACGTGATTTATAATATATTTTAAATAAACCTTTATCAGATGGTGTTGAATCTTTTCCTGATGTGATTGGTGTTTGAATATATTGATCTATTCCATTATATAAATATAATGTTTGCTTATCTAAATCTACTATTACAAATTCTTCATCTAATTCTTGAGTATAATCTTTGTGTATAAATCCAAAATCATTATTATTAGTCATAATTAGATACCAATCTCCAAACTCACCGTATACTCTTACACTTTCTAGTCTTTCAAGTAATCCGATCGCTTCAGTTTCTGTAGAAGTACCACTTCTAATATTTAAGTCTTGTGTAGCATATACTACTTTTTGTAATGTTAAATCTTCTACTAAATCTGGATATATGTTATTTAACATTTCATACATAGAGGTTGTATATTCTTTTTTTACATATCCTAATATGTTGTTACTTTTTACTAATAACCATCCATTATCTGTTTCTGCTAGAACTTGTAATTCAGTATTTTCATCGAATGTAAGAATTCTTTCTGATTCTTTATCTGGTTGTTTTCTATAATTTAAACTTACAGTTGTAATTACGATGTCATTTTTCAATGTATGTTTTACTTCTGTTTCTAGTGATGTTTCTGTTGGTTGTAAATAGTCGTTACTTGCAAAAGCTAATTGATCATCAAATTTTACTAATGACCATTCTGGTCCTTGGGCAAGTCTTTCTACTGTGTCATATTCCTCTAAAGATGCAATTATTATTGAATCCATTGTAGGTGCTGTTCTAAGGTTTACGTTTGTTGTTGCATATACAATGTCATTTGTGGGAACTACAACTGTTTCTTCAGGAATTGTCTCTTCTGGGGTTGCTGTTTCTGGAATAGTTTCTTCCGGTTTAAATACCTCTGGAAAAGTTTCTTGTAAAAATGGTAATGTTGTTGATGGCTCTTGTTCTATAATTGGATCTTCATTTATTGTTGTATCATCTGTAGGATCTTCGTTAGGCGTTGTTATTGATGGTTTTTGTAATGGTGTTCTAGTTAGTTTAAATCCAAGTGCACCACCAGCAAACCCTGCTGCAAATAATCCTGTTGCTATCGCGAGAGCGACAATTCTTTCTTTATTCTTCTTTTTCATAATATCTCCTAAAATTGAGTTCATATTATACACTATTATAGCATTTTTGTCAATTTTGGTTAGGAAGAAAAAAAGTTCTTACGAACTTTTATTTCATTGATTCTTCTACTGCAACTGCAACAGCTACTGTTGCACCAACCATTGGGTTGTTACCCATTCCGATTAGTCCCATCATTTCTACGTGTGCTGGAACAGAAGAGCTTCCTGCAAATTGTGCATCTGAATGCATTCTTCCCATAGTATCTGTCATACCATATGAAGCAGGTCCAGCGGCCATGTTATCTGGGTGAAGTGTTCTTCCTGTTCCTCCACCTGAAGCAACTGAGAAATATTTTTTTCCTTTTTCAATTCTTTCTTTTTTATAGGTTCCTGCTACTGGATGTTGGAATCTTGTTGGGTTTGTAGAGTTTCCTGTAATTGATACGTCAACATCTTCTAACCACATTATTGCTACACCTTCTCTAACATCGTTAGCACCATAGCATCTTACTTTTGACCTTTCTCCATTTGAATATGGAATTTCTTTTACTATTTTTACTTTTCCTGTAAAGAAATCAAATTCTGTTTGTACATATGTAAATCCGTTAATTCTAGAAATTACTTGTGCAGCATCTTTTCCTAATCCATTTAAAATTACTTTTAATGGTTCTTTTCTTACTTTGTTTGCAGATTTTGCAATTCCGATTGCTCCTTCTGCAGCAGCAAAACTTTCATGCCCTGCTAAGAATGCAAAACATTTTGTGTCTTCAGATAATAACATAGAAGCTAAGTTACCATGTCCTAATCCTACTTTTCTATCATCTGCAACAGATCCTGGAATACAGAATGCTTGTAATCCTTCTCCAATTGATTTTGCAGCATCAGCAGCCTTTTTATCACCTTTTTTAATGGCAATAGCAGCACCTAAAGTGTAAGCCCATGCAGCATTTTCAAAACAGATTGGTTGTACTCCTTTTACAATGTCATAAGGATTAAATCCTTTATCTGTACAAATTTTTAAGGCATCTTCAAAATCTTTGATACCATATTTTTCCATTACCGGTTTAATTTGATCTATTCTTCTTTCATAACTTTCGAATGTTACTGACATAATTTATTCCTCCTATTATTGTTTTCTTGGATCTATTTTCTTAACTGCTTCATCAAATCTACCATAAGTTCCAGATGCTTTTTCAATAGCTTCTGTTGGTTCGATTCCAGCTTTAATATTATCCATCATTTTTCCAATATGAACATATTTGTATCCAATGATTTGATCTTCTTCGTCTAAACCTAATTCTACAATATATCCTTCAGCAAGATTTAAATATCTTGGCCCTTTTAATGAACTTGAATAAATTGTTCCAACTTGGCTAGTATGACCTTTTCCTAAGTCTTCTAATCCTGCTCCTACTGGTAATCCACCTTCAGAGAATGCAGTTTGTGATCTACCATATACTATTTGTAAGAATAATTCTCTCATTGCAGTATTAATGGCATCACATACTAGGTCAGTATTTAAAGCTTCTAATAGAGTTTTTCCTACTAGAATTTCTCCTGCCATAGCAGCTGAATGTGTCATACCTGAACATCCAATTGTTTCTACTAGTGCTTCTTGAATAATTCCTTCTTTTACATTTAAAGTTAATTTACATGCTCCTTGTTGTGGTGCACACCAACCAATACCATGAGTTAGTCCAGAAATATCTTTTATTTCTTTAGCTTGTACCCATTTACCTTCTTCAGGAATTGGTGCAGGTCCGTGATCAACACCTTTTTTTACACAACACATATTTTCTAATTCTTTTGAATAACGCATTTTGTTTCCTCCTTGTTTGTTAATGGATTTTATACCATTAAGCTCACAAATTTATTATATCAAAAAAAGATAGATTTTTATTATCTATCTTCATTTTTTTTATACTTTTTTCGATTTATTTCTACAAAGTTATTTTTAATTATAATTATCTTTCAATCTTCTTAAAAAATAAATAGTATATTAACATTCCATCTATGATGAAATCATATAATCTTAATCTATCAAATAATATTATACTAGAAAGTATAGATATTATATCACCTCTAATTTATTGTTTATTATAACATATAAATATAATTTACAATAATGTAATAAAGAAGTTTATTATTAAGTCTTGTATAAAAAAAGAAATAGTTCGATATGAACTATTCCTTAATTATTAATTAATTTCAATATATTTTTTCTCTGTATTTTGGTTTTCTTCTTTTTTAGGTATATCAATCTCTAATGTACCATTTTTAAAACTTGCTTTAATATCATCTTCAGATATGTTATTTCCAATATAATATTTTCTTGAACATTCACCGTAGTATCTTTCTTTACGAATAAACTTTCCTTTTCTATCTTTTTCATCATTATTAATATCTGTTTTAGCATTAATTACTAAATAACCATCTTCAATGTTCATTTTAATATCATTCTTATCAAATCCTGGTAAATCAATAATTAATTCATATTTGTCATCATGTTCTTTAATATCAGTTTTCATAAGTTTACTTTCACTTATTGAGAAAAAGGGATCATCAAATAAATCATCCATTATATTGAAATTTCTTCTTGGTACTAACATCATATATATCTACTTCCTTTCATCACTATGTGTTGCGCCTTAAAAGGTGGAGCACATCATATAATATTATACCTGTAGTATTCCCAACTACATTATAAGTATACATCAAAAAATTAGCAGTTGTCAATAGAGAGTGCTAATTTTTTAATTTTTTTCATTTAATTATTAAGTCTTGTTGTCACTTTATAGAGATTTTTCTTATATTTTTTAGCACATTCTTAATTCCTGTATATATATTTTTTCTGTATGATTTAAATTAATAATAAATTATTATTTTACTTTCTTATTATCTAAATATTCATGTGCTAGTATGTCTTTTAATACGAGCATGGCATCTTCAGCAGAATAACCATAATCATTTTGAAGATGATTTAATAATTTTCTAATCTCATTTGAATATTTTTTTACATCTACTTCTTTTTGATATTGTTTCAATATTGGATATTTTGTACTCCAAGCCTTAGTCCAATTTATTTTTTCTTGATTAGATTCATTTGTTTCTTTAATTATTTTTTCAATACTATTCATAATTTAACTCACTTTCAAACTTCTATTTGTCTTATAAAAAAGAAACAAATATTAAATACTTGTTTCTTTATTAATCAAAAAATTTATCTAGAATATACCTAATGGTATTTTCATTCTACTTTTGTTATTTTAAAAACATTTTTATTAATTATAAGTATAGCTATTTACCACATTCATTTTATCATTTTCACAATATTGTCATCTTTTTTTAAATATTAAATTTATATTATTTGAGTAGTTCATATCAATATTATTTTATACATATTTTATATTTGTGTTTTTTGAAATTTCACTATTTGTTGTTGCTATATCATAATTGCTTAATTTATGAATATCATTATTTCCAGTAATTCTTGCAAAAGTTCTTAATTCCTCGTTTATCACATTAAAATAATTTTCCAATCTTTTACTGCTTTTCTCAATATTAAATCTTTTTCTCAATTCAGGATCTTGTGTTCCAATTCCAACTGGACATCTTCCTGAATTACAAATCCTATATTGTTGGCATCCAATGGCAATCATAGCAGCTGTAGCAATGGCAATAGCATCAGCTCCCATGGCAATTGCTTTTGCAAAATCAGCAGAAGTTCTAAGTCCACCTGTAATAATCAATGATATATCTTCATTATGTTCATCTAGATACTTTCTAGCTCTATATAATGCATATATTGTTGGTACTGTAGTAGCATCTTTTATTATTTTAGGACTAGCCCCAGTTGCTCCACCTCGACCATCTATGGTAATAAAGTCTGGTTTAGCAAAACAAGCAAATTCTAAATCTTCTTCAATATGACCAGCTGCTATCTTTATTCCAATCGGTCTACCTTCTGATTTTGTTCTAAGTTCAGAAACCAAAGCCTTTAAATCTTCTTTTGTTTTAATTTCTTCAAACTTAGATGGACTTATAATATCTTCATTAACTTTTTTACCTCTTATTTTAGCAATTTCTTCTGTTACTTTTTCAGCAGGAAGATGTCCACCCATTCCAGGTTTTGTTCCCTGACCTATTTTAATTTCAATAGCACTTACCTTTTTTAAATTTTCATCATTCACACTATATTTATTAGGAACGTATTCAAAGATATACTGATAAGCATTTTCAAATTCTTCAGGTAGTATTCCGCCCTCACCACTACATATTGCTGTTTTAACCTTACTAGTTCCTATTGCCAAAGCAGTCTTTGCTTCTTTAGATAAAGCTCCAAATGACATATGCGATACAAATACTGGTGATTCCAAAATCATAGGTTTTTTTGCATTTTTACCAATAACAGTCTTTAGGCTTACCTCCTCATGATCCAAAAGCGGCATTTTATTTAATTGACCACCAAGTATCAAAATATCTTTCCAACTAACTACTGGTAACTTTGTTCCCATTGCTGATATGATTGTTTTTCCCGTAATTGCCATAGTATGAATATCAGCCATATTTTTTTCCACTTCATCAAATTCTCTACTATACTCTTTTAAATAATTTTCTAACTTGTTATCATTACTGCTTTTCTCTTTTTCAGCTTGAATTTCTCTGCCTGTAGAAGACTCATCTTCCACTAGTTCAAACATGCTTTTAGGAGCAGAACACATTGGACATTTCCAATCATCTGCTAAATCTGCAAACTTAACCCCTTCTTTTTCCTCATCATAAATATGTCCACATAATTGACATCTATATTTTGCCATATAATTACCTCCCTAATATACTTTTAATAATTCTCTGCCTTAACTTCAAAATATGCTTTTGGATGATTGTTCATAAATCTCCTCTAAACTAGGAATTATTTCTAATTTACTTATATTATACATTTTTATTGGATAAAATCAACAATGTTATTGCTAATATTTGCACTACTTAATAGCTAATAATTTACTTATTTTAAATGACCATTTTAACTTTTAATATTATAAAAGACAAATCTTAATGTTAGATTTGCCTTTCAACTACTTTATAATATTCACCTATCTCTTTGATGGTCCTGTTTGTTCTGGAGTAGGAGTTTTCATCTTTTTAGCTGCATCAAGACCAAATGTATAACACGGTGTATCCCCATCAAATGTATAATCATCTAACATTCCATTCCATCCATACAATTGTCTGTATGCTTTTTCAGTTTTGGTTAAATCAATCCTATGTGGCTCTCCCATTTTTAAGGAATTGTATTCCTCCTCTGTTAAAGTTTTATAGTATCCAAATGATAATTTTTTATCACCATTTAGAAAGCTTACAAAATGTGATGGATCATAAATTGCAACAGGAAAATTCCCATAACCTTTAGGATAAACTAAGTTATATGCATGCATTTCTGAATCTCTAGCACCTACCACTACTTCTGAATCTATCCCTAATAACTTAAACATATTATGTGATAATCCTGATTTTTCAGAACAAAAGGCAACACTATTATCTCTAACATCTTTAATAGAAACTTTATCACCTTTATGAGAGGCATATGTAAAATATCTACCCAATCCTATATCATCAGAAGGTAAATATTTATATACTTCAAAAAATATAGTTGTAAACAATGATAATTCATTATACCAAGAACTTTCTTTAATTGCCTTTATAAGATTAACATATGGTTCAATATCATCATAAACTAAGTCAGGGCATTCTGCATCATTAAACTTTTCTGCCGGTTTATAATGAACTTTAGAAGAAATATAATCACTAAAACTATCAGTATAATTTTGACCTACAGTTTTTTCTTCTGCTATCTCTTCTAATTCTGCTATTCTTAATTTTACAAATTCTCTTATTTCTTCTTCATCTTTTAATTCAAATATTCTTTTATTAATTTCATCTTTAGTCATATTATCTAATTCCTTATATTTATAATACTTATTAAATTATCGTTTTCATCGAATACTAATTTAAACAATTCTGGGCAATTCCAATTGCCACCAAATTCTTTTCCTGAATCAGCTTTTGGATTCCAATTATTACTTATATTAACTTCTCCTAACTTATATTCAAAGTCACTTTTTGCTCCACTTGTAGTCCCATACATTACTTTAACAAATTTACTCATAATAGTATCACCATTCTATATAAGTATACCATAAAAAAGACAGATTTTTTCATCTGCCTTAAATGTTACCTTATTCTACCTTAATTAAATCATCGGATCTAAAGTCATATTTTTGATTTTTAAAATCTTCCCAAAGTCTTATATTTCTTTTCACTTCCAAATGGTCTTTAATTTAAATTCTGCTCCACTTTAGAGCATTTTACCCTGTAGATTTCACTTTTAAGCACTCATCTACACTTTATTACACTCCGCTCCACTAGCAGAACTTATCTAAAATATTGTTAAAATTTAAAATCTAAATAAACATAATTATTCATATCATATGACAAATTTTTATTTATCATGCTATTAGCTATTTTACAAATCTTCGATATCCTCTCGCCATTAACTAATGGATCAATATATCTTATCTTTGCGCCATGGTGAACATAATAAACATCTTTAGGTTCTTCTTCTGAAGTTTTAACTTTTGTAGCATTCTTCCAAAGATTAAAAATATCATTATATTTAGATGATTCTATGATATCTATTACTTCACTTTCTTTTAGATTATATAAATCCTGTTTTGAAATTTTATGTTCATCGCTTAATTTTTTCAAAATATCTGCAATAAATTGCATAGAATATCTAGTTCTATCATCCCTATAAATTATAGACAATCTACTCGTAATCTTTACAAATTTTCTTGCTATTTTCTTTGTTTTAAATCCTAATTCCTTTTCTTTATCCGAATTTTCTTGAATTTCTATGTCATTATAAATTTCTTTAATACTTTCTATATCTAATAATCCATAAGTAAATAGTGCATTTGATAAAGAATATTCTAATCTATCAGCAGATAATTTTGGGGTATCATTATCTGCAATTGGATAAATATGATAATCATCTATTTCTGATATTTTAATATTATCTCTCTCTAATAGTTTTACTATTTCACTAGAGTTTTTTATTATTTCTGTTGTTAAATCTTCAGTAGATTCTTGAGTCATGTAATCCCCATTTAGAAAATCAACGCAATGTTTAAAAGTTGGAGTTGCAATATCATGAAATAATCCAGATAACGTTTGCTTTTTATCGTGAGTGAAATGCCAGATAATTAATGCCACTGCAATAGAATGATCTAAACTAGAAAAGAAGAAATTACTTTCAAACAAATTTGAATAAATAGTCCCACAAGCAATACTTATATATTTTTGTGATAATAACTCTTCAGTATTTATATAATCATTAAGCCATCCAGGAAATTCTGGTTCTAAAACGTTTAAATATTCTATTATTCTCTTATCCACGTTTTCTAAATAATTCATATGATCAAACTCCTTCTACAAGCAATTTTGTCAAACGCATTACATCATTTTATATTATTGTTATCAACACAGATACTGAAACGCCCATATCACTATGACAATGGTTCAAAACTCCAAAAGAATTGAAATTTTCTCAATATATCCCATGTTTCTTTACCATAAAATATATTAAATATTTCTTCTTTATTCATTTATAGTACCTCAACAAATTGACTATCTAAGTTTTGTCAACACTAAATTTATATTAATATTATACCACGA